>JBBRDQ010000169.1:0-11432 GCA_038203695.1 Chitinophagales bacterium
GTCGTCATTAAGCCTGCCTGCGCTGGTGGTACAAAGGTTATTGACGATTGACGATCAAATGATTGTTGATTGTTGATGTGGCGCGGATGCTTGGGATTGTCACAATCGTTTTAGTGCTGTTCGGGTGCCTAACTTGATATACTGGATAAGAAATAGTCTCCCAAGTAAGGTTGCACGTGGTCGGTTGAGGTGATTGTTATGCGACAGCCTCTTTATTGTGTTACCTTGAAATCAACGGGTTTTTTAAAGCACTTTCTAGATGAGAATGTTGCTTTCCACATTTCCAAAGCCAAAATCGAATCTTCGAAGCACCATCTGGATAAATAAGCGCCTGTCAGTTCCGCAAACCAATTTATTGGTATAACAAATCCCCCGGCAAAGACACCAGCAAACTAACCTCAACCCACCAATTTATTGGTGGGTCGATATACAGCCTTCGAGGCCACATCCCACACACAAACCCGCTCCGCAAACCAATTTATTGGTATAACAAATCCCCAGACAAAGACACCAGCAAACTGACCTCAACCCACCAATTCATTGGTGGGTCAATATACAGCCTTCGAGGCCACACCCCACACACAAACCCGCTCCGCAAACCAATTTATTGGTATAACAAATCCCCCGGCAAATACACCAGCAAACCAATCTCAACCAACCAATTTATTGGTGGGTCGATATACAGCCTTCGAGGCCACACCCCACACACAAACCTGCACCCAAACCAATTTATTGGTATAACAAATCCCCCGGCAAAGCCACCAGCAAACTAACCTCAACCCACCAATTTATTGGTGGGTCGGTACTATGCCCTATCTAGTTTGGTCCGATCTTCTTTTGGGTAACCCGGACATTCGGAATAAGTCGGTCGGTAAATTTATTGACGATCATCAGTACACCCAACCACGCGGGGATAAGAATTGGAATCGGCAGATTGTAACTGGCCAGGGTCAAGAAAATATTGACGATAAGTACTGCCATCATCGTCCAAATCAGAAGAGCCAGGGCACCGGTTACATTCTGATACACCCAGAGCATCCATTGATCAGTCAGGCTGTTCCCCATTTTATCTTTGATCGACTCACGGGCAGAACTACTGGATATATACCATAAAAGCCCCGAAAGGCACAGTAAAACCGAGAAAAATGCCCAAAAGATATTCATCAAGGCATGCCAGGTTTCCCGCGCAATCCCCAGATAAGTTCCGGAATTTTTTACAATCGAATTGGCTACCGTATTCACTTTATTCACAATCATCGCCGAGTCCGACTTAATCTTGCTGTCGTACCGATAGATATTGACCGGCTCACTGGTAGTAGTGGCTACGGGCGGTTGGTTTTCTTTAAAAGCGACGGGCTCTAAACGCGGTTGAGCGGGCACCGGTTCGGGGCGAACAACTGATGGATCCGGCGGTACGACCTGCGGACGTTCTGCGGTGCGGGCCTCCGCTTGCTCCGCGGCTTTCTGGGCTTTTTTCGCCGCTTTGGCGGCGGCTTTCTGCCGGTTTATTAACTCTTCACCGGTCTCAACGCGCACATTTTGCACCAGAATGGCGTCCAAATTGCCGCAGCCGGCATTATTGAATCCAGGGTAGGAGGTCAGTAATTTTGAATAGGACTTTTTGCCATCGCCAATGCGTAACAGTGAACAACCTTCATAGCGAAAAATGACCTGCCCTTTAGGCATTTCATGGGTGTAACGGGTTTGACCAAGATAGTTAATCGCCTGATCAATCTTTTGCGCACGCGCACCAACAAATGCAACAACGAGCAGCAGTACGGATAAACGTAATTTTTTACGCATAAGAACGGTAAGAGATGATACGGGATGAAAATTCGGATTAAATAAAAGACAATTATTGCATTTGAACTGGTAATTAACCAAATTCGCGTCAAAATTAAAGAAAATCCTGGTAAAATTTCGTGTAAAATGTTAAATTATTAAATGCGTTCCTTCCCTACCGGCTGATCAGCAAACTATTTTTCCGATTGACCGCTAAAAATATTTCCCGCACCGTAATCCGACAATCCCGCGATGATTTGTCACGAATGACTTTTCCTTCGGGGGTAACCAGCCAGCCATCAAAACCATCATTCTGATAATAACTCGGGTTATCGCAACCTTCATACACGGCGTGTTCCGCGTCTTTAAAGACAGACACGGGTGAAAAGAGCATAAGATATATATCAATGGTATGATCTACGCGCCGCCGGCCCTTCAGCCGCCATACATTAAGCATATACTGCCGCGTGCAATCCATGATTTTTTCAATGTCGCGGGTTTGGCAGGCCGCCAGAATATCGGGTTTAGTTACTTTTTTACCCCGATACGTAATGCCGTATAAACCCGCAGGCGTGAACTGGATAAGCCCCGCCGCGATCTGATCATCGCGCACGCGAAATGGATTGAGTTCGGTCTCAAAGTAACAAGCCTGCAATAAAGGCAGTAGCCGTCCGCCTGATATACTATCCGCAATCTCCTGCAATCCGTTCATCATCACCGTTTTTTCATACGTGTCGGTGTGGCGGTTCATCTGTTGCTCGTATTTGCTGACTACCTGCACTTCATCCGGATAATTGATCTCAAAACTACTTGCAAAGACTGGATGTAAGTACAGTTGCTCAATTTTTTGCAGGTAATCGGAAACCGGCTGCCCACAAAAGGTCAATAAACCCGCTAACACAACCACCCATTTGGCGCTTCGCCACAACCATCGGCCGATCAAGCGCAAGGAACCAACCAGTCCTTTACGGGCGTACCGAAAACCCTGCCAAAGCAGTTTCAGCACGGCCAGCGCGAGCAAAACCAGCACACATTTGAAAAAAAAGCCGATCCAACCACTACTTTCGAGCGCATTTTGGGCTAAGTCAGAGATTAAATCCGGCTGCATAGATTATTGAAATAAACAGGTATAAAGTGTCTTGATGAAGAAGCATGCGCTTAAAGACGCAAATGTACGGCGTTGGTGACAGCATTTTACGCCGGGAAAAACCGGAAATCTTTAGCGCATAACAGCCAAAAGGTGAAAAGCGGATGACAATACCTCGCAGCGGTGTACTTTTGAGAGCGGTAGTATATACACTGCCGGACACACGTCACTTTTAGCGATAAAAAATGCGCACATTTCTTTTTCTGCTCTTGCCGGGTTGCCTTTTCGCACAACTTCACCTGCAACAAATCGGGCATTTGCCCTATGCACCGGTCTCACTAGCCGGGTGCTGGCATTATGTGGACAGTACCGGTGGTGAATATGCGTTGGTAGGGACCAGCATCGGGTTGAGTATCGTCGATTTGCATGATCCCACCCAACCGGTAGAGCGGTTCACTATTCCAGGGCCGCAAAGCAACTGGCGCGAAGTAAAAACCCATGGCGGTTTTGCTTATTTTGGTTCGGAAGCCGAAGGCAGCGGTATTACCATCGTGGATCTTCGTCCATTGCCCGATACGGTATTTTGGAAAGTATGGTATGGCGATGGGTTATTTGACAGCCTGGTAGTCCGCAGTCACACCGTACAAGCGGCCGATGGGTACCTGTATATTTTCGGAGGCGGAAATGTAACCAACGGCGCTATTATTGCCGACCTTAACGATCCCTGGAATCCGCATATACTCAGCAAATACACTAACAATTATGTGCACGACGGATTACTGCGCGGCGATACGTTATGGACCAGTGAAATTTATCAGGGGCAATTCGGAGTCGTGGACATCTTCGACCGTACCAATCCACAATTGATCATCACCAATCCGACCCCAGGCGCATTTAACCACAACTGTGATCTTTCTCCCGACGGTAAAACGCTGTTTACGACGGACGAAAAGTCGAACGCGCCACTCGGCGCATTCGATGTATCTAATTTAGCCAATATCACCTTGCTGGATACCTATAAACCGAGCCGGAAACCCACGTTTGAAGTGCATAATGTCCGCGTAAAAGGAAATTATCTGGTCAATCCGTCGTATGGCGGTCAACTGACGATTGTAGATGCTACGCTCCCCGACAATTTGATTGAAACGGCTTGGGTGGTAGTGGGCAATTCGCTGGTTTGGGATGCAGACCCTTATTTGCCGTCGGGTATTATTTTCGCGTCGGCCAAAAATGAAGGGCTATTCATATTTCAGCCCACCTACCAGCACGCAGCTTGGTTAGAAGGGATTGTTACGGATTCCGTGACCGGGCTTCCTGTTACCAATGCACTGGCAGTCGTATTAAACGATACGACCAACCGCGACAACACCGATTTTTTCGGCGTTTACAAGACGGGTAGTGCTTTGCCGGGCAATTATGATATCACCTTCAGCCGGGATGGTTATGAATCTAAAACAATCACCGATGTGGTGCTGCAAACGAACCTGATAACGACACTTAACGTGGTGCTCAAACCACTTTCTGTTGGGGTCAAGGACGTAGCGGCGTTGAACTATTTCGAAGTATCGCCCAGGATTTTTCAAAGTAGTTTAACCGTCAATTGCGCGTCCCGGTACCTTGGCGGCACCCTCAGTATAAGCAATATGCAAGGGCGGGTATTCAAGCAGCAAGTGATCCAAAATACTACCACACAGCTGGAAGATTTGCAAAATCTGCCGGTAGGTTCCTATATTATGTCGATACATGCAGGGGGCAGTTTCTATACGTTAAAACTTATAAAAGATTAACCGGAAACGGCGGGCGCGTCTTGAAGATCTGCGCCCGCCGTTTCCATCTGTCAGAATCTAGTAGTCTCCACCAATTGCCCTTTTACAATCTTAAAAGTCTGGCCCATTACTTTCAGGGTCTGGCCTTCCTGCAAATCTGTCAGCGAGGTGATGTCCTGTTTGATCGTATGCACGCTGCCTTTGGTTTTCCAGGCAATGTACAAGTGGGCGGGATTAATATTCGACCGCACCCCACAGAGAATAACCCGCACTGGGCGACCGATTTTTTCGACCAGTTCCAGGTCGCGGGGCGTTGCGGAATTATCGGCGATCAGAACCACTTCTTTGCATTCCGGACACGCCTTAATGCCTTCCAGAATCGCCTCAATATCGTTTTCCGGAGAATCGCCGCCATCGCCGCCGACCACTGCCTCGATCATCTTATCTTCCAGTTTGTCCACACTTTGCGGTTTGGTATGGTACAATCCACCGGTGCTGCCGATCACCTTATCATCGTCGTCTTTTTTGTCGCCATCGTTGAAAAAAACGAAATGCTGGGTTTTTTCCAGGTTGCCTTTTAAGGCATTCCATAACAACAGATCGGCGATATATGGCATCATACTACCCGTAACATCTTCTACTACCAGCATTTTCTCCCATTCTTTATGGCGATCCATCACGCTGCCTACCAGCGAATCGCTTTGAATGCCGCGGCATTTTTCGGGATCGTATCCGCGCAGGGGACTTACATCGATCACTTGACGCCCATCTTCGGTGTAAGTAAAAGTCAGAAGCATTGAAAACTGAACTTCACTGATCCCTTCGCTCCACTCCGGCATTTTGCTGACCATGGTTTTAATATGGTCGTTGTGCGCCGGTGACACGCCTTTGGTCGTGCGTACCAACGCTGGCAAGCCGGTGGCTACATCAATTTCAAACTCCACCAGGGCGGTGCGGGTCATGCCTTTGGTTTTCAATTCCTTGACCGGGAATTTTATATTTTGCTTCAGCCATAAATTCATCGAATCCCGCCCGCCCGGGAATTCCGGCGATCCCTCCGGCGGCCGTTTTTTGGCGCAATCCACGATGTTGTCCAGATTGGATTTGATGCGCATTTTACGCGCTTCCGTTACGGGTGGCTGATAGGTAATGACGAATCCGTGAAATAACCCACGGGCGTCTTCCGCCGTGGTTGCCGATGTTTGTACCAAAATATCCCAATTAATGCGGGGATTGGTAAATAAATCGGGCGCTATACGCTGCAATGCCTCAAAACGGTCGCGGTCCAGTTCCTTTTGATGCGGCTGCGAATGGGTATATTTTGTGTAAATATATTCGACCGAAATCTTGCTGAATGCTTGAATCGAATCGTAATCGGCCTTGTTCAAAACCCGCGCGCTGGCGTACGGGAAACGGATTGCCACCTGATACTCCCCAAAACCCGAGGTATCGTAGGTCTCGATTTGTTCAGTTTCCTGGTTAATAATTTCAGTAATGGTTTTGGCTTTTTGCGCAAAAAGAGGCGAACAAGAAGCGAACAGGATTAGGACGAAAAGGAAGGCAGACTGTTTCATAAGGAGGTTTTTTTATCAATTACGAATGTTCAATTACGAAGTACGAATTTGACCGGGCGTTTTATTATTCCAGTTAGCAATTATGAAATGTGCGTTTGATACGTAATTAATTTTCAGTTAATTACACCTATTCATCGTCATCGGCCAACTCCATTTCAATCTGGCGTTTTTGCAGATCAGCCGCCATAATCCGAACGGCTACGCGATCGCCCATTTTAAACTCGCGTTTATTGCGGCGGCCGCGTGCGCGCAGGTTGCCTTCTTCCAGGATATAGGCGTCGTCCAGGTATTTGAACTCGACCAGACCTTCCGCGTGGGAATCTGTTAATTCCACAAAAAAGCCACGTTCTACCATACCGCTGATCACCCCTTCGAAGCGCTCGCCGATATGTGAACGAATAAATTCCACTTGTTTGTATTTAATGCTTTCGCGCTCGGCATCCGCCGCTTTTTTCTCCTGTAAACTGATGTGTTTACACTGTTCTTCCAATTTGTTTTTGTCCACCCGGTACGTTTTGCCATCCAGGTTGCGCTCCAGCAAACGGTGGGCTAATACGTCGGAATATCGGCGGATCGGCGAAGTAAAGTGACTATAATGCGTAAATCCAAGTCCGTAGTGACCGATATTGTTGGTCGAGTAAACGGCCTTAGCCATCGTGCGGATGGCCAATGGTTCGAGCATTTTTAGGCGCTCATCTTTCCGGGCGGCCTGCATCAGCGAGTTATACGATTCCGCAATGTGTTTCGGGCTGTCCACTTTCATGGGATGGCCCAATTCGGCAGCAAACCGCGCAAAATCGGCCACTTTTTCCATATTTGGCAGATCGTGGATGCGGTAGACAAACGGGATTTCCTGCTGCGCTTGTCCTTTCTGGTCGATAAACCAGGCCACTTCTTTGTTGGCGAGCAACATATAATCCTCAATCAGCAAGTGCGTTTCTTTGCGCTCTTTCACGTATGCTTCGATCGGCGTACCGTCGGCGCTCAGACGAAAGCGAATTTCTTCCGTGTCGAAGCCGATCGCGCCCTGTTTTTCGCGTTCCTTACGCATCTTGTGCGAAATGCGCAGCATGGTTTTCAGCGCCCATTCCAGTTCGGAATAGCGATCATTGGCGCGTAATTCTTCCGACGGATTGTTTTCCAGGATGGTTTGTGCCGCTTCATAGGAGAACCGGTGCGCCGAGTGAATCACAGTTTTGCCAAACCAGCGCGATACCAGTTTGTCCTTTTTGTCAAAGACAAATACCGCCGAAAACGTGTACCGGTCTTCATGTGGCACCAGCGAACACAAGTTATTCGACAGTTTTTCTGGCAACATCGGGCATACGCGATCGACCAGGTACACCGAAGTGCTGCGATCGAAGGCTTCTTTATCCATCGCGCTGTCCGGTTTCAGGTAGTGCGTTACGTCGGCGATATGCACACCGATTTCCAGGTTGCCATTTTCCAGTTCCTGGATACTCAGTGCATCGTCGAAGTCCTTAGCGTCTTCCGGGTCGATGGTAAACGTCAGCACCTCGCGGAAGTCGCGGCGGCGGGCAATTTCCTGGTCCGACAAATCTTCCGGTACGCGGGCCGCTTCGGCCATCGCCTCGTCGGAGTGTTGCAGTTCAAAACCCTGATTGATGAGGATTTTTTTCATTTCGAAGTCGCTGCCGCCCACTTCGCCCAGCGTTTGCGTTACTTTGCCAATCGGTGAATGCGTCTTGCCTTCCTGCCAGTCGAGGATACGGACGACGACTTTATCGCCATCGCGGGCATCGGCACAGTTTTCCAGCGGAATATAGACATCCACCGGCATGTTGGGATTATCGGGCAGAAACAGGCCGTATTTGCGGCTTTTACGCAAGGTTCCGATAAAGAATTCGTTCGCGCGTTTGAGTACTGCGACGATTTCGCCCTCCGGTTTGCGCGCCGGTTGGCCGCGTCGCTGCGGTGGCCGGGAGAACATCGATACGCGCACTGTATCACCATGCAAAGCGCCATTGACGTATTTTACCGGCACATATACATCGGAATCGAGCAATTCATTGATCACGTAAGCGGCACCGGAACGGGTCATGTCGACCCGGCCTTCTACGAGTTTGTGGCCCGGTTTAAAGGCGGATGGTACGCGCGCAGGCTTCGTTTTATCTTCGGATTCGCGTTCGGGACGCGGCAATCTTTTGTCGGCGGGGCGTTTCGGGCTTTCGTCTACCATACCGTCTGCTGCGGGCTCGGCATCCTGAACAGTCAGGCGGCTCAGGGCAATACCAAATTTATTTTCAGAAAATTCGAGGACGGAACCGGCCTCGACGAGTTGCCGGAGGGCGTGTTCGGCGGAATCTTTGTTATTTTCGACGCGCAGTTGCTCAATGATTTGGCGGGGCGAGAACTGTTTTTTGGCGTGGCCGAGCAGGAATTTAAGGATGTTGATTTGTAACTGTTGGGCAGATAGTTTTTTGCTGCCGCTACTCTTTTTGTTGGTCATGTTTTGGATAAGAACGCAATTTGCTGTGTCGCTTTCGACGTAAAGTTGCGCAACTTTAGTGGATTGAAAAGTGAAAAAATTAAATTTAGGTGAACGTTTCGGGCGGAGGTAATCAGGACAGATCGTTAAAAATTCCACGTCGTCGTAACAATTCTACTAGGGGAAACGGATGTGCCGCCGAAAAAGTTGCCGGTTGTTAAACATTCTTTAACCACTCTGCGCACAACTGCGGGCCCTCTTTTGCCGTTTCTTTGCGCAAAGTTCAAGACAAACTATGAAAAAATTATTGTTCGTATGCCTGATGGCCCTGCCGTTTGGCTTATTGGCCCAGGCGCAAGCACCTGCGGAAAAAACCGATCTACAGGCCAAAAAGTTGCTCGATAAAATCCGCAAAAAATACGAGGCTTACAAAACCGTAGAAGCCACCTTCACCCTCACCATCGAACTGCCCAACCAGCCCAAGGAAGTGCAAAAAGGCACCATCAGCCAGGATGGCGATAAATTCCGCCTCGCGATGGATGACCAAACGATTATCAGCGATGGTAAAACGACCTGGGTGTACGTCAAAAAAAACAACGAAGTACAGATCAATACGGCGGATCCGGCCGGCACTGAAAGTGGCTTCCTGACGCCGAAAGAACTGCTGAAACGCTATCAGAAAGGCGATTTTCTGTATGCCATTACGGAGAAGACGACCGAGGGCGGTAAATTACTCACGCAGATCGAATTTAAACCGAAAGACAAAAACTCGGAGTATTCCAAACTGCGCCTGGCAGTCGATGAAAAAGCGCAAACGATTCAGAGTATCAAAGCCTTTGCCAAAGACGGGGGTCGTTATACCTTCTTTATCAGCAAGTTAACGCCGAACAAAGCCTTTACGGTTGGAGAATTCACGTTCGATGTGAAGAAATATCCGGGGGTGAAAGTGGAGGATCTGCGGATGTAGATTGCACCGGACATGTAATAAACTGAATTAAGCCTGATGCGATTCGCATCAGGCTTTTAATATTACCAGCAATACTTTCTATCGACACGGGAAATATACCACCTGGCGTCTATTTTCTGCATGTTTCAGATGAAGAAGGGCGGTCTAAGGTGGAGAAGATAATCGTTTTTTAGCGTGTTAACCGGTAACTGAAGTACTATAGTGGAGCGCACTAATTCATAAAAAATCCTCCACCGTCCTACTCGCCATTAATCCCAGTTTTGCCCCTTCCTCCAGCATCCGCGCAAAGGAAGCGGCAAAATCGTTGGGAATGGCGCCATCCAGGATGGCCTCGCGCACCGCTGTTTTAATCACGCCAACCTCGCGCGAAGGCGATAATCCAAAGGTTTCCATAATCATTTCGCCAGTCAGCGGGGGTTGCCAGAGGCGCATGCGGTCGGCATCGGTCACTTCAGCCATGCGCTCTTTCAGGTATTCGTAGCCTTCGAGGTAGCGCGACATCTTCTTCGGATTTTTGGTGGTGATATCCGATTCGCAGAGTTTCATCAGGTCTTCGATATCCGGGCCGGCATCATAGAGCAGCCGGCGAACGGCACTATCCGTCACTTGCTCTTTGGTGAGCGAGATCGGGCGGAGATGCAGGCGGACCATTTTCTGCACGTAATCCATCTTCGCATCGAGCGGTAATTTCAGGTTGCGGAATATTTTCGGGACCATATTTGCACCGATCCACTCGTGGCCGTGAAACGTCCAGCCGGCCTCTTTATCAAAACGTTTCGTAGCCGGTTTGGCGATATCGTGTAGCAGGGCAGCCCAGCGCAACCAGATGTTATTGCTGCGGCGGCAGAGGTTGTCCAGCACTTCCAGCGTATGGTAGAAATTGTCTTTGTGTCCGCGTCCGTTGCGGTCTTCCACGCCCTGCAACGCGGCCACATCGGGCATGATAATGTGCAGTAAACCTGTATTGTACAGGTGAATAAAACCGACAGAGGGTTTGGGTGTCAGCAATATTTTTTCCAGTTCGGTCGCGATGCGTTCTTTGGAAATGATATGGATGCGCGATTTATAGTGCGCAATGGCGGCCAGGGTACCCGCCTCAATCGTAAAACCCAGTTGGGTCGAAAAACGAATGGCGCGTAACATCCGCAAAGGATCATCGGAGAACGTTTGTCCAGGTTCTAGCGGCGTTTTGAGCAGTTTTTCTTCCAAATGGGCCAGCCCGCCGAACGGATCGACGACCATGCCGAAGTCGGCTTCATTGAGACTGACGGCCAGCGCATTGATCGTAAAATCGCGACGATTCTGGTCGTCTTCGAGCGTACCTTGCTCCACTTCCGGTTTGCGGCTGTCTTCGCGGTAACTTTCGCGGCGGGCACCGACAAATTCAACCTCCGTGCCTTCATAGCGCAACATGGCCGTACCAAACCGTGAATACACGACCACTTTTGGATGCGGATACAACTTCGCCGCCACCTTATTGGCCAAGTCGATGCCATCGCCCACACAGACGATATCGATATCTTTGGTGTGGCGGCCCAGCAGCCGGTCGCGGACGTATCCACCGATTACATAAGCGGGCGCGTTAATCTCGCGGGCGCATCGACCCACCAATTCAAAGAGTTTTCTTTCGTGGGGCTGAATGGAGAAGAGCATGGTTGTTTCGTTGATCGTTGTCGCTTTGCGGAAATTTCAGCAAAATTAGCGGATTTTATATGGCTCGCTATATCCATACCAGAAACTTTTATACAAGCCCGATTGCTAACATTCCCTCAGATACATGGTACGTTTGCAAAAATATCTGCAAAAC
>JBBRDQ010000170.1:0-11279 GCA_038203695.1 Chitinophagales bacterium
CACCCTGCAACGCATCTGGCGGTCTACCGATAAGGGGGCAAGTTGGGCCGTCGCGTACACCGGTTTGCAGCAACTTGATGAAAGTTTCAAAGTCGCCGGTAGCATTATTGCCCGTACGGCTTCGGGGTTCTTGCGCTCGGAGGATAACGGAACTACGTGGAATACGGCCGTTTACGGACTAAAACCCATTGCGCTGGCTGGCTTCCATATTACGCCCGATGGGCACTGGGTAGTTATTCCCAAGATCAACTCACCAGCGGTGTACACGAGCGACAACGAAGGATTGTCGTACCGGTATATTCCATTTCCTTATTACGAGCCTTCTAAGGTGATTGCCCAGGGTAATCAAATCGCCATCTCTTACTTTAATTATGTAGCCTATTCTGCCGACGGTGGGCAGAGTTGGGTGAAATTGCCTGATTTGGCCGGGGTACAGAGTTTCAATACTATTTTCTGGCAGGGAATGAACTTATATGCGCTGACTTCCACGGGCACCTTGCACCGGTATAAAACGTCGAGCGGCAGTTGGTCGGCCATCAATGCCGGTGGAACGATGTATGCGGCAACGGCATTACAAGATCTGCTTTTTGTCGCCGGCGACTGGGGGATTAAGGTTTCCGACGATGCCGGGCTTACCTGGAAGTTATTGCCCAATGTGCCGGGTACGCCCTTGGCCCCTTTTGTAGGCGCTACCCAATTGTATGCGATCGGAGAACGGATTTTCCTTTCTTCCAACCCCTATGGCATGTCGGTGAGTGATGATTATGGGCTTACCTGGCAAAATGCCGGTAGTGGCATGGATGTCAATTCTACCCAGAACATTACCATCATGGAAGGAGTCGGTGCGCAAATTCTGGCCCATCGGCTGGGTTATCCCTTATATGCTTCCGCAAATGGCGGCCTGGAATGGTTTCCCTACATCGCCGGACCCTCCGTGGCTTACAATTTCGTGGAGGCGTACGACAGTTTCGTGTATATCGGTTCGAACGCGCAATTTACGCGCCGCAATATCAATGACTGGGCCCTTTCTGTCGCGCGCGGCACGGTGTACAACGACGAAAATAACAATGGGCAGCGCGATCCGCTCGAAATGGGCATACCGAACGTGGTTGTTTTTGAAGAAAGTGGCATCGATATCGCACTTACGGATATGTCAGGCAAGTATGCCTTGCGCATTAACGACGATGCTGCCGGCGACGAGATCCGGATTTACCCCGCTTTTGCAGCATTGCAAAATGCACAACCGACTGACTATGTGGTGAATATGAGTGTGGATAGCCTCGATTTTGGTATTTATGCGCCGCAATTGGACTTGAGCGTTCAAATGAGTAATTCCGTGCAGCCGCGTTCTGGGTTTGGTTATTCCATGTGGGTGGCTGCGTTCAATCAGGGTATCCATGCGTTGAATAATGTACAAATCAGATTAGCACCCGATGCGCGGCTACACTTACTGTCGGCTTCTACGCCCGCCAGCCAGGTCATCGGCGATACCCTGATTTGGAATATTCCGAGTCTGCCCGCGTTTTCGGGCCAAGAATTTGGCCTGCTGTTTCGCCTGGATAGTACGGCTGTTATCGGCTCGCTTTTACACAATTACAGTACGGTCACTTTCGACGGCATCGACGATCTTCCGGCCAATAACCATGATTCGCTGGTACAAGTCATTGTGGGCTCCTACGATCCCAACGACAAACAGGTCAGCCGCGAACGTATTACGCCGGCTGAAGTGACGCAACAACCGCTGCTGCGGTACACCGTTCGCTTTCAGAATACCGGCAATTTCCCGGCTGATTTCGTGCGTATCCGCGACACCTTAACTGCGGCATTGGATCCTAATTCCTTCCGTTTGATCGGGGCCAGCCATCCGGTGGAAACCAAATTTCGTTCACCTGGCGTACTGGATTTTTATTTCAAGGATATATTCCTGCCCGACAGCACCTCGAATGAGGCGGCTAGCCACGGATTTGTGACGTTTGAAATCCGGACGAATACAACCTTGGCCGAAGGCGATAGCATTCTCAACCGGGCCGGGATTTATTTCGATTACAATCCGCCGGTTTTGACGAATTATGCGGCCATAGTTGTCAAGGACTCAACCGTCCATACCAGTCAGCCAATCCTTTCGGCAATTGCGTTGTTACAGATAATTCCGAATCCGGTTGCCGGTGACTGGGTATATTTGACCCTGCCAGAGGGTACCGATGAAAAGGGACAGATAACATTATGGGATAAACAAGGTAAGGTGATTTGGTCGAAGGAAATGTGGTTGCAGCCGATCCTGACAATACCTATAAGCCAGGCATTATCAGGAAGTTATATCATTTCTGTAAATGCCCGCTCGCGTACCTGGGTTGGAAAAGTAAATATACTCAGGTGAAAAATCCGCTTCTGAAACCAATACCCCGACGCATCGTTAAATCGAAAATTCTTATTATACAACCTATCAATCCGCATGACTGACGCAATTTTTACCGTTCCACCACCGGTCAATGAACCCATTTACACCTACGCACCCGGTTCGCCGGAAAAGATCGCGTTGAAAAAAGCCCTGGCCGACGCCAAAGCGACGCAAAAAAATGTCCCCATGTTTATTGGTGGACAACATGTGCACACGGGAAAACAAGTCGCGATGCACCCGCCGCACGAGCATGCCCACACGTTGGGTTCCTATTCGGGTGGCGATGCCTCGCATGTAAACGCTGCCATCGAGGCGGCACTACAGGCCAAACCTGCCTGGGAAGCGATGCCCTGGCAGGAACGCGCCGCTATTTTTCTGCGCGCTGCCGATTTACTGACCGGACCGTATCGCGCCCGCATGAGTGCTGCGACGATGTTGTGCCAAAGTAAAAATGCCTACCAGGCAGAAATTGACTGCATTTGCGAACTGGCGGATTTCTGGCGGTACAATGTTTATTTCATGCAGGAAATCTATAAACAACAGCCGGTAAGTACGCGCAATACTTGGAATCGCACCGACTGGCGGCCTTTGGAGGGCTTTATTTTTGCATTGACCCCCTTTAATTTTACCGCGATTGCCGGCAATCTGCCTTCCGCGCCGGCTATGCTGGGCAACGTAGCGGTGTGGAAGCCGGCCGAATCGCAGATTTATTCAGCGGCACTCATTATGGAGATATTCGAGGAGGCGGGGCTGCCGGCTGGCGTGATCAACCTCATTTATGTGGATGGACCAACGGTCGGGGAGATCGTTTTTAAACATCCGGAATTTGCGGGGCTGCATTTCACCGGAAGCACCGGCGTATTTCAGCGCATCTGGAAAACGATCGGCGAAAACATCGCCGGTTACAAATCTTATCCGCGTATAGTAGGGGAGACCGGTGGCAAAGATTTTGTGATCGCCCACGCTTCGGCTGAACCGGTTTCTGTAGCCGTAGCCCTGGCCCGTGGTGCGTTTGAGTACCAGGGACAGAAATGTTCGGCGGCTTCCCGGGCCTACGTTCCGGCTAGTCTCTGGCCGACCGTAAAAGATCGCCTGGTAGCGGATCTGCAAACCATGAAAATGGGCACGACGGAAGATTTTACCAACTTTATCAATGCGGTGATCGATGAAAAGGCGTTTGATAAAATCAGCGCTTATATCACGGCGGCCAAAAAATCCGATCAGGTTAATGTCGTTGCCGGTGGTAATTTTGATAAATCAGCGGGTTATTTTATCGAACCGACCGTATTGGAAGTTTCTGATCCGAGCTATACCACGATGTGTGAAGAAATATTCGGACCGGTATTAAGCATCTATGTATACCCTGATGCCGAGTATGAACGCATCCTGGATATTGCGAATGCGACCTCACCGTATGCGTTAACGGGCGCAATTTTTGCCAAAGACCGGGCTGCCTTGGCTATGGCGAACGATAAACTGCGCCATGCAGCCGGTAATTATTACATCAATGACAAACCGACGGGGGCGGTAGTCGGACAGCAGCCTTTTGGCGGCGGCCGGGCATCGGGCACGAACGATAAAGCCGGATCCATGCTGAATATGTACCGCTGGTTGTCGCCGCGGACGATGAAGGAAACGACCGTGCCGGCAGTGGATTACCGATATCCGTTTTTGCAGGAAAAGTAAAGCAGGATAGTGTTTCACTTTTCACTTAATACAGTAAAACGGCTGCGCGGAATGAATCCGGCAGCCGTTTTACGGTAATATCTAAAAAGGATGGTTTGCTTAGTTTGCGCCCATTTTGCGTTCTTTGATCCGGGCTTTTTTGCCGACCAAACCACGCAGGTAGTAGAGGCGTGCGCGCCGAACATGGCCACGTTTTACCACTTGCACGGCGGCAATGTTCGGGTTCGAGTAAGAGAAAATCCGCTCAACACCTACGCCGTGCGAAATTTTCCGAACGGTGAAACTTTTCGTCAGGCCGTGGCCTTTGATCTGGATCACATCACCGCGATAGTCCTGTTCGCGGGTTTTATCACCTTCCACGATTTTATAAGTAACGATAACGGTATCGCCGGTTTTGAAATCAGGAAACTGCGGTGTGATCAGCAGCTGCTCGTGTATGAATTGAATGGCTTCCAACTCTTTCATTGTATCGCGTGTTTATGTAACTACAAAATTTTGAGGCGCAAAGGTAATACGATTCCTGAAAAATAAAAGGATATTTTTATTTTTTATCGGAATGCTGTAGTTATTGCCCGAAAAAGCCGTCTGTAAGACGTTTTGGAGCCCGTCAGTGGCTTGCCGCCACGCCACGCCGCCGGCCGACTTCCCATTTTTAGTATTATTTGAAAAGAATTAACCTTTGATGTCTAAACACTTATCTTTTAAACATCTATCTTTGCACTGCAATCATTGTTCACCACATTATTTTTAACCAATTCACACGCATGAAAAAATTATTTTTTCTCCCAGTTTTCGCCCTGCTCATCATGGCATTCACGCCACCTGTTACGTACACCGTTAATACAACCGGCAGCAGTGTCGTCTGGACGGGTTATAAAGTAACAGGCAAACACACCGGTACCGTAAAAGTAAAAAATGGCGCAATTCAGTTTACGGATGGCGTACTGACCGGCGGTTCGTTTGACATGGACATGACTTCCATTACCTGCACTGATCAGGAGGGAGAATGGGCGGCTAAATTAGTGGGTCACCTGCAAAGCGAAGATTTCTTCGGAACGGTTAAATACCCGACTGCCAAATTTGTGATCACGAAAGTAATTCCACAGGGGACCCCTGGCAACTACAAGGTGGTCGGTAACATGACCATCAAAGAAACTACCAAAGAAGAAAAATACTTCGTTACGGTGACCGAAAGCGCGGGTACAGTGACGGCTTCCGGTAAAATTACCATCGACCGCTCCGAATACAATGTGAAATACGGTTCGGGTTCATTTTTCGACGGATTGGGCGATAAAACCATTTACGACGAGTTTGATCTGCAGGTTTACTTAACGGCTAAAAAATAATCCAATTGACACATTGTCAGTAAATTATGAAATCCGGTTGGCGTTCAAGTCAGCCGGATTTTCTATTTTTGTGTAAAATGCTCGCCATAATACGGAGGGACATGCTAACTTTGTGGTCCTGTATATACGAACGTGCATTGTTTCAGCGTTCAGTTTCCCAAATCTCTATTTTATAGAAACAAAATTACACGCCCATGTTGCGCCTTGCATTCTTTTTTACGCTGTCAATCGGCTTTTTGGCCCTGACTGCCTATCGGACGGGCGGTCCGCAAGTTAACGAACGCGCATTTCTCTACAATACCACCCTGGAGGCCGCATTGGATGCCACCGTTTTATTTCCGCTCGACGTAGCGTCGGACAATGACGGACCGGAAATCGATTCTATCTGGTCGGCCGCACCACGTATATTGATGCTGAACTACAGTGCCTACGACAGCGCGTATTCGAACAAAATCCACCGCACGATCCAGCACAAATTTCCCGCCGCTACCATGACCGATTTTTGGGATGGCAGTGCGGATGATCTATCTACGACTTTATTGAACCACGACGCCGTGGTAATTGCATATCCTTATAATGGTGTAACGGAGACGCTCACCGCTTACAGTAAAGTGTTGAATCAATTCATCCGGCAAGGTGGTCTGGTGGTTTTGACGGGAACCCATGAATATGGTATGTTGCAACAGTACGGTCTATTCGACCTGGACTTTGGCTACTACTGTTCCGAACCTAAGATTCATCAATCCTTACCTGATCACCCGATGCTCACCGGCTTACCGGCAGATTTCCCGTTGTGCGATTATGCGTATCCGCTGGACGTTTCGGATCCGGCGTTTCAGACCCTGGCCGATGTAAACGGTTATCCGGTTATTGGTTACAAAGCCCTCGGCATGGGCAAAGTGGTCTATCTGGGGCTGGAATTTTATTACGACCAGCCGGAGACCTCTTTACTGCTGGCCAATGTACTTCGCTGGGGTATTCCTAACATGAAGCGCACCGCAGTGGTTGCGGATGCCAGTCGGCGCATGGTAAAACGTACCGTGGAAGTGTTGCATGCCGGCAATCGCACCGCCCGGACTGCTACGATTTTCGAACTAAAAATTTACCCTAACCCATATATCAGTAAAGCCACGCTCGACATTGATCTTTCGAAAACAGCGATGGTAGGGGTGGAAATGACCGATGAAATAGGACGTGTAGTAGCAACCCTGCTCCCGAATAAAAACCTCAATGCAGGTCTGTATCAACTGGAATTGCCGAACCTGGCTCCGGGCGTCTATTTTGTACAATGCCGGATGGATGACGAGGTAACCGTGCGCAAGGTGGTGAAATCCGCAGCGCGTTAGGAACGATGTTATGTTGACAACCGTTCCTTAAACAGGCCGTTCCTGTTTATTTTAATAATTTTTTTAGACACTTTTGATAAACAGTATTTTACACATGTTATAAATTAATATTTTTAAAAATATTTTTCAATGTCGTGTGACTAACACTACATTTGTGTGTCTTTACGATGTTAGCACATATGCTAATATTATAGTTCCCCCTTAATCTACGTTTTCCTCTTGAAGGTATAAAGTTTCCTTCCCTTTTTTCCATTCTATATGGAATTGTGTGTATCATCATTATGCTCCCCCCTGTATGATACACTTTTGCATTTAATCTCTTGTTGCGTGAATCTGATCTTGAGCGAAAGCAAAAGAGGCGTTCTTGCTTTGTCTGTCCATGGACCAAGCGAGTATTATTTGTCCCCCCTTGTGGAAAATTTAATTTAAAATAAGTTTCCAGCGAAACATCGGCTTGTTCGGTGTAACGATGGTTTTCTGTTAAAAATTGCTCGTAACAACGTTGTTATGTCGGTTTTTATACAGATTGAATTCATAGTAAGCAAACACGTAGTACAACAAACACGAGTAGTACGACAAACACGCTTTTATTTTGAACAAACACTTACACACCGATCTGGTGGGTGTACGCATGTTGTGCGATAGCACGGGCATGGTACGGCCAAGAGGCCAACATATTTTGTATTTGCGCATTTGCGGGATATTTATCCTGGCTTCTGTTGTGCGCATTGCCTTACCACACAATGGTTTTGATACAACAACCGTGCTGCTACTCCTAGCGGCTTTTGGTGTTTTCAAGCGTCCTTCTACCCAGCATATTTCTGCTATTTTCGATAAAAAACCGGACCAGACGGCGCTGCACAGCCCGCCTGGTCCGCGTCATTTACCCCCGATTCCGCACCATAACAGTATTCAGCCGCCTGGTTTGTACGCACATTTAAACCCAAATCATGGCTAATTTCGATCAACAAACACCTCATTGCACCACCATTTCTCCCCAACACCGCTTCGCAGCAAACACTAGTAATACTTCTGATATTATGAATACACTATACACTACCACCGCAACAGCTTCGGCAACCCCTATTTCTACAGCGCGCACCTTTAAAGCAGTATCCTTACTGGTGGGCATTATGCTTAGTTTGGGCATTAACCATGTTACAGCGCAAAACTGTTCCTGTCCGGGCAACCTGATTCAAAATGAAAGTTTTGAGAATGGAACAACCTCCTGGGGTTGGTCTGGTGGTAATTTGTATACCGGGAGTTATGCGGCAGTGTGTGGCGCAAACTCCGGCCAGTTTGAAATCACCAATGGTGCTAATAACTGGGTCCGCCAAACCATCGCGGCCGGTACGATTGTAGCGGGCTCGACCCTTTCGCTGGGTGTATATGCGGGGACGCACGACCCGTCCTTATATCATGAAGTAAACATAAGTTACTTTAACTCCAGTTGGGGTTACATCTCCAAGACCTCCGTGGAAGTCAACAGTCAGTTGCCGACCATGACTTATTATTCCCTGACTTCGACCGTGCCAGCCGGCACCCATTATATTACGGTCGGTGGCGGTGGTACCGGATCGTGGTTGAAGACCGATGCCTGGTGCGCAACTGCATGTAGCGGTGCGACCTTGACGGGTATTCGGTTTGACAACCAGGTCGGTGGCAGCAATATCGCTATTACGAACGGTGGCACGTATTCGCTCACTACCCTGAATAGCGATTACCTGTTGGAAGCAATTGTAGGCGGCACCGTAGGCAGTGTAGTGTTTACTGTCACGGGTGCAGAGTCATATACCAATACGGAAAATGTAACACCTTATAATTCTCCGGGCACTGGCTCAGGGTGGACTCCTTCAGTGGGTACCTATACAGTGAATGTCAAACTTTATACAGGATCTGACGGTTCCGGTGCACTGTGTAACCAGGCAACTTATACCTTTACAATCATTGCCTGCAACAACGTAACCAACGGTGGTACCATCGGGACCGGGCAAAGCATCTGTTCTGGACAGACACCGGCGGCATTCACCAATATAACATCGCCTTCCGGCGGTAGCGGTGCCTTGGAGTACATGTGGCTGAAAAGCACCACTTCGCCTTGCGCTGCGATCGGAGATCCTTCCTGGACCACTATAGCCGGGGCAAGTTCGGCTACCTACGCTTCCGGTGCCCTGACGCAAAGCACCTGCTTCCTCCGCTGTTCCCGGCGTGCGGGATGCACGGATTGGGATGGAGAATCCAATGCTATTCAGGTTGTGGTCAACGCCAGTCCTACTGCGGTTATCTCGGGTACTTCCACGATTTGTAACGGTTCAAGTACTACGTTGACCGCGTCGGGTGGCGGTACGTATGTGTGGAGTACCGGGGCCACTACTGCGGCTATTACCGTATCTCCAATTATAGCGACCACCTATACTGTAACAGTAACGCAGAGTGGCTGTACGGCTACTGCTACCAGAACAGTAGCCGTGAATGCTACACCCACTGTATCCGTGGCCGGCGCGACTACCATTTGTTCCGGTAGCAGTACCGTGTTGACTGCCAGTGGCGGTGGCACGTATGCATGGAGCAATGGTGCATCAGGTGCCAAAATCTCCGTGTATCCAGCCGCAACTACTACCTACACAGTTACGGTGACCGGCTCGACCGGTTGTACAAAAACTGCTACCGCTACAGTTACGGTAAACAGCAGTTGTGCCAACTGTAATACGCGTACCGCCACCAACACGACGGAGTGTTCCAACGGTTCCGTGTACGGTTTTTACGCGGACGACCTGGTTTCGGGCGATGGCGCTCCGGAATTCTTTTCGGTTTCCGGTGGATCGTTCATTGAATATTCGGACGGTACGGCGCGTTTCACCGGTACCGCCACCAGAACCAATAATGCCGCCATTCAATTCTATCTGGATATTGAATACTCCGGAAGGACGATCACGCCAGGCGCAGGTAGTCCCCATCCGAATAACTGTAGCAACTACACACTCAACGGGACTGACTTCTATTACTACACTGCTAATGTCGGTACGCTTACCGGCCTGGGTGTTCTATCGGGAGGTATTGTTTCCATTGTCAACATGGGCCCGGCCTTCCAAGTGGGCACCGGTGCCAATGTGCAGCAGAATGTCTACGGCGCTTCTGGCTGGTTCAGCAGTACGCTTGTGCAGCAACCGAGTAACACTTCCTATGTACTGGTAGGGAACAACCAATGTGATGTGAATATCTCATTGACGGGTAACTCCTGCACGACGGCTTGTTTTACGCCGCCTACAGCTGCAATCACTACACCGGCCGCCATCTGCGCCGGTGCCAGTGCTTCGTTGACGGCTTCGGGCGGTGGTACCTACGCCTGGAGTACCGGTGCAACTACCGCAACCATTTCCGTATCACCTGCTGCCACGACTACCTATACCGTAACGGTAACCGGTTCTTTGGGGTGCACGGCTTCTGCAACACGGACTGTGACCGTAAATCCTTTACCTTCAGCAGCTATCATCGGTACTAATACGATTTGTAAAAATCAATCCACCACCCTGACAGCCAGCGGTGGCGGTACTTATTTATGGAGTAATGCGGCTACAACGGCTGCCATAACAGTAACGCCGACAGCGACCACTACCTATACAGTTACGGTAACTAATGCCGGTTGCATAGCTACGGCAACACGGACGGTGACGGTCAATCCATTGCCTGTCTTGCAGTGTGAGGCCAACGTAAATAACGGCGGCTGGCAAATCCTATCTACCTGCCAGGTCAGCCTTTGTGCGGGCGGCAATCTGATGTTGAGCGTAAATCCGAATGTATCGACCGTAAACTGGACAGGCCCCAACGGCTTTACGGCTACCGGCACCAATGATATTACGATCAATGCGGTAACTTCGGCGCAGGCTGGTAACTACATTGCGACCCTTACCGACGCAAATGGCTGTTCTGCAACGGCAACTATTGTCGTGACGGTCAATCCGAAGCCAGTTGTAACAATCACCGGAAATAATACAATTTGCCGGGGTGAATTTACAAAACTGTCGGCCAACTCTGCTACCGCTACTGCTTATCTTTGGAGCAATGGTGACACCTTCTACGCAATTGATGTAAACCCAAATACAACGACCACTTATACGGTTACCGCAACCGACGCCAATGGCTGCACCGCTTCTGCAAGCATAACTGTAACCGTGAATCCTCTGCCAACAGTCGCCATTACCGGCAACAATATAATCTGTAACGGTCAGTCAACGATCTTGACCGCCACCGGCGGCACATCGTACGTCTGGAGCAATGCGGCTACCACGGCTGCGATCACCGTAAATCCAACAACCACAACTACTTACACAGTTACAGCAACCGATGCAAATGGTTGTACCGGTACTGCTACCCGCACAGTGACCGTCAATGCACGGCCTACGCCAGCCATTACCGGTGGTAATGCAGTTTGCAACGGTGCAAGTACGACCCTGACTGCTACTGGTGGCACCTCATACGTTTGGAGCAACGCCGCTACGACCG
>JBBRDQ010000171.1:0-11177 GCA_038203695.1 Chitinophagales bacterium
GGTGTTTCATATCAAGTGCTTAAAAATAGTAACAGACCATCTTTCCCGCATTAAACCTTTGTGTAAAGGTTTTGTTTGGGTTTTGCCTTAGAATAGACAAAATAACCGTAATTTCGATGCAAAATAGCCAAATATTGCGCAGTATGCTCAACTTTAAACAAATGCCGCGCCCCGTTTCGAATCGCCCCGCAGGTAGTGAACTCGGCTTCGGTAAAAACGTGACTACCCAGGGGCGTATGATGAATACCGACGGGTCGTTTAATGTAAAACGCGAACGTCTCAACATCTGGGACAATACTTATTTCCACTTAGTAACAATGCCATGGTGGCAGTTTTTTCTGTTAGTATTGGCCTGTTTTATCTTAGTAAACTGCCTTTTTGGGTTGTTTTACGCATCTATTGGCATGAGCCACCTCAACGGCACGAGTCCGGGTAGTTTTGCCCACAACTTTATGCAGGCCTATTTCTTTAGTAGCCAGACCCTTACGACGGTCGGCTATGGGCACGTGAGTCCAAATGGATTGTTGACCAATATTGTCGCTTCGCTGGAGTCCTTTATGGGTTTGGTGATGTTTGCCCTGATTTCAGGCTTGTTGTACGGACGTTTTTCCCGCCCCGTCGCCAAAATCGTCTTTAGCGAAAATCTGCTGGTCGCGCCGTTCAAGACCGGCGTGGGGTTGATGTTCCGCATGGGCAACGCCCGCAAAAGTGAATTGATCGAGACGGAAGCGCAGGTAATCGTTGCCATCAACCAGACGACGGAGGGCGGTGAACTGGTGCGCAACTTTTACCCGCTGGATCTCGAACGCAGTAAGGTGTCGTTCTTCTCGCTGTCGTGGACCATCGTGCATCCGCTGGATGAAAACAGCCCGCTCAACGGGTTTTCGGAAGAAGACCTGCGCGCGTCCAATGCCGAGTTCCTGATCCTCGTCAAAGGCATCGACGAAGCCAATCAGCAACAGGTACACACGCGGCACTCGTATATCGGCGACGAGGTAGTCTGGAATGCGCGTTTCAAACCCGTACTAGGTCGTACTGCGAAGGGATTGCCGCACATGCACACAGATAAAATGGGGATCTATGAGAAATTATGAATTATGAATTATCATTTATTTTAAAAGCATGATAATCAATAATTCACCAACAGATTATGAAAAATAACTCATAACTCATAATTCATAACTCTTTTTAAAGTTTTTTTCTCAAAGCAAAAGTAGGATAGGTGGCTTGCCGCCAAGGTAAGCAGTAAAGCAAGTGGAAAGAGTAACTCAGGTCGAAGCGGGAGGTATTGTACGAGCAATGCTTTTGCAACCCGGAACACCAGTGGGTGTAACAGGTAAACCGAGTAGGAAATCTCCCCGAGCCAGCGAAAAACGCGATCCGCAATGGATGGTAAATGAAAATCGCTTTGGAAGTAAGCCAGGGTAAAAAGCAGACTTATTCCGGAAAAAAACAGGCGATTATTGCCGTAGATCAACTCCACAGCATTATTGCCAACGGGCCAGCAGCAGAACAGCAGTGCGCTAACCGATCCAATAATGTACCAGTAAAGACGCGGGATACGACGCAGTTGCGATTGAAAAACGGCGATTGCCATACCACCCACGAAAAAAAATGCGTGGTGGACGGCTTGTACATACCGGGGCCACCAGATGGCCTGATCCGTCATATCTTGAGAAAACCAGGTGAAAGCGGGCCACATTGCCAGGGCGAAGGTGGCGACAAAAATACCGATGAGCCAGCGCGGATCGCGCTGACTTAGTAATAGAATAAACGGAAAAACGGCGTAATACACCAGTTCGCAGCCAATCGACCAGGCACCCGTCGCAATGTCGGCCGCCGGATTGATAAAGCCGAATAAACCGCTGAAATTCAGGAAGATAGCGGTACCGCTCCAGGGCTGCTCGTCCAGCACCAGAGTGGCTGCCGTGGCCAGCCAGAGCAGCGGAAAAATACGGCGTATGCGTTTCCAGTAAAATATCCGCCAGGTACGGGGTGCACGAGTCAGCGTGTTTTGATAGACTAGCGTCAGGGTCAACCCACTGAGGATAAAAAAAATGGCTACAGCATACACCCCCAGGCGACCCGGTATCGAATCCGGATTCCAGTTGCCAGACAGCCATTTATTGAAATGAAAAACCAGAACGGCCAGCGCCATCGCGCCCCGCAGGTAATCAAGTCCCGCATAACGGGTTGGTATGGAAGGTATTAGATGTTCACGTTCCATTCGCGGAGCGTCGCGCGCAAGGCATCCGCGCCCTGGAAATGAATGCCGTTGATCCCCAGCAGTTCGGCCCCTTCCACGTTTTTCAGGCTGTCGTCGATAAAGACGGATTCCTCCGGATTAACGCCATACCGATCCAGCAAAATTCCGTAAATATCGGCGAACGGTTTGCGCGTTTGTTCCACGCCCGACACCACAATCCCGTCAAACCATTGCAGGAAATCATAGCGTTCGAGTGCTACCGGGAAAGTTTCGTGGCTCCAGTTGGTCAATGCCAGCAGGCGGCAATCGCTGTTCTCCCGCAGTTCCCGCAACAGTTCCACCGTTTCCGGGATCGGGCCGCCCAGCATATCCGACCAGCGGTGGTAATAAGTCCGAATCTCCGTTTCCCAGTCCGGCCATTCAGTCACCAGTAGTTCCGTCGCATCAGCCAACGTACGACCGGCATCCTGCTCGACATTCCAGTCGTGCGTACAGACATTTTCAAAAAAGAAACGCCGTTTTT
Organism: Chitinophagales bacterium; assembly: GCA_038203695.1. Lineage (GTDB taxonomy): Bacteria > Bacteroidota > Bacteroidia > Chitinophagales > Saprospiraceae > M3007. The sequence continues at coordinate 2,730 of JBBRDQ010000171.1, forward strand.
CCGCGTCGGGAATTACATGGTTGAAAACGTATTCGGGGTTCCAGTCAATGAGAACACCCCCAAGATCGAAGATAATTGTGTTTATCATTTTCTAATCATTAAGCGTTATACATTAAATCTAAAGTGCATAATATCGCCGTCGCCCACTTCGTATTCTTTACCTTCTACGGCCATTTTGCCGGCTTCTTTTACTTTTGCTTCCGAGCCCAGCGTCACAAAATCGTTATATTTGATCACCTCGGCACGGATAAAGCCTTTTTCAAAATCAGAGTGAATCACCCCGGCGGCTTCTGGAGCCTTGGCACCATTGCGCACCGTCCAGGCGCGGACTTCCTTGACGCCGGCTGTAAAATACGTGATCAGGTTGAGCAACTTGTACGCGGAACGGATAATTTTGTTCACGCCCGGTTCGTCGAGGCCCATAGCGGACAAAAATTCACGGCGGTCTTCCAGGGATTCCAGTTCGGCGATCTCGGCTTCGATACCGGCACAGATCAGGATCACTTCGGCTTTTTCCGCAGCGATGGATTGGATAAAGGCTTTGGTATGGGCATTGCCGGTCAGCACTGCGGCTTCGTCTACATTGCAGACATACAACACGGGTTTAGCCGTGAGCAAGGAAAGGTCTTTGAGCGCGATGATTTCCTCTTCATCAAAGGTGTTAAAGAGTTCGCGGGCCGGGCGACCCTGTTCGAGGTGTTTTTTTACGTCGGCCAGAATTTCAGCGGTGCGCTGGTCTTCCTTGCTGCCCACGCGACCGGCCCGGGCGACTTTATCCAGGCGTTTTTCGGTGGTTTCGAGGTCTTTCAGCCCCAGTTCGAGGTCAATGATCTCTTTGTCGCGCACGGGATTCACCGAACCGTCGACGTGCACGACATTGTCGTCGTCGAAACAGCGCACCACGTGCACAATGGCGTCCACTTCCCGGATATTGGCCAAAAACTGGTTGCCCAGCCCTTCCCCTTTGCTGGCACCTTTGATCAGGCCGGCAATGTCGAGGATTTCCACCGAGGTCGGCAAGGTGCGTTGCGGTACGACGATTTCGGTCAATTTATCCAACCGTGGGTCGGGTACCACAATAACGCCCAGATTCGGGTCTTTGGTGGCGAAAGGATAGTTGGCCGCGAGGGCTTTGCCGCTGGTCAGGGCATTGAACAAAGTAGATTTTCCGACGTTGGGTAGTCCAACGATTCCGCATTGCAAAGGCATGGTCTTAGATCATTGCAGGTCATCGCGGCGTAATCCGCAACGCCTTTTATTTTTGAAAAATAAAATGCTGTGTGGTGTGCTGTAAAAGCGGGCGCAAAGGTACCTCAATTTTAAGAGTTTTAATGCCTTCGCCTAAATATAGCCCGGTTAAGAGCTGGTTTTATGGTATTTCACGCTTCTCTTTTCCTTCCTTTTTCACGCTGAAATGAATCATCTTGCCCATTGTTTGCTCTCTTTTCAGGATGACGACCTGCTGGTCGGCAATTTTATTGGCGATTTTGTGAAAGGCCACGACTGGCAGGCGTATCCCGAACGTGTGCAAAAAGGGATTTTACTGCACCGCACCATTGATTCTTATACCGATCACCACGAGCGCATCCGGGCAGGTATGGCGCGATTGCGGCCGTATGCGGGGCGGTATGCCGGACCGGTCTACGATATTCTGTGCGATCATTTACTGTCGCTGCACTGGCCGGAATTCAGTACAGAAGCGTTTGATGTTTTTGCGGAAAGAACCTATAGTATACTAATGGAGCGGGTCGGAGAGATGCCCGTGATTTTGCTGGACCGGGTGCCGCGCATGGTGGCCGGTCGTTTTCTGCACGGCTACCAGACGCGCGAAGGGCTGGAGTGGGTGCTCGACCGGTTTAGCCGCCGGTTGCCGCCCGATTTTGATGCGAAAGCGCTCTGTGACGCTTTTTTTGCAGATTTAGCCGCTTTTTCACAGGATTTTCGGGTTTTTTTTCCGGAATTGCGGGCAGAAGCGCAGCGATTTGCGGCAGTAGCAATGTGAAGTATAAGGTAGGATGGAACAAAATTATCTTGTAAGATATTGTAAGTCACAGTAATCCACCTCTAAAACACTCCAAGACACTTTAATTCTGCCATAAAAGTGAAATAGTTGTTTAAAATTCTTATTTTTGTACTTAACAAATAGGTGAAAAATGAATTTTGTAGCGCCAAGCACACACGATGAGATTATTTTGCTACTTTCTTCTGGTGCATCACCAGAAGAAATTGTACTTTATAAACCTTCGAAAGATTTGCAAGAACGCGTTTCTACGCTGTTAGCGCGCAATAAGGAACGCGCACTAACTATAGAAGAACAGGCTGAAATAGATCATTATCTTGTTTTAGAACACATTATGCGGCTTGCTAAGCTTCACGCCCGCCGTCGCCTTGCTGCATGAGTCGCTATATTCCGGAAGTCGTTAGGCAGTTAGTAGCCCAGCGTGCTAAGCATCGTTGTGAATATTGCTTATTGCACCAGGATGATGCAGTTTTTAGTCATGAAATTGAGCATATTATTAGCATTAAGCATGGAGGCAGCTCACATGCTGATAATCTGGCTCTTTCATGCATATATTGTAACCGCAATAAGGGTACCGACGTAGGAACAATACTAATAGAGAATCACGATTTTGTACGTTTTTTTAATCCAAGAGAAGATATATGGACAACCCATTTTAACGTAGGCGATGGAGAAGTAATCCCGCTCACTGCAATTGGTGAGGCAACAGTTAAAATTTTAGAGATAAATCATTTTGAGCGGGTAATAGAACGAAGGGAATTGATCAAAGATGGACGCTACGGCCAATAGCGCATTCCAGTTTTGCGACGAGGACAGCCTAACAAGCCTCCCCGTCGCAAAATGAAATTATTATGGTTGACACAAGGTAATTTTGCAAGCCCTTGTCAATCAGCATAATAGACCTTTAAAGCCATTTTAGCCCCGTTGCATCAATAGAAAAATTGCTCCGATACTACTTTGCCGTCGCCGACCTTAAAGACAGCCACTTCAGCATCTTCCCGGCGCTCTTGTTCCTTGTATTTTACATCGAATGCCATCGATACGGAAAAGTGATTGCCGGCGATAACCGGCTCGGATACGGTACCCCCGTAAAAATTTTCTATCGAATCGCTCCAGTGTTTCCCTTTTTCCTTGATGCCGGCCATGCCTTCCGTCCGGAGCGGCATTCCCATGGCACTGGCGTGTTCGGGTTCGATGCTGACGGCGCTCTCAGCGTACAATTCGTTTTGGGCCTGGTCAAATTTGCCTTCGCGCAGGAGGGCGACGAGGCGGTCTGCAACTTCTTTTGTTGACATAAGGTTAATAATTTTTTGTTTTAAATGATGCACAAAAGTAGGGTGCATGTTTATTTAAAACAACTTTTTGTTTATTAATTTTAAAAGAAGTTTTGTAGGCATAACGCTTATTCAAAAACGGCTTGCAAGGGGAGTGAAATTCCTAAAACCTCATCCTGCAACGTTTCATGTATCCGAAAATAAGTGTAATCGTTGGGCGATGAAAAAACGCAAATGGTGGTTAGTGGCAATAATACCAGCCAGCAGGATTGTACACCATGCGCAAAATATGCATTGGCTTTTTCCGTAAGTTCGTTGAGCGATTGGGTAGGAGAGACGATCTCAATGACACAGCGCGGCACTTCCTGAACTTTAATGCGGTCATTATTGAAGTCAAGAGGACGTTTTGGATAAAGTGAAATGTCAGGAACAGAAAACCAGTCTGAAAGGTCTAGACTCAATTCAGACGCCAGCGAGTATTCTTTCCGGTAGCGTACATTGATCTCAGTAATTAGATTGGCTTGAATCATAGCGTGATTGAAGGACGGCATAGGTTTATTTCGTTCAATTTCGTATTCGCTGGGGGGGACGATATCATTGATGTGTGTATCTTCGTGAAATTGCATGATTTTTTATTTTAAAACAAAGATAAAGATTTTTGTGTAAATTCTAGTGTTTGTGCATCTACGAGATACTTTAATAAATGTAAAAATCGGTCGATCTACGATCCGCCCGGGCTGTAAAACACTTTCCTGAAATGGAAAGGTAACCAGCAAACGTTTTCTGCGTACCCCAGCGTAAAACCTTACTTTTGTCCTGATAACCGACCTTTCTTCCAACGCACTGTCCGTGGGAAAATACCTAACCAAACATTTTCAAAATGCACATTCGCCCAATCCCTGCCTCCAGATTACTGCTCCCATTTTTCTTCACCCTTTTTGTGTTTTTATCTTTCTGCAAATTCCTGCAAAAAGACCAACCCGCCAACCCGGCCGGCAAAGACACCACTAATACGACCATGCCAAACACCCTTACCCCGCCCGTCGGCGACTACCCCGATGCCTGGCGGGTCATTGATAGTCTCGAACAACAGGGACTGCCCAAAAGCGCACTCGAACAGGTCGAAGCGATCCAGGCCCGTGCCAAAAAAGAAAGCAACACGCCCCAGATCGTCAAGGCCCTCATCTATCGCGGTAAATACGTGACCCAACTCGAAGAAGATGGCCTGGTGAAAGCCGTGCCATTGTTCGAAGCCGAACTGAAAACGGCCCCGCAACCCGAAAAAGCCGTGCTGCAAAGTTTGCTTGGCGAATTATACACGACCTATCTGGGTAACCAGGGCTGGAAAATCCAGAATCGCACGCCGGTTCCAGCCGGTGAAGGCGGCGATATTCAAACCTGGTCGGCCGATCAACTCGAGCGCCACGCACTGGAATTGTACCTCGCCTCGGTGTCTGAACCCGCAGCATTGCAACAAGTGCCGGTAGAAAACTGGCGCGATATCACCCTGCCCGCCATCGGCGATACGGTAGTAACACCCCTGCGCCCGACTTTGTACGACCTGCTGGCGCACCGCGCACTCGGGCACTTCGCCAACGAGCGCAGTTTCCTGACCGAACCGGCCTATAAATTTGAACTGGACCAACCGGAAGCATTTGCGCCGGCCGCCGAATTTGTCCGCACCAACTTTACCAGTCCCGATACCACTTCCGGTAAGTTGCAGGCCATCAAACTGTTCCAGCAGGTGATCGCTTTTCACCGGCAAACGAAAGAACCGTCCGCGCTGATAGATGCGGATTTATTGCGCCTACAGTTTGCTTCCAACACCGCCATCCTATCCGACCGTGACGAGCGGTACCTGCGGGCGCTGGAAATGCTGCACAAACAGTATTTCGATCACCCGTCCGATGCGGAGATCGTGTATTATATGGCCCTGCAATTGATGCAGCACCTCGATCAGCCACAGAATAGCAAGAACTTGCAACGGGTGATCGCTGATTGCGAAAATGCGATCCGCCGCCACCCCAATACCTACGGCGCACGGCTTTGCGCGCAATTAGTCGCCAGCATCCGTCAGCCAACCCTGCAAATGCAGGTCGAACAGGTTTACCTGCCCGAACGCCCCGCGCTGGTCTCCGTTTCTTTCAAAAATATCCCGCAGATGTGGGTAAAAGTAGTTAAGATCAAAAACGAACAAAACCCACTGCGCGACGTGCCGTGGGAGGGGCAAATCGCCTTTTTGAATACCCTTAAAACCGTACAGACGCGCAATTGGATGCTCAACGATGCCGGCGACTACCGCGAGCACACCACGGAAATTAAACTGGATGCACTGTCTTTCGGACAATACTATGTGCTGAGTTCCAACAATGCCAACTTCGACGAGAAACAAGGGACGGTGTGTTTTGCACCGTTTAATGCGTCCAACCTGGCCGGTATGTCCATCCACGGCCTGGACAAAGACCAGATGGTCGTGATGAATCGCGTTATCGGTGCACCGGTTTCGGCCGTGCAGGTCGACTTCTTCTTTAGTCAATGGCGCAACGAGCGCACCGAATACACTTTTGTCGATAAAGGCACGACTACGGCCGATGGACTGGTTGATGTGCCGTCTAGACGCGACAATAACCTCTTTGCACGGCTGAGCCTGGGCGGTGATACGCTCTGGCTCGATGAATCTTTTTATTATCGGGAGCGCCAGCAGCCGGCCCGGCCGCGACAGGTGCAGTTTTTCACCGATCGCAGTATTTACCGGCCCGGACAAAAGATTTACTTTAAAGGTGTTTTGCTACAGCGCGATGAAAACGAACTGCCCAAAATCATTGCCGGTGAGGCTGTTACCGTCAAGTTTTTTGATGTAAATAACCAGGAAAAAGCGTCTTTAACCTTAAAAAGCAACGAATTCGGCACGTTTAACGGCGTTTTCACGGCACCCGCTACCGGTCTTACCGGCAGTATGTCCATCCGGGCCGATAAAGCCAACGGGTATGTCGGATTCAACGTGGAAGAGTACAAACGCCCAAAATTCGAGGTTTCCTTTAAACCGGCGGAAGGGGCCTACCGCCTCAACGACGACGTAACGGTCCGCGGGGAAGCCAAAGCCTTTGCCGGCAGCAATGTGGACGGCGCCCAGGTTGCCTACCGCGTAGTGCGCACCGCCCGCTATCCGTTCTGGAGTTATAAAATGTTTCCACCGCAGTATTCATCGGGCATGGAAATCACCAACGGCACCACCACAACCGACGTGAACGGCGGTTTCGAGGTGAAATTTAAAGCTATTCCGGATCCGAAAATCGATCGCAAGACCAAACCGCTGTTCGATTATACTATCTATGCCGATGTGACCGATATCAACGGCGAAACGCGCAGCACGCAGACCGACGTTTCGGTAGGTTATATTGCCCTGGAAGTGAATTTTGACCTGCCGGAAAAAATCGAACTCGAAGACCTGAAAAAAGTCAAACTGACGACCACGAACCTGGCCGGACAACCCCAAACGGTTAGCGGCGAGATCACGCTGCAACGGCTCGTACAACCTAAAACCTTTTTCTCCAAGCGCTACTGGGACGCGCCCGATACCTGGACGATGACGGAAGGCGATTACCTCCGCGACTTCCCCGATTACGCGTGGAAAGAAGCGGATAAACCCGAAAAATGGGGCCGTGAAGATTTTACCGTATCCGTTCCGTTTAATACGGCCAACGATAAAACTTTTAATCTCACCGCCGGTCGCCTACAGGCCGGCTATTATGCGGTACAGCTGAAAACCAAGGATGCGTACGGGGAAATGATTGAAATTGAGAAAATTGTGCAGGTGTGGGATAAAAAAGTGCCACTGACCCAGTTTAACGCACCCTCCTTGTTTCTGGAAAAAGGCTCGGCCGAACCAGGTGAAACAGTGCGGGTGGCCTTCGGCAGCCAACTGACGAGGATCTATTTCTTCTACCTCGAAGAACGCGCGGGTAAAGCCCAGAATCCGCGCTGGATCGGCATAAACGGAACGGTCAACAACGACTTGCGCATCGCCGAAAGCGATCGCGGCGGCATTTCCTTTCTGACGGCCTGTGTGTACAATAACCGCATCTACGAACGGGCATCGCACAGCCTCGCCGTACCGTGGACCAATAAACAATTGACCATCACCTACGAGACTTTCCGCGATAAACTGGCGCCTGGACAAAATGAAACCTGGCAGATCAAACTCAGTGGACCGAAAAAAGAAAAGGTCGCTGCTGAAATGGTGGCCGCCATGTACGATGCTTCGCTCGACCAGTTTTTGCCGCACAGCTGGAACGATGTTGCATTCCCAGATTATGGCGGGCAGTATCGCTGGGGGTACTATTCCGATTTTAACGCCCAGGGCGGCGATACGCGCTCCAACTTTGCTCCGGTGCCGGATGGCGACAATCCGGTGCGTAGTTACCTGCAAATCAACTGGTTCAACTTTCCGATGTACGGCTATGGACGCGTCATGTACGCAGCGCAGGCGATGGACACCGTGGTTACATTTGATGCTGAAACATACGAAGAGAAAGTGCAGGTAGTAAAACGGTCCACGCCAGGCGCACCGCAGCAGATGATGGGCAAAGTAGCAGGTGTAGAGGTCTCTTTAAATTCCGCCAGTGGTGGTGCTGTTTATGATCAGAATCCGCCGCCGCCCCCACCACTTGCACCGGCACCACCGTCTTCCCTGCGGACTAACCTCAACGAAACGGTCTTTTTCTTCCCGGAACTGCGCACCGATAAGGACGGCAATGTGATCGTGCAATTCAAAATGAACGAAGCGCTGACCCGCTGGAAATTCCTGGCCTTCGCGCACACCAAAGACCTGCAATCGGTGCTGTCCACCAAAGAAGTAGTCACGCAAAAAGACCTGATGATCCTGGCCAATGCCCCGCGTTTTTTACGCGCCGGCGACGCGATGGAGTTCAGCGCCAAAGTCAGCAACCTGTCGAAAGAAGCGCTTTCCGGCACGGCCACGCTGGCGTTGCTGGATGCAACAACCCTGGCACCGATTGAAACGGCCTTCGGATTGACGCCGGCCTCCCGGGTAGTCAATTTCAGCGTGCCGGCCGGACAAAGCAGTCCGGTGGCCTGGAACATAAAAGTTCCGGAAGATTATACCGGCGCGGTGACCTGGCAGATCTATGCGAC
>JBBRDQ010000172.1:0-11124 GCA_038203695.1 Chitinophagales bacterium
CAATATTGACAATCGTGCTGGCCACCGACGTACAACCGGTACTTTGGGTTACGGTAACCACATAGACACCGGATTGGGTAACCGACTGGGTTTGGCTGGCACCCAATAGCGTGCCGGGGTCTAGCGCTAAATTATTGGAAGGTTCGCGTTCCCACATATAACTACTGCCTGCACTGGCACCCAACGATACCACACTGCCACTGCAATACGTACTCGTACCGCCGCCAGAGATAGTAGGCGTTGGAGGAGTCGGATTAACCGTCACTGTAGCAGTACCCGTACTACTACAGCCCATGGCCGGTGTAACCGTTACGCTATAGGTTTGTGGACCGGAAACATTAGGCGTCGCATTGGTAACGTTGGAATTACTATTGGTTACACCATCACCTGCCCAGGCATAAGATGCACCGACGCCGGCCGAAGGTACGGAGAGTGTAATCAGCGTACCCTGACAAGCGGAGGCAGGAGCGGTAATGTTTATAGAAGGCTGTGGATTGACTGTCACATTCACGGTACCCGTATTCGAACAGCCTCCGGCCAACGTTATCGTCACAGCATAAGGCTGCGATCCTGTAGCAGTCGGCACGGCTGTAGTAGCATTGGTGTTGGCATTAACGATACCACTACCGCTCCAGTTGTAGGAAGCACCGGCACCGGCCGCTGGTACGGACAGGTTAAGCGTGGAATTCTGGCATATCGGGCTGGGCGTTGGCATAATAACAGCCGAAGGCAAAGCGGTAACTGTCACACTGACCATACTGGTAGAAGAACAGGCATTGGCGCCGGTAACAGTCACTGCGTACCCCTGCGCACCTCCAGTACTCGGCGTGGCAGTAGTAGAGAAAGCATTGACGTTATTGATGCCATTTCCTGACCAGTTGTAAGAAGCGCCCACACCGGCATCGGCAACCGACAGATTCAGCGGGCTGAACTGGCACACCGGATTAGGAGTAGACATTATCGTCGCAACGGGGGTAGGTTTTACTAATATATCTACTTCATCCACGGCGTCCGGGAAGCCCGGGCTGCTAACCGTCCAGCGCAATTTATAGGTACCTGCTCCACCGGCCGGCGTGAAAATTGCGCCTGCAGCAGATGTACTGCTAAATTGTGCATTAGATAAAGAAGGGCCGGACACTACGCTCCAGGCACCGGTACCATTGGTAGCTGTAGCGGCTAAAGTGACCGGGCTACCCTGGCAGATCATTTGATCGGGGCCAGCATAAGCTTCCGGCGCCGGGCAATAAACGCCGGAGCCACCAGAACTCACACTGTTGATACTGATTGACTCGGCATCACTATTAAATTGCGAACACACCCTGATTTGCAGGGTATTGCCGGCAAGACCCGGCACCGTAAGTACCAGGCTGCCGTTATTGTCACTCGGACCGGAGTTTTGTCCGCCGCCATTGTTATTGCGGTAACAGATGGTGTGCCCGGAAAGTCCGTTACCGGGAGCGGTGGTAGGTACGCGTGTCCATACCCCGCCGTTGATGCTGTATTCTACGTCGATGAAATCGCTGGCATTGTTCGAAATATCTTCGCGATCCAGGCCGATCCAGGAAAAATCGACACTGAAACTGATCCCTGATCCGGGAGGGTTGATGTCCAGTACCGGACTCACCCAGCAAATATTCTGGTCCAGATCGATGCCCGTCAAAGCGCCGCCGCTGGTACGGAAATAATCATCCGCTTCCCGGCCGATTATATTATTGACTACATCTGTATTAGGCCATGGATCTATCGTCCAGTTTACCCCTACAAAATTATTTTCAAAATTAGGGAGATATCCTTTACCATCCGTACCAAAAGTTTCGGAATAACTACCGGCAGCAGTTACATCGACCACTGCGGAAGTAGTTTTGACACAGCCAGGCCCATCCGTGATCGTAACGAGATACGTATCTGCTGCGACATCGTCGATATCCTGGGTAGTAGCGCCATTCGACCATCTGTAAGTATAGGGAGGAACACCACCGCCCACAGTAAGGTCTACGCCGCCATCCGCCACAGCAGCGCAGGAAACGTTGCCCACCGAAGTTGTTGCTGTGATAGCCGGCGCGATGCTGACCATGGTCGTCGTCGTAGCCGAACACATCAGGTTGTCCGTCACGACCACTGTATACGTGCCGGTGGTTAAACCTGCAATGTCCTGGGTAGTTGTCCCACCCGTCCAGAGGTACGTATAAGGAGGTGTAGCACCGCCGGAAACAGTCAGATCGATGGATCCGGTAGCGCCGCCGTTACAGGAGACATTGGTGACCGTAGTAGACAAGGTAGGAGCAGTGCATGCGCCGATACTTCCGAGCGGCACACTTACATCATCGATAGTGATAGTTTCCGCGGAGGAGTTGAATTGCGCGCACACCCGAATCAACAGGGTGCCGCCGCCGGAAATACCACTGGCCGAGAAGGCGCTAAGGGCAGGATTTCCAGGGTTATTATTATTCGATGGTCCCGAATTCTGTCCACCGCCGTTATCATTGCGATAACAGACCGTGTGTCCGGAAAGGCCAAGACCAACCGATGTCGGCAAACGAATCCAGCTGCTTCCACCATTGGTGCTATACTCCACATCGATATAATCGCTGGCCGTATTCGAGATAGATTCCCGATCCAATTCTGTCCAGCCAATATTTACGCTGAATGCAACACCTGACATCGGCACTGTAATCAGGGGACTCTTCCAGCACAATTCCTGGTCAAAATCAACACCGCTCAACACCCCGCCGGACGTACGGAAATAGTCGACAGCATCCCGGCCGAAAATAGGATTATTAATTGGATCCGTATTGGGTACCCAGGGCGATGTAAGCGTCCAGTTGACGCTGGTAAAGTCGTCGATGAAATTTGGCAGATAGCCCTTGGTGGCCGTGTTGAATTGTTCCAGATATTGGGCTTGAGCAACCGGAGCAACACCCAAAATAAACACGCACATAACAAAAAATGCACGTGCTGTTTTTTGGAAAGCAGTGGAAAACATTTGTAAATAAATCATCATGACCAAAAAGGGATTGATTAGGTGGCTGAACGTAAAATGCAACAAAGGTAATATGGAATTCGATCGTTACGCAAGGGAAAATGGAAAATACATAAAAACAGGTATTTTTACCTGACGCAGTACTTTTACATTTTCTTTCCGGGTATAAAAATAATTAAACAAGTTAAAATTTTTTATTCACGTAGGAATGTTTGGCATACCTTTGGCAGGTTCTTAAATTTTCCATAACCATTTTTAACAATCTAAATACCATTTACCAATGGAAGGATATCTTGCACAAATTATCATGTTTGCCGGCAACTTTGCACCAAGAAGCTGGGCGTTTTGCCAGGGACAAATATTGAGTATTGCTCAGAACACCGCCTTATTTTCCCTACTCGGCACTACCTATGGTGGTAACGGTCAAACTACCTTCGCACTGCCCGACCTGCAGGGCCGCGTACCGGTAGGAACCGGACAAGGCCCTGGCCTGTCTAATATAGTGCTGGGAGAGGTGGGCGGCACTTCAACTACCACATTATCTATCAACAATATGCCACAACATAATCACTCCCTTGTAGTCAACGTTGCCGTATCGGATACCACCGCCGGCAGTACGGAAGGGGATGGCAAGATCTTGGGTGCCCCTGCTTCCAACATCTTTACTGCACCCGGCAATGCTTCGGGCAATATGGGAGGTGTTACCAATACAGTCGGTATTGCCGGTGGCAGCCAGCCCTTCAACAATATGCAACCCTACCTGGGGATGAATTATGTTATTTGTCTGGAAGGTATTTATCCTTCCCGCAACTAGAAAGTATAGATTGATAGACAAAACAGGTTTGGCGACTTCAGAAAGTTATCAAACCTGTTTTGTTAAAATGCTCACCAAACTGGGTTACCCGCCTATTTACCGGTAATATTTCGAAAAAATTGTCAAATCTTTCCGACTTTTGGCGCTGTAATGGCCTGCAAGCCACCTTTTTACTCACATTTATTTTACCCGTACATGAAAAGTTACTCACGCCGCAATGCGCTGAAAACAATCGGAATTGCCGCAGCGCTGACCCAAATCCCTTTTTCGCTCCCCGCGACTACTTTACTAGCTGCTTTTAACGGCAAAACCTTTCCATCGACCGGCATATTGATTGGTGCCGGCAAGCGCGGATGTGCGTTGGCGGCATTTTTGCAGCATCTGCCGGAAAGACGCTTGAGACTTGTCGGTGTGGCCGAGCAGCAAGCCGTGCGAAGGCATGCTTTTGCACAACGGCACTATATAGCAGACGCACAGCATTTTGAACAATGGGAACAAATGCTGCAACAGGAACGCTTTGCGCAGGTTGTAATTATTACGGCATGCGGCGATTACAGCAAGCCTTGTATAGCTGCACTCAAAGCGGGTTATGATGTGTGGCTGGACAAGCATGTATCGCTGGATGTTTCCGTCGAAGCAGCAATAATAACGTTAGCCAAAAACCTGGGGCGTCAATTACAGTATTTTTATATGAATGACGGACAACTTTATTTGAACGCGATGGAGCGTCCCAACCAGTATAAATTATTGACGGAGTGACTTCAAGTCGCCCCGTCAATAGTCTTGGCAATCAAGCATTTATCCTACCCCAATATTCGCATTAAATCTTTATATTTCGTTGAAATACCTGTCCGCCCGACATCAAGCGGTATTGATAATTCCCAGGGCCGATATACCAGTCCGACGGCTTGAAATTGAAGGTATAACTGCCTTTGGTTTTGACTTCATCTGCCATCGTACGAATGACGTGACCGGCTGTATCCAGCAGTTGCAAACGTATCGGACCATTTTGCAGCATCGCGTATTTTATTTCCAGCACGCCGGGTATATTCGGATGCGGATTATGGCCCAATAACGCACACTTCCCGTTGTCTCCCGTGGCTGCGGCTATGGCCGGCACCAGCCCGGTCAGTAAAGGGTTTTGTTGTCCCATCACAAAATTAACTACGTCGCTGCTGTTGCCCAGCCAGTCCTGTAACACCGTTGCATAAATAGAGCGGAAATCCACGCTGAAATTCGGGTCGGTGTACGGATCCGGATTACTCAGATCCTGATAGGTGCCGACTGTACCATTGCCAATACCGCCGCCAAACAGCAGCGAATGGGTGCCCCAGCCATGATCGGTGCCATTGGAATCGTTTTCAAAGATAGTCCGGCCAAACTCCGAGAAGGTCATGCCCAGTACTTTCTGATCCAGCCCGCTGTTGCCAAAAGCGAGGTCGTCGTAAAAGGTCTTAACTGCCGTGGCCATTTGATTCATTAAAACGGGATGATACATATCCTGGTTGGCATGGGTATCGAAGCCGCCAATTTGCACCATGAAAACACGGGTGCCCAGATTGCCTTTGATCAGGCGCGACACGATCGCCAGTTGTTCCGCCAAATAATTGTCGGCAGGATAAGTCACCTGATTTTTACCGGTCGAATAGGCCTGCTGAATAGTCGTAGCATATCGGAAAGCCGAATTGGCAGTCTGGCGCACAAAAGCCAGTTCCAGTTCGCGGGGCGTGTTACCCAGCGTGGCGGTTTCGTATAATTGACCGGTTTGCGCAATGGCATAAAACTCTTCGGGGCTGCTGATTGCCAGCGCCATATTTGCCTGATCGGCTTTGAAGAGCAGGTCGGCTTGCACGCCAATTTGCAACGCCGGCGGGATCGTTGGCGGCGTTTCCAGGAAAGCCGCGTATTCGTTATCCAGAAAACGCCCCATCCAGCCAGTGTTCACGTTGACGTCGGCATCACTGGCGGAAGCGACAATATCGTACGAACGGAAATGGCTATAATTCGGCTCGGGATAACCGACATTAAAAATCACTTTCATCATGCCGTTATCCCACATCGGCTGCAATGCACTGGTTGTCAATGGCATACCATATTCCGGACTCATCGCCCAAAGCTGATTATCGGGAATTGCGATGTTTGGGCGGATGTTGTAATACTGACTATTGCCGCGCTGAATCACGGTGTTTAGACCGTCATTGCCGCCGTCGAACCGGATCAAAACCAGGATGCGATCGTTCGATCCATTGGCCAGTGCGGCCATCAGTGGCGTGGGTTGAAAAGCGCGAATGGGCAATTTGCCCATTACCAGACTGCCCGCGCCCATCAGGCCGGTAGCCGAAAGAAAATCGCGGCGCGACCAGAGCTGGTGATCGCGGCTGTGGTCGTCCTGATTATCGAGCGTGGCTCCGGGGCGTTGTTTTATATGATCTAGACACATGATGCGGATGGATTGATGTGGATTGCGTTGTGGTGCGTTTGCCAGTTCGACCCCAAGTTTAAGTCAATTGAAATTCGGGGAGCCGGACCAGATAAAACAGCATATTAACGATCTGATACGGCGCTTCATCCCAGTACAGATTCCACGATCCGTCGGCGAAATAGTTTTCCGGAATATTCGCTTTGAAATTAATAACCGCCGCATTCAGATGGACAGGGAGCAGGGTTTGTCCCATATAATAATCCGCCAGTGCGGTTACAATGACGGTTGGATTGTTGCTTTCATTGGTCAATGCAATTGCCAATGCGCGCAGGTTTTCACGCAGTTCATCATTCAAAGTGAGCGCATAGGCCACATTGCCGGAATAATTCCAGCGTGCGGTAAGCGTACTTTCATTGATCCATTTGTGATATCCCGGCCAGCCCGCTACATTCGGCGGATTGAATATTTCCTGCCCCAGTTGATAGGACCAATAAGCGATCGCATTGAACCAGTCTTCCGTAACGTGCGTGGGAAAATTGGCGTTCGTCATTTTCAATAACGGCAACATCGTTTCCAGCGGATTTTTCAGGCGGGCATTCACCATGCGATCGTCAAAAAAGTGCTCGCTTTTGATCAGTTGTTTCAATACTGGCAGCAATTCCCAGTTGCTGTTTTTGAAAGTCGTGGCCAGTCCGTCGACAATCGTCGCATCGACGGCCTGATAAATAAAATGCCGGTACAATTTTGCCGTAATAAAATGCGATACCTGTTCGCCGCGGGCAGAGAAAATCAGGTTATGCGCCGTTGTAAAACCATAATTGCTGGTTTGTCCGAAAATTGTTTTTTGCCCATTGTCGTGCAGCCCGGAATTGAAATAGGGCGCTGTACAACTGTACTGATTGGCTTGCCAGCCGGTCAATGCACGGGCCATATTTACGATATCAGCCTGCGAATAGCCGTTACTCTCCCCCATCGTAAACAGTTCCATCAATTCGCGGGCATAGTTTTCATTGGGGGATCCGGCGACATTTTGATTGCCATTTAAATACGTAAGCATGGCACCGCTTTGGCCTATTTGCCGGACAAACGTGCGAAAGTTGCCAAAAGCGTATTCGTTCAAGAGTGAATAATAGTCCCATAAGTAAGAATTGCAGCCGAAATTCTGGAGTTCGGTCGCAAAATGATTATGCCAGAAAAAAGCCATTTTTGCACGTATCCCTTCATTCAGCATTTGCGCCAGCCACTCTTGTCGCAACAGGCGTTGGTGTTCGAAATAAAGGTCCGTATTATTGTCATAATCGGCCGAGGTGTAGGCCGCCCAGTATGGCGGCGGAGGCGAACCCAGATTGGCCGCTTCGTCCAGTATCTGATCGATCAGGGCGGACGGCGTCATTTGCAGACCTGCCTGAATTTGGGCATAGGTAGCACCGTACCCTAAACGACGGTACAGGTGTGCTACCCGCGCAGCATTCCAGGGCTTATCGCTGGAAGGAATATAGGGATCCAGCGAATTGTTGGGTGGGGGCGGTGCAAGCGTAAGGGAGGTTTCTCCTTCGAGAAAATCGACGTGTACTGGCATAATACTTTGACTTTTCAAAGGCAAGATTAGCAAACATTTTTGAAACAGTGGCCATCGCTTTTACACTTTTGCTGGTTTTTATCATTTAATGAAATAAATAATATCAAAGCATTATAAATATTCGAAACGAAGTACCTTTCACCCCCAAAGTCTGTTCGTCAAAAAATATCACTATGCGTCTGCGGAATCTCTCTTTTCCTGTTGCTTTGTTTATACTAAGCCTCCCTGGAATACATGCTCAAACGACTCTTTTTACTGAAAATTTCGACGCTTGTGTGCTGAGTGCCGGCTGGCAGGTGCATAGTACGGGCAATCAAAATCCGTGGTGGACCGTGGGGTACTCCGTCAATGATGATGCGCCAGGCCAAAGTATAAACGGCTCCTGCTGTCTGCTTATCGACGACGACCAACTGGGCGACAATACCCCGGCATACGTACTCGACTTTATATCGCCGCCGTTCGATGCTTCACAGCACAGTACCGTCGCGCTGAGCGTGGATGTACATTACCGCGATTGGGCGCAAGCGAAGGAATATTTTCAGATTTTAGTCACGGATGGCGTGAATGAATACCCACTGTCCAGATTTGAAAATACTTCTACCGGCGATTCACTGGGTGAGTATATAACCGTTCGCTATGATCTTGCGCTCTTGACCAAATCGCCTGCGGCTCGACTGATCTTTCGCTACGACGACGCGGGTGGATATAACTGGTGGGCCGCTATCGACAACATCACGGTGGTTGGCAGTGGAAATGGAACCAATGTCGTAACTGAAACTTTCAACGGCTGCGCCAAGCCAACCGGCTGGGAAACACAAATCGTAACCGGACAAGACGACTGGAGATTCGGGTTGCTTGACACCAATTCGAACGCCCGCTATAATGGCACTTCCATGGATGGCACCTGCTTCGCTTACTTTGACGACGATCAACTTGGTCAGGCCGCCCCGTTCTCTACCACCCGTTTGATTTCACCCTGGTTTAGCGGGACCGATTTCGCACGGTTTGAGTTGAACTTCGATCTGATCCTGCGCTACTACAAAGAACATATCCTGGTCATTGTGCAGGCTGCCGACGGTACGGAAAATGTTATCCAGGATTTTGGCGATGACGTAGGAGGGCCATACTTTCCTGATTATGAACATCTTAAGTTAAACCTTACGCCGTATCGATCGGCGCAGATGCGGGTAATTTTTGAATACAATGATGGCAATGATTTTGGCTGGTGGGCCGGTATCGACAATGTGAAAGTCACCGGCGAAGGTGAGTCCAACGATATCTGTGCGAATGCGATCCAATTATTAACCGGCGATAATTGTCGTCCCGGAGAAAATACAACGGCTATTTTCGATGGCCCGCCGCCCGCCTGTGTGGATAAAAGCGTGGGCAGTTTGTGGTATACCTGGCAACCTGCTTTTACCGGGCTGGCCAAGGTGAGTACGCATGCGCAGTTCAACGATGTGGTTAGTGTCTTTACGGGTGGTTGCGCCAATCTGCAACCCGCTTTTTGCGACAATCGCGACGAACACGGTTTTACCGGCGAGTCCACTTATTTTCCGGTGCAGGCTGGCACTACGTATCGTTTGCGGGTCAGCGGGCGCGCCGGGAATTTTGGCGTAGCGCGCGGTGCGTTGTGCATTGAAGTAGACCCGGCCAGCGCATACCCACCCAAACCAGCCAATGACGATTGCGCCAACGCCGTAAATCTGGCAATCGCCGGCGCTTGTGTGGCTGGAAATAACATAAATGCGACCACTTCCGCTACCCTGCCCTCGCTCAATGAACTGGCGCGGGGGGATGTCTGGTATACATTTACGGCCGGCACGCTTGCTGCTACCGAGCAATTGGTGGTAGAAAGCAATGCCACATTTTCGGATATTATCACCCTGTATAAAGGCAGTTGCGCGGCCCTTACGGAGGTCGCGGGCAACCACAAAGGCCGTTCGCTGACGTTGCCGGCACTAACCGCAGGTCAAACCTATTATGTACAGATTGCCGGCAATTTTGCCACGGTCGAAGGAGATGTATGTCCGCAAATCGTGAAAAAAGTGGTCAATGCACCGGCAAATGATAACTGCATCAATGCGATCAATGTGCCGATAGGCGGTGCCTGTATGGCTGGAAATGCCCGCAATGCCGCCAAATCGGGTTATACACCGGCTTGTGTGCCTTCCGTAGCGCAGGATATCTGGTTCAAATTTGTAGCACCTACCTCCGGCGCGGTGCGCATCAACACGGGTGCCCGTTTCGAACATATCCTGGGGGTATGGACAGGCAACTGTTCCAATCTGCAACCCTTCTTTTGCGCCGAAAATCCGTTGCGCTGCGATGGTTATATATTGCTGGGAAACCTTGCTCCAGGACAGACTTATTATCTGCAAATCGCAACCCGCAATGCCGGTACCGATGTGGGAACCGGCGAAGTTTGTGTGAAAATAATCGATGGCAATTCTCCGCCTGATTTTGAGCCGTTGACGCTGAGTATTAATGAAAATTGTACCGGCGTCGGCACCGCACAACTCAACATTAGTACGACCGGTGGCGTTGCACCGCTGACCTTTCAGGGTAGTCCGAATGGCCAGGAATTAGCCAGCGGCACCGTGTATCTTGTCGTCGTCCGGGATGCCATGGGGTGTGAAAAATCGAAAGTAGATGCGGTAGATGCTTGTAACAGCAGCGCCTGCGCACTTTCTGCTACGCTTACCGCCACCCAGCCAACCTGCTACAACGGAACCGATGGGGCGCTGTCGGTCAATACATTGAGTGGAACCGCGCCGTATTCATTCAAATGGTCGAATGGAAGCACCGATGCCATGTTGACCGGTATTTCAAGCGGTATTTATGTCGTCACCGTCACCGATGCAACCGGTTGCGAAACCATTGTCAATCAGACACTTATTAATCCGCTTGTCATTACAGCAACGGTTGAAAATACCGTCCCGCCTAACCAGGGTCAAAGCAACGGCGCACTTTTTATCGAAGTAAATGGCGGCAGCGGTACCTATACATATAGCTGGATAAAAGACGGCATTACGCAATCCACTACCCAAGACCTGACCAACGCGCCAGCTGGAACCTACGAACTCCGCATCACAGATTCGGACGGCTGCACCGTCATTACCACGTTCGTACTCAGTGAAATTGTCAACACGGACAATCCGGCTACGGCTATTTATGCTGAAATATTTCCAAATCCAGCAGTTAACGAGACTATGCTGACCATCGCCCTGCCCAAAATGCAGGATGTGCAACTGAGCATTATTGATGCTGCCGGGCGTACGCTGCATTCCTGGACGGTAAAACATGTAACGGAGCAACAAATCCCGTTT
>JBBRDQ010000173.1:0-11122 GCA_038203695.1 Chitinophagales bacterium
TGTACCCGCGCGCAATCTACTCGCCGGACGCTGCCGACCACACCGTCGAGTCGTGCGCCCTGTACATTGATAACGACCCGGGTACCGATGTTTGCACGCATGGCTTTTTGCAAATCAGCGGAAATGGAGATTTTAATCGGCCCGCTGCCGGGTGTATAAGTACCTTCCCAGGTGCCTTCCAGGATTTTTTCGGAATCGATCAGCGTGTCGCGGAAAGTCACCCGGTATTCGCGGTCCCACACCCATTTGGGCATCGATTTGGTAGAATCCACTTCATCCTGCAGTTTGGTTTTATCGTCGATGGTCTCGATGCGGGTCGTAATAACCGGCACTTGTTGCAGCACCGGCATGCCGCTCGCGAGTACCAAAGCCGCCACGCTGTCCTTGTCGCTGGCCTGAATATCGAACAGGATCATATTGGGCTGGCTGCCGCTTCCTTTAAATTCTACCTGTTTCAGCAAGAGATTTTGCACCAGAAACAGGGTGGATAACAACATCGTGCCCAGCCCCACGGTCACTACCAGCAACACAGTCTGATTTTCCGGGCGAAATAGATTCGCGATGCCCTGCCGCCACACGTAACTCCATTTGCGGGGAAAAAAGCGCCGCAACAAAAAGGTAAGCAACTGCGCGATGCCAAATAAAATCAGAAACGCCACAGCAATGCCGCCCATGAAATAAAGTGCCTCCTTCCAGTCGCCAATCAGCCACCAGGTGAACAGAAAGACCATCGTGGTAATCAGTGTATAAACGGCCCAGCGCAATGGCCGCGCCGAGGTAGCGTCATCGCCGAATGAAGCGCGTAAGGTGCGCAGGGGCGACGTTTTCAGAATGCCGGACAGCGGCAGTAAGGCAAATAAAACGGCTACGGATAACCCTAAGGCTACGCCCTGCGCAATCGCCGTCCACGAAAAATCGGTACTCACCTCGGCAATCGGCAACAAATCACGCACCAGCAACGGCAATACTTTCTGAATCAGCGAGCCCAATAATGCGCCGGCCAGGGCGCCCAGCAAGCCAATGCCGGCCACCTGCACCAGATAGACATAAAATGCCTTGCGACCGCTCGCGCCCAGACACCGCAGGATGGCCACAGTCGGCAATTTGTCCTTGATATAAATGTGTACCGCACCGGCTACCCCGATACAGCCCAGCAGCAAAGCGATAAAACCGACCAGATTGAGGAACGTGCTAAAATTGCCGAAAGCCGCCCCGATACTGCGTTTGCGCCGACTGACCGTTTCCACATCGACATTGGCTTTGTCCAGTTGTTTTTCGTACGGTTTGATCAATTCATCCGGATTGGTCGAATCGGGAATTTTGTAAAAATACTGGTAGTCCACCCGACTGCCGCGCTGCACCAGACCCGTAGCATCCAGCCATTGTGCCGGAATAAATACCACCGGTGCAATACTCGAAGCGATTCCGGCCCGGCCTGGCGAAGACAGCAATTCACCTTCAATCGGAAAAATCACATTCCCCACTTGGATACTATCGCCCGGCTGAATATTGAATTGCAACATCAACGCATGGTCGATCAGCGCTTTTTTACCATTGCGGAACGTAGTACCGGCATTTTCAGGCGCCGTTTTCCAGGTTCCATAAAAAGGATAATTGCCTTCCAGCGCCCGGATCTGCGACAAACGTGTGCCGCCATTGCGCGGGAAACGCACCATGCTTGCAAAATTAGTCACACTGGATTTTTCTCCTTGCGGCACCGCGAATTTGGCCAGAATCGTATCCGGCGCGGGCTGGTTGGCGCTCACCATCAAGTCCGCGCCCAGCAGCGTTTTGGCTTCGCGGTTGATATCGTTGGTCAGATTGACAGAAAACGAGCGCACGGCCGTCAACGCGGCAATTCCGGCGGTGATCGCCGAAATAAACAGCAGCAAACGGGCGCGATTACGCCGGCTGTCACGCCAAGCCATTTTAAGTATAAAGTTCATAAGTTGTGTGGACTGTTCGGCGGATTTCCAGACCCGCCGGGGTACAGGCGACAGACTTTGGAAGCCTGCCTTATTATTGTCAGGCGTACAACGACAACACACCGCAAGGGTTGAGGGATTGGACAAAAAATCGGATAAAAAGTCGTTGTTTAGAGACAAACACGCGTTTTGCTCAAATAGATCGGGTCATGGTGTGAATGCCACGGTACTCCAGCCGCATCCGGTGAAACAAGGTCGCATCCAGTTGCTCACTGTGCAAAAGTTGAAATCCCTGCCTTTCGTACACCTGCACCGGGCCGCA
Source organism: Chitinophagales bacterium (assembly GCA_038203695.1). Lineage (GTDB taxonomy): Bacteria > Bacteroidota > Bacteroidia > Chitinophagales > Saprospiraceae > M3007. The sequence goes on from JBBRDQ010000173.1 coordinate 2,248, forward strand.
CGCCATCACCATCAGCCATACGGCATGGCGCTTTAGTTGGCGAGCGCGTTCCACCGCAAATTCGATTAGGTATTGCCCACAGCCTTTGCCAAAAAACGCCGGCATCAGGTAGACTTTTTCCAGGTAAAGTGCATTGGGTTCGGATCCGTCGGGCAGGGCTTTTTGCAATACAAGTTTCAGAAACCCAATGGTTTGGCCGGTATGGTCAGTTGCCAGCCAGTATTCAGTATTGGGGCTGATCAACTCTGCGCCCAGTTTTTCCTGATTGAAACAAAAATGCACGTACCAGTCCATGCCGCCTTCATACCAGATGTGCGGGTAATACGGTTCATACGTGGCGCGTCCGACGGCTTGCAGTAATGGCAAATCTTCGGCCGTAAGTTTTTTTAGCGAAATATTCATCATCTGATTGGCTCGTGAAGATATTGTTTAAGGCTTAAAAAGAGAAATGCTTAGGATAACCAAAAAGGATGTTTTTTGCGTAAAGTTCTTGCAAGATTCCCCATCCGCAGCGAAAAAACGTACCTTTGCGCAAAAATTACGCCCTAACCTTTTCGACACATAATGGATCAATTAAAACAACAATTTTTCGAGAAATCGCAGGCCCTCGCGAAAGAGGTCAAAGAATTGCTCAAAGAACACGGCGATAAAAAGATAGATGACGTGGTGCTTGAGCAGGTGTATGGCGGCATGCGCGATATCACCAGCATGATCTGGGAACCATCCTTATTAGATGCTGAAGAAGGCATTCGGTTCCGTGGATATTCGATTCCGGAGCTGCGCGAAAAACTTCCCCGTGCACCCGGTGGCAAAGAGCCATTGCCGGAAGGATTGTTCTGGCTGATGCTCGTCGGTGAGATTCCCACCAAGGAGCAGGTGAAATGGTTGACGGACGCCTGGGTACGCCGGGCCAATGTACCCGAACACGTTTTCAAGGCAATTGATGCCCTGCCGGTAGAAGCGCACCCGATGACGCAGTTGTCAGTCGGTATCCTGGCGATGCAAACTACCAGCGTATTTGCGCAGCGGTACAATACCGGCATGAATAAATCGGAATACTGGGATGCCACGTATGAAGATGCCATGAATCTGATCGCTCGTTTGCCACGGGTAGCCGCCTATATTTTTCGTCGGGTATACCACAATGGCGAGCAGGTGCTGCCGGATATTTCGATGGATTGGGGCGGTAATTTTGCCCATATGCTCGGTTTCGAAGACGCAGGTTTTCACGAATACATGCGTCTGTTCCTCACCATCCATGCCGATCACGAAGGCGGTAACGCTTCGGCGCACACCATGCACCTGGCTGGGTCTACCCTGAGCGACCCGTACCTGGCATTCAGCGCTTCGATGAATGCGCTGGCAGGCCCGTTGCATGGCCTGGCTAATCAGGAAGTGATCCGCTGGATCCAGAAAATGATCGATACGCTGGGCACCACCAAGCCGACGCGTGAACAGATCGCTGAATATATCAAAACCACACTGGCTTCGGGTCGCGTTATTCCGGGGTATGGACACGCGGTTTTGCGCAAACCCGATCCACGGTTTATGGCGCAGCGCCACTTTGCCGAAGCCAATGTGCAGGGCAGCGATTTGGTCGAAATCGTCTGGAAGATTTTTGATGTGGTGCCGCCAATCCTGAGCAGCCTGGGTAAAGTGAAAAACCCGTGGCCCAATGTCGATGCACACTCCGGGGCATTGTTGATCCATTACGGCATGAAAGAATACAACTATTATACGGTATTATTTGGCGTAAGTCGTTCGCTCGGTGTATTGGCCGCTCAATGCTGGAGCCGCGCACTGGGATTGCCGCTCGAGCGCCCAAAATCGGTTACGACGGAATGGGTGAAAGCATTTTTGAAAAAAGAATACGGTACGGTTAATATGGAAGCATAACATTAATAAATAGTAAGACCATCGTTTGGCCTGATTTTTATAGAAACGACGGAGGGTACACGGGGTTTGTTCCGTGTACCCTTCAAATTTAGTACACAATGCACAAAAAAAGATCATTTATTCTCTTTTTTACCCTTTTCCTATTGCAATTGCCTGCGCTGTGGGCCGGGAAATACTTTGATTTTTCTCCCGCCGCCAAAGACGCGTATCAGAAGACGTTAAACCTGCGGTTTGACGAAGCGCGCGTGGTACTCAACAACATGAAGCGCAGCGAGCCGGAAAATCTGATGGCCGTTTACGTAGAGAATTACCTGGATTTCCTGACCGTTTTTATCAATGACAACGAAAAGGAATACGATCGGCTGGCTAAAAATGAGGACGGCCGTTTGTCGCAACTGGCTTCCGGTGATCGTACTTCTCCCTATTACCTTTTTACCCAGGCGGAAGTGCGCTTGCAATGGGCCGTTTTGCGCGGCCGTTTTGGCGATTACCTGTCCAGTTTGAGCGACATAAAACAATCGTACGCTTTGCTGGAAGACAACCAGCGCAAGTTCAGCTGGTTTGTCGCCAATAAAAAAAGCCTCGGGATTATGCACACCCTGGTGGGCAACGTGCCGGAAGAATACCGCTGGGTCATCCGCACCCTGGGCGGCATGAGCGGCACTACCGAACAAGGGCTGCAGGAACTGGAAGAAGTACTCACCTATGCTAAAACCAACGATTTTGTCTTTGAAGAAGAGACGCTGGTATCCTACGCTTTTCTACAACTGTACCTCAATAACCAGAGTGACAAAGCCTGGAATACGCTGAAAAACAGCAAGTTAAATCCTAAAACCAGCCCGCTGGCCGCTTATGCCATGGCGACGGTCGGCATGCGGATCGCCCGCAATGATGAAGCGATCCGCTTGTTGCAGGAAGCGCCGAACGGGGCTGGATACTACCCGTTTCACTACCGCAATTACCTGCTTGGTCTGGCTAAATTGCGCCGTTTAGATGGCGACGCCAACAAACCATTGCAAGAGTTTCTCAATAATTTCAAAGGGGATAATACGGTCAAGGAGGGCTATCAGAAACTGGCCTGGTATCACTTGGTGAGCGACAATGAAAACGGTTACCGCACCTACATCGCCTACGCAAAACTAAAGGGAGCAGATAACTCCGAACCCGATAAAGCCGCCCTGCGCGAGGCCAAAAGCGGTGAAATGCCCGAACAAAGATTGTTAAAAGCGCGCTTACTTTTTGACGGCGGTTATTACCAGCGCGCGTATGATCTGCTGAAAGATGCGTCCAATAACTACACCGGCAACCGCAAGCAAAGCCTTGAATACGCCTATCGGTTGGGCCGGATCACCCATAAAATGGGCAAAAACGCCGATGCCATTCGTTTTTATACCCAGACGATCGACAACGGTGCCAAAGAGCCCTGGTATTTTGCCTGCAACGCCGCCTTGCAGTTGGGCATATTGTACGAATCGAAAAAAGACCTGCCCAATGCCCGCATTGCGTACAACCGCTGTTTGAAAATTGACCCCGAAGAATATGCCAGCGGCTTACACGCACAGGCAAAAGCCGGTTTGCAACGCTGCGGTAAAAAGTAGTTTTTATCATAAAAAGTGGATATTTGCATCCCGAAATCCTGCTACTGCTCAACTTTTACGCTATTTTAAACATGAAACAATTACAATTTTTACCTTTCCTGGCTGCCGTTACTTTACTCGCGTCTTGCGCCGTAAAACCGGTCGCCAATTTCACCATGCCGGTGCAAAAAATCGTGGCACCCTCGGAAGTAACCTTTACCAATACTTCGCTGAAAGCCGATACGTATGCCTGGGATTTTGGCGATGGCGGCACCTCCACTGAGGCCAATCCAACCCACCGTTTTACGCATAGTGGCAATTATACGGTCACCCTGCAAGCCACCAAAGGCACGAAAAGCGTGGTCCGCAAACAGTTGATCCAGGTCACGGCACCGGAGCGCTGTCTGATTGAAATCGAAACCGATTTTGGGACTATGGTGGCTGAATTGTATAATTCGACGCCCAAACACCGCGATAATTTGGTAAAACTGGCGGAAGAAGGCTATTATGACGATTTGTTGTTTCACCGGGTCATCAGTGGATTTATGATCCAGGGTGGCGATCCCGATTCCCGCAATGCCGCTGCCGGCAAACAGCTGGGCATGGGTGGTCCGAGTTACCAGGTGCCTGCCGAATTCGTCGATTCGCTGGTGCACATCAAAGGTGCCATCTGTGCGGCCCGCACCTCTAACCCGGAAAAAAAATCGTCCGGCTCCCAGTTCTATATTGTGCAGGGCAGCCCAATAACCGACGATGCCCTGAACCAGATCGAAACGATGAAACGCTTTCACTACACCCCCGAACAGCGCGCTGCCTACAAAGCCAACGGAGGAACCCCGCAACTTGACCGCGATTATACGGTATACGGCCGGGTAATTAAAGGACTGGATATCATCGACAAGATCGCCGCAACGCCGACCGGTCCGGCCGACCGCCCGGTAAAAGACGTAAAAATGAAAATAAAGGTGATTAAGTAGTTTTTTGCCTACTTTCACCGACAATAAAGAAGATGGTCTCAAAAGGGATGGTTCGGGTTTTCGCCTGACCTAGCCCTTTTGAGGACCATCTCCTATCCTATCCTCTAAAGTGTAATTGCTATGCTCGTTAAAACGTATGCCGGCTCGGTCCACGGCGTGGACGCTCAGACTATTACGATTGAAATAAATACCGGTGGCGCGGTGGGAAATACCGACAAACCGGGCATTTTCATCGTAGGACTGCCCGACAGTGCCGTGCGCGAAAGCCTTCCCCGCATCGAAGCAGCCGTAAAAAATTCCGGTATCCGGTTGCCGCGCCTCAAAACCATCATCAACCTCGCGCCCGCTGATATTCGCAAAGAAGGCTCGGCTTTCGATCTGCCCATTGCCATTGGTATGCTGGCTGGTGCCTGTATTATTCCACCCGATGGCTTAGATGAATATTTTATCATGGGCGAGCTGTCACTCGATGGTTCGCTGCGGCCGATCAAGGGCGCATTGCCGATTTCGATTCAGGCGCGTAAGGAGAAATTCAAGGGATTTATTTTGCCGAAAGCCAACGCCCGGGAGGCCGCCATTGTCAATGACGTGGCCGTGTACGGCGTAGAAACCCTGCGCGAAGCGATCGACGTGCTAGCGGGAGATTCCGATCTTCAGCCTATGGTAGTCAATACCCGCGAAGAATTTTCTAATAGCCAGAATAACTACGACGTCGATTTTTCCGATGTAAAAGGCCAGGAAAATATCAAACGCGCGCTGGAACTGGCCGCTGCCGGCGGACATAATGTGATTCTGATCGGGCCGCCCGGTGCCGGCAAAACCATGCTCGCCCGGCGTTTGCCCACTATTTTGCCGCCGCTTACGCTGCATGAAGCGCTGGATACGACCAAAATTCACTCTATTTCCGGCATGTTGCCCGACAATGCGTCTTTGGTAACCACACGCCCCTTTCGGGCGCCGCACCATACGATCAGCGATGTGGCACTGGTGGGCGGTGGTTCCGATCCCATGCCCGGCGAAATCAGCCTCGCCCACAACGGCGTGCTTTTTCTGGACGAATTGCCGGAGTTCAAACGCACTGTACTGGAAGTAATGCGTCAGCCCATGGAGGAGCGCCGCGTGACGATCAGCCGGGCAAAATCCACAGTCGATTACCCGGCCAGTTTTATGCTGGTCGCTTCGATGAATCCCTGCCCGTGCGGTTATTACAACCATCCGGAAAAAGAATGTGTCTGCGGCCCGGGCGTCGTAAAACGCTATGTGGCCAAAATATCCGGTCCGCTGCTCGACCGCATTGACCTGCACGTGGAAGTTACACCGGTCAGTTACGACGAACTCACGACGACCGAACGACCCCAACTCAACAGCACCGACATCCGCGAACGGGTATTGCGCGCCCGGCTGGTGCAGGAAGAACGTTTCAAAGATTTAAAAGAAGTCTATTCGAATGCGCAAATGCCCAGCCGCATGGTCCACGAGGTCTGCCAGCTCACGCCGGCCGGACTCACCCTGCTCAAAACCGCTATGGAACGCCTGCAATTGTCGGCCCGCGCCTACGACCGTATTTTGAAAGTGGCCCGCACCGCAGCGGACCTGTCTGGCAGCCCGGATATCCGCATTGAAGATCTGGCGGAGGCGATCCATTATCGGAGTCTGGATCGGGAAGGCTGGGCGGGGTAGGGGAAAGGGGTTGATTTTTGAATGCCGATGGAGGAATGTTGATTTTGGTATAATATGGATTGATTGCAGGGTAACTTATCATTGTGCTATACGTGGGCAGCAGGTCGGAGACACTGCTGCGGCGCTGGGCTGGGCTTGGAGTGAGAGGAAGATCTGGTGCGGCTTAATTTAGCCCCAAAGGGGCGTTTCTCTTAGCGTAGGACAACGTCCTGCGCAACAGGTCACCGTAATAATAGCCCCAAAGGGGCGAAATTATTATTTTTTGCCATTGGATTTCGCCCCTTTGGGGCTTGGTATGCTCGTGATTTACAGGATTGGGCGGCGGCCCAATCCTAATAAAAACGCCCCGTTGGGGCTGAAAAAATGCTTAAGTTGAGAACATAGACTTTCCGCCGGAGTAGATATTCCGCTGCGTTTTCTTACAAACCCAAGTCCAGTGCCGCAGCATGTCGGAGACACTGCTTCGGCACTGGCCGGGGAATTAGAGGAGTACCTAACTATGCGAAAAATTTTAGCCTAATAAATTGATTATAAATAAGTTAGGCATCTTCTTATGTAGAAAATTAACTCCATTTGCATATTCTGGTTTCTATATATACACCAATTCAGAAAAACTTCTACCTTACATCTACTTCCTCAACAGGAATGAAGCACAATACTGAAGATTTTGAAAAATAGTTGCGAAAGTAGATTGCGTTTGTAACAACGTGAGAATCCACGCTTCCCCTTCATTAACTTTTGAAATACGTTTTTAGCATTCTAAACCTTGAAAACATGTCTTTTCCAAAAATGTCTATTAGTATGGCAATGAAGTCTGCTTCTAATTATGCAGTTTGGTTTACTGTAGCCGTTTTACTATTTATACGGTTGACATATTTACGTTGGGAGACTCCTACGGTGACAACTACATTAACTTGGGATGCTCTAGGCTATTATATGTATCTACCTGGGCAATTTATTTACCACGATCTTGGCACATTAAAATGGTTTCCTCATATTTTGGATGTTTACCATCCTACTGGTAATGTCTATCAAATATGCGCTTTGCCGAATGGTAATTATGCTATGAAATACCTGATGGGACTATCTATTCTTTACCTACCGTTTTTCTTTGCAGGTCATTGGATAGCTGGTTGGTTAGGATATCCCCAAGATGGATTTTCAGCACCCTATCAATTGGCCATTTGTTTTGCCGCATTATTTTATGCTGCTGCTGGTTTATTAATATTACGTCAGGTACTTCGACGTTACTTTGCTGAGAAGATTGTAGCGCTTACTATATTGTTAGTAGGTTTGGCTACGAATTACGTTCAATACATTTCAGTGGACAGCGGACAAACGCACGGATTCCTTTTTACATTATATGCCATTCTTCTATATGCGACATTATGCTGGCATAATCGGCCATCAATAGGATGGGCATTAGTTATAGGTGCGTTAATTGGCTTGAGCATTATTACTCGCCCAACTGAAGGCGTTATGATTCTTATACCATTATTGTGGTTAAATGCTCAACAAGAAAAAAAATTACTTTGGCAAAAGTATCGGCATCATTTATTATGGGCTATGTTGGCTGGCTTCTTAGCTATTTTGCCACAATTAATCTACTGGAAATATGTAACTGGTAATTGGATTTTTGATGTCGGTGCTAAATTTACTTTTTTTCGACCCCATTGGCAGGTATTATTTGGTTGGGAAAAAGGCTGGTTTATTTATACTCCCGTTACTATCCTAATGATATTGGGTTTATTTTTTATGAAATCATATCCATTCAAGCGCTCGGTTTTAGTCTATTGCATAATGAATATCTGGATTATTATTGCTTGGTCCGACTGGCGGTATGGAGGTTCATATTCAGCACGTGCTTTAGTACAAAGTTATCCCGTCTTGGCGTTGCCATTGGGAATTATATTGCAAAAATACTGGAAAGGGTTTTGGAAATATTTAATCGGAGTAGGGTCTGCGTATTTAATTGTAGTAAACTTATTTCAAATTTGGCAATATAACCGAACTATCTTGCACTACAATGATATGAATCGACAATATTACCAGGCTATCTACCTAAACACGCATCCAACACCTTTGGATATGTCATTATTAGATACTAAAGAGAGGTTAATTAGCGAAGATGGCTTTAAGGTAAGTAATATTCCTCTCTTGGATTCTACCTATCAGATAAATCTTTCTAAACGCGCTGAAGAAATTATTTGGGAAACAGATTTGAACAGAATCATTGATTTTCAAAACGGTAAGGAACAATGGCTACACGTGACCGCTCAGGTAAGTTCGCCTTGGGGTGCCTTCGATAGTTATTTGACTACTCGCTTGATTGACGATTCCCGGCAAAAAAAGACGACATGCCGTTTGCAAAATGGTATTTGCAAGGATGGACAATGGAATACCATCGAATATTATTTTAAAATTCCAACAGACTTCACTTCCGGTAAACTCACCGTAGTGGCCAATACTAAAATACAAGCTGACGTGCTTATACAACATGTTTCTTTAAAATGGCTGGTAAAAGAATAGGCACACTCTAGTCACTCATTACTTTCCGCCCCAGTAGGTCTTCCGCTGCGTTTTCTTACAAACCCAAGTCCAGTGCCGCAGCAGTGTCTCCGACCTGCTGCCCACGTACGGCATGATGATCCATTAAACTGGCCTTTTCTGCGGCATTTCTGGTATAATATGGATTGATTGCAGGACAACTTATCATTGTGCTATACGTGGGCAGCAGGTCGGAGA
>JBBRDQ010000174.1:0-11109 GCA_038203695.1 Chitinophagales bacterium
CCGTATAATTCGTTTCATCCGTGTTCCCCTCCTGCCGTTACCGAGAAGGCTTTAGCCTGATCAAAAATCCGTTTTAATCCGTATAATCCGTTTCATCCGTGTTCCCCTCCTGCCGTTACCGAGAAGGCTTTAGCCTGATCAAAAATCCGTTTTAATCCGTACAATCCGTTTCATCCGTGTTCCCCTCCCGCCGCTACCGAGAAGGCTTTAGCCTGATCAAAAATCCATTTTAATCCGTATAATCCGTTTCATCCGTGTTCCTCTCCTGCCGCTACCGAGAAGGCTTTAGCCTGATCAAAAATCCGTTTTAATCCGTACAATCCGTTTCATCCGTGTTCCCCTCCTGCTGCTACATGAAAAACGCCCGTCAGGAGGATATGCAAAAACGGTGTTTCAAAGCAATATCCAAGAAGCGAAAGACATACATCTCTCTCCCTTGATTAAATACCCAACTCAACCCAAAACTCAAAGATCAAAACTCTCCTCCACCGCCCCGATCACATACGCCACCTGTTCCGGCGTCAGCCCATTGTAGATCGGCAGCGATATTTCTCCCTGATAATTGGCGTAGGTCTGCGGGTAATCTTCCATGCGGTAGCCCAGATTTTTAAACAGGGTAAGCATGGCCATCGGGATATAGTGCACGTTGACGGCCACGCCATGCGCGGAAATGCGTTGGATCATGGCGTCGCGTTGTGCTTCCGTATATCCCTTGATGCGCAACAGGTACAAATGCGCCGAAGACACACTGCCGGCATCGTCGCGTAAGGGTGGTAAAATAGCCCAGTCGTGCTGCCGGAATGCGGCATCGTATTGTTCGAAAATGCGGATGCGTTCGGGCAGTAATTCATCGCGGTATTTGCGAATCTGCGCCAGACCGATCGCCGCACAGATATCGGGCATATTGATCTTCAGACCCTGGGCAATGATGTCGTAGCGCCAGGCACCGGGCTGGTTTTTCTCAAACGCACTTTTGGTCTGTCCATTCAGCGCCAGGGCTTTCAGGAAGGTGTATTCCTGGGTATGATCGAACGGCTCCGGCAGGTTCAGGCAGATTGCGCCACCTTCACCCGTGGTAATGTTTTTTACCGAGTGAAACGACAACACCGTCACGTCGGCGCACAGGCCGCAATCTTTGCCGTGGTACGCTGCGCCAATGGAATGCGCCGCATCGGACAACACTAAAATACGGCCCAGTTTTTCCTGCTCCGGCGTATTGGGCTGGAATAAAGCCCGTACCTCGGCGGCATTGATCGCCGCAAAAATAGCGTCGTAATCCGCCATCCAGCCGCCGATATCGACCGGCAGAATGGCTTTGGTGCGCGACGTGATAGCGGCGCGGATATTGGCGGCATGGAGGTTAAAATCGGCCCCGACATCCACCATGACCACTTTTGCCCCAATATTCAGCGCACACAGCGCCGTGGCGGAATAGGTGTAAGCGGGGATAATTACTTCATCGCCCGGCCCGACGCCATACCAGCGCAGCATCAACATCGCGCCCGAAGTCCAGGAATTGACACACAATGCCGCCGGTGCACCCGTAAACACGCGGATGGCTTCTTCGAGTTGCCGCACTTTCGGGCCGGAAGTCAGCCAGCCGGTGTTGGTCAGGCAGTCGTGCACTTCGGCGATGACATCGGAGTCGATGAGCGGTAGGGAAAAGGGGATATTCATGGTACGTTGCATAACAGGTGTTTATTTAACGGCGTAGCCATACGCCACATAACGCCAGGATTTGGGAAATACAATGATTTTATCGAGCCAGGCGGCGGCTTCTTTGAGCCAGGCGGGGCGGGGAACGAAGGCAGCCAGGCAACCCGTTGCGCGCAAGTCATTTTTCGAAAAAACCGACAAAAAACCGCTTATTTCAGCCAGGGACATATAACGGCAATTTTTACCCCACGATACAAAATTCCGTCGCGCAAACCGATGTAACCAACTTCCAGTTAAATTTTCGGCAAAGAAAAGTACCCCACCCGGTTTTAGTACGCGGTGCATTTCAATAATTGCCTTTTGTTGTTCGGGTAAACCGCCTCCATTGATAGATCCAACTACACCCAATACGGATTTAAAAACAATGAAATCAAACGTACCATTCGGATAAGGAATGTTCGCGACACTAAAATTTTGATAGTCAATGGATTGTTGTACATCGACAGTTTGATGAAATTCGCGTACGGTCTCAGAAAATGGTAAAAGATCACTACAGACCATTTTGCTGTTATAGTTTTTAGCAAAATAAGCCGAGATTCCACCGTTTGAAGCACCAATTTCTAAACCATAAGACAGCGGCGGCTGGGCCTGCATCATTACTGATTCCCACAAAGGAATTGCTCTACTCCAGGTGGTCACATCCCAGCGAAAAATATCATGAATTGTCATTCAATAATGTCTAAATGTTAATTAATCAGACTAAGATTCCTTCACGGCGTAGCCGTATGCCACATACCGCCAAGACTTTGGAAATGGCAGCGATGTATCGAGCCAGGCGGCGGCTTCTTTGAGCCAGGCGGGGCGACTGACAAAGGCAGCCAGAAAACCAGTCGCGCGTAGATCGTACTGCGAAAAAACCTGCAAAAACGTCTGCATTTCAGGTAAGGTTACATAGCGCCAACTTTTGCCCCAAGCGACAAAGTGCCGCCGGGCAAAACGGTGCAGCCAACTACCGGTCAGGTTCTCGGCAAAAAAAAGCACGCCGCCCGGTTTTAAGACCCGGTGCATTTCACGGATCGCTTTTTGTTGTTCGGCATATTCGCCGCTGCCGGCGGGACCGATCGCTCCCAGCACCGATTTAAAAACCACAAAATCGAATGTGGCAGCGGGATATGGAATATCGGTCGCACTAATAATCTGATAATCAACCAAGTGTGCAACCCCGACCTGCCGGTGAAAACTACCCACCTTTTCAATAGACAGGTCCAGATCACTGCATAGCATTTTGCAACCATACGTCCTGGCGAAGTAAGCGGAAACGCCCCCGTTGGATGCCCCAATTTCCAGCCCGTACAACAGGGGCGGATGAGCGGCTTCCAGCACTGATTTCCATACCGGGAGCGCGCGGCTCCACGTAGTTACATCCCAGCGAAAAATATCCAGCAGCGTCATGCTTGCTGGCGGTTCGGTTTATCGGTGGACGGCGCTATAAATTGCCAAAAAGCCTGGGCGATCTGCTGGCGGTCGAAATGGGTGCGGACGTACTGGTAACCTTGCCGGCCCTTTTGGGCGATCTGGGCCGGATTCGCGGCTATTTTCCGGATCTCCGTGGCCAGGGCATGGTCATCTTCGGGTGGGAAAGGCCAGCCCGCGTCCCCTTGTTCTATGAAAAGATCTTTCGCCTCTCCTTCAATGCCCAGCAAGACCGGTTTTTGCAAACACAGAATCTCAAAGATTTTAGACGGAATGGCTCCCAGAAACAGATCCAGTTTTTTAAGCGGGATGATCCCTACGTCCATCGCCTGAATCACATCGGCGATTTCACTCTTGGCGACGCCCGGGAAAAAATAGACATTATGGGCCGCCAGACTATCCTTCAACAGCAATAAACGTTCTTTTTCCGGCCCTTCACCGACGATCACAAATTTTACCGCTGGTAAATCTTTAACCTGCACAGCGGCCTTAAGAATACAGTCAATGCCCTGTGCATACCCCAGCAAACCGCCGAAGTAAAACAGCAGGTCGTGGTCGGAAAACCCATTCGCGGCACGCCAGTTTTTGCCGGAAACCCTGCCGAGCAATTCAGCCGGATCGACGCCATTTTTTAACCAGAAACAAGGCTTATGCGGAAAACGGCTTTGTATGTTGCGGACGATTCCCTGCGTTTGACCGGAAATTAGATCGGATTTGCGATAAATCCACTCTTCCAGCCAGACACTCATCCGCAGGATTGCCTTATTGGTGACCAGCCCTAATTTAACGGCGCTTTCTGGCCACAGATCGGACACGTTGAAGACCAGCCGGGCACCGTGCCGCCGTTTGAGCCACACTGCCGTCCAGCCCAGGAACAGCGGTGGCGATTCGCAGATAATCAGGTCGATGTCTTTTATTTTAAACAAACCCGCCCAGAGCGAGGAAAGGACGAACGAAAAATAGTTCAGCAGCCGCGCGGTCATGCCTTTATGCGGGCTAACATACACGTATGTACGGTGCACATCCATATCGGACATGTTTTCACGCTGGTACTTTTTACCACGGTACCCGGCAAATATTTCATATTTCGGATAATTCGGAAACGCCGTAAGTACGACTACTTCAGCACCCAGGTTCTGCATTTTACGGGCCAACTCAAATAACCGGTTTTGTGGCGCACCGGTTTCCGGAGGGAAATACTGGGTCAATATAAGTATCCTCATGCCAGTTCCGCGATGTATTGCGCGATACGCTGCGCCGCCTGTCCGCCGCCATAAAAATTCTGTCTGGCCGGAAAGGGCCGTTCCAGCACCTCCGTAAATGTCTGCTGAATCAGGTCGGCATTCGCACCTGTCAGAAAGTTATAGCCGTGATTTACCAGTTCCGTCCATTCGGTTTCTGCGCGCAGGGTAAGGCAGAATTTATTAAAAAAGAACGCCTCTTTTTGCAAACCGCCACTGTCGGTCAGTACCATCCGGGCGTGTTGCAGCAGGCTTAACATATCGAAATATCCAACCGGTGGAATAATAGTCGCGTGCAGGGTCAACTGATGGGTGGCCAGCAGTTTCTGGGTACGCGGGTGTAATGGCACCACGACTGGCATTTGCCGGGCCAGTGCGTTGAGCGCGGTGACAATTGCCGCCAGCGCCACCGGGTTGTTGGTGTTTTCTTCGCGGTGAAACGTACAGAGAATATAATCTTGCTGTACGAGTTGCAGGGTCTGCAGCACGGTAGCATGCGCTTCGGCTTTGGCAGCATAAAAATAAGCCGCGTCTTCCATTACATCGCCGGAATTCAGGATTACACAGGGAAACTGCGCAAACCCTTCCCGCTCCAGATTTTGGACGGCCGATACGCTGGGACAAAACAGCACCGAACTAATGCGATCCGTCAGAATGCGGTTGATCTCCTCCGGCATTGTCAGATTGAAACTGCGCAGGCCGGCTTCAACATGGAAAACCGGAATTTGCAGTTTTCGCGCCGCGAGCGCACCGGCCAGGGTCGAATTGGTGTCTCCATAGACCATCACTGCCCCCGGCTGCTCTGTTTGCAACACCTTTTCAATCTGCTCCAGCATGCGGCCCGTCATGGCACCGTGCGATAAACTGTTGATTTCCAGGTTGTAATGCGGCTGCGGAATCTCCATCTCCTCAAAAAACACTTCCGACATATTGGCATCGAAATGCTGGCCCGTATGGACGATTTTTTCTTCGACGACCGGAAATGCCCGGAACGCGCGGGAAACCGTAGCGGCTTTCACAAACTGCGGTCTGGCACCGACAATGGTAATAACCTTCATTTAAATTTGGGTGCGGATTGGAGAAATTTCCGCCCGTTTGACGTGTGAAATAACTGCTTTGAATTTGCCATTGGCACCTCGGGAAATACTGGCAACTTCCGTGATGGTAAGTTTGATCGTGCCTAACTGGCTTTGCATGCGTTGGCTGATGGCCGTGCGTTCTTCCGGCGTTAAAGGTGCGGCGGAAACGATACGGATTTCGAAATCAGTGTAATCATGCTGAATGATTTGCCCTTCAATAATAGTCGGGATATTGACAAAAATACCGTGAAACCGCACCATTTCGCGACCGTCCGCGCCGATGACCGTGTCTTCCGTGCGACCGATGATTTCCTGAATTACAGGCATTTCGCGGCCGCAGGGGCAAGGTTCCACACCGAGTCGCATGAGGTCGCCAATCCGATAGCGAATCAATGGCTGATCGTAGTTCAGGAAACCGGTACAGACCACTTCGCCGATTTCGCCGGGACCTACCGGTTGGCCGGTTTCCGGATGTAAAAATTCCAGGATGGCTACGTCCGGACTGACGTGTAAACGGCCGTGTTCGCATTCCGAGACCAGTCCGCATGCTTCCACACCACTCCAGGCGTCGAAGGCTTTGCAATGATAGACTTTGGCAAAAGTAGCGCGCATTTGTGCCGTCAATTTCTCGCTACTGGGCAGTACCGCTTTTAAGACCGGTGCTTCCAGTCCGGTTTCTTCAAAAAACCGCGCCAGGAAATAATTGCTCATCGCGTATCCCGTCATGTATTGCACGCCGTATTTTTTTATGCCTTGCAGATAATTGCCGGCATGGGCCGCAGCAATGTGATAGGCTGAAAAATACACTTGCTTCTCAGCATAATTATACCGGTAAAACGGGCCGCTGGTAATACCTTCGCTAACGACTCTTCTGCCGCCGATCATACCGCGCGGATCGTGTCGCGTAAGCCCCGCCCAATGCCGGATACGCGCTTCAAAAGCGGCACTCCAGCGCTGGTGCATCGCTCGGGAGAACAGGATTTGCGTCGGTGTGCCCGTGCTACCGCTACTGGCAAAAAAGATGCCGCCCGGTTCGGGTTTGTCCGAAAGCAGCGTAGTAGTACCGTGCTGCCGCAGCGTGTTTTTTTCCAGCAAGGAGATACGGGATAGATCTGCCAGTTCGATTTGCTGCAATTGTAAACGATTGAAACCCGCTGCGGTGAGTGCTTCGTGGTAGTACGGTACCGTGTCGTAGGCATGTAGCAGCAGGCGACGCAGTTCCTTGGTTTGAAAATCCTCCCATTGCGACACCGTCAGCGACTCACGCGATTTATACTGCGGCAATTCCTCGGCAAAAACGCCGCCGAACCGCCGTAAATTCCACAACAGACCGTAGGCGCTGACGGCAGTATTTTGCAGACTTTGGGGTAAATTTGGGTAGATTTTATTGGCCCAGAAGCCCATTTAAAAGGATCTGCCATTGCGGAAGAATGGCTTCAATGGTAAATTGTTCGGCTTTTTTACGGGCCTGGACGGACATCTGCTGCGCCAGTACAGGATTTTCGAAAACGGTCGTAATGGTATTGGCCATGGCCGTAGCAGTGTGTGATTCAACTAATTTTATTTCTGCTCCATCCGCCCATATCAACGGAAGATTGCCGACATTCAACGATACGACCGGGATACCGCTGGCCGCTGCTTCCAGCACTGCTACGCCAAAACTCTCGTAAGCGGTTGTATTAATAAATACGGAATGGGAACGATAATATGCACCTAGTTGATTATTGGGTACGGGACCGATGAAATGAACATGTTGGGACAATCCTTTTTGGATAACCAGTTCCTGTACCTGGGCTAGCAATCCTGCATCCGGACCGATCATGGTCAAAGAGATTCCAGGATAACTTACTTTCAGGATATCAAGCGTCTCGATGGCTAAGCAAGGATTGTAAATGCTGGAAAAAGCGCGCACCCATAGGAGTTTCGGTACAGTAGCATCAATTACCGGGCTTGCGTAGGGAAATTCCTGGAGCGATATTGAATTGGGCAAATAATGCACCTGGAACCCTCTTTCTTCAAAATAACTTTTTAAATACAGGGAAGGTGTGACTAATGCCGAAGCCATGCTAAATATTTTTTGAACGGCTAATGTTTCCCGCTCGTACACCTCCGGCAATTGCCCTCCGTGCAGTACATACACCAGTGGTTTGCGACGTAGTTTTGCCAAAGGTGAAATAACCGGAAGCAGCCGCAGTAAGTTGCCGGTAAAAACATCGATACAAAGCAGGTTGTAAGCCGAAAACAGCACCCTGGTTATAATATCAATGGCCCGCAGTAATTTGTGTTCCTTGGTAGAACACAGGCTGGCAGTGATTCCTTCTCGCCGCAGATTTTTAACCAGACTTTCCGTAGGGCCGATGGTGCCTCTGGTAGCCGACAGGAAGTTACCGATGAACAAAGGTTTGAGCGGATATTTTTGCATGTTAGGGCGCAGGTTTTTTAGATCCATTTGCCTTCAATGCAGTATCCTTTTCGATAATTTTCCACAGTTTTTCAGTTTGAATCGCCAGGGTGTTTTCTTCCGCCAATGCATAGCCATTGGCAATTATTTCCTGGCGTTTGGAGGCATTATTCAACACTAAAACTACTTTTTCAACAATTGCTGGTACGTCTTGTGCCGGTATCAGGAGCGCATTTTCTCCATCTTTCAGGTAAAAAGGAATGGAGCCTACCTTGCTGGCGATCACTGGTACACTGTTAGCCATTGCTTCCCAGATGGTACGTGGGAAACCTTCATTGTAAGAAGGCAATACAAAAATATCGGCACTGCGATATAAGGCATTAAGCGATTCTCCAGATTGCTTTTTGCCGTGGTTCGTGTAGGCGTGGGTTATGCCCAGGGTTTTTGCCTGCATTTCCAGCCAGGTCGCTACGGGTTGGGTCGGGTCGTCTTCCCAACCGGCTACATGCAGATGTACCGCTCGGCCTTGCTGTATTAACTGGTGAGTTGCATCCAGTAATTCGCGCACGCCTTTCGAGAAGTCATAACGACCGACGAAAAGCAGATTACACACTGCATCAGTACAAGTATCTTTCCGGCGAAAAAAGTCGGTATGGCGTAAAGTTGTGGTCCGTACGGAATGGAGCGATTTGGCATAGGGGCGGAATTGTTCAAAAACCAGTTGTGAATTGGCTATTATACAACATTCCAGGGCGGCTTTTTTCAGGGTGCGGTCTAATCGTACAGCCATAAATCTGATCGCCCATTTGCGCACCGTAAGTAATTCTAAATGCTCGATACCCGCCACATAATCGCCAACCAGCAGAAATACAATATTGGTGGTTTTTCGAAAAACAGTATAAAACGAAGGGGACAGCGGACTCGGAGCGCGGACTAATACAACATCACAGTTTTTAATTGCGGCGATATATTTTCGCAGCAGTACCCGGCCAAACAGGAAACGATGCCAGGCCGGTGTTTTTATACCCATATTTACCCAGACTATATTATTAGCCTGTAACTGATAATCGCAATGCGCAGTTTCCGTGTCGTTCGCTTCGTGTAAAAACAGGGTTAGTTGCGGAACAAAACCCGCCAGCGTATCTAAAAAAAGCCCTAAATAGCCCGGCAGGTAAATTCGGCCTTCTTTTTGGGTGGCCGGAATGTGATAATAAAAGCCGAGATTCATCTTTGCCGTAACATATTGAAGGAATTATACGGTGGAACGCAACTTGGCAGATTGCCGGCGCTGCTTTTTCACATTTTCCTGGATTCGCTTCGCTGCAGTATATTGCATTTCAAGATACATAAGGATACCCATACCTGTAAATAGTAAAGTTCCACCGCTTTCCACCGTAAACAATGTCAACATGAAAACGACGATCATAGCCGTAAATGCACGGGTATGCGAAATATGCTGGCTCTGCAAGATTTCCAGTTTGTTGAATTGAAGACATTTAATGAGGGATACAAAAACCTTATAAACGCCTGCGGCAGCAATAATTCCTCCGGCAATCATAAAGGTTAAAAACTGATTGTGAAGATTGATGGCGCGGTACTCAAAATCGACATAAATCCGCGCATTAAGCGTGCCGCGCCCCAGTGGATACCGAAAGAATTCCGTTAAAAATTGCTGGTAAATGTATAAACGGCTTTGATTTGTTTCAGACTGGTACTTACTATCCTGAATATCAAAGCGCTTGCTCAAAAATGCGTAACCCTCCAAAAAGTAGGTGATCAATTCATAGATAACGTAACAGGAAAACACCAAAACTAAAATATAGCCGAGGTTTTTACGCCGTTCCTGTTGCACCAGCCATAAAGTACCTATTCCCATAATCAATAGATTGCTGCGACTTTCTATCAAAAGGCAGAGCAGCATTGAAATGCCGGCAATTATATAGCCGTAAACTTTTTTGCCACCTTTATCATATAAGCGCGCTACCAGATAAATACCGGAATGGGTGATACCTATCCCAACAATGTGGTGATTCGTTGCTTTGCTTTTTAAAAATAAGGTGGTATAGGAGACGAAATTACCACTGAGTACCGTCTTGGTGAGCGTATATTGCAGCCAGTAGAGGAACATAGCTGCCATGAAAATATCAAATACTAAAAATAAATTTTTGTGCCGCTCTTTCAATAAAATGCCCAAACCCAAACCGCCAAAAAGGAGTAAAATCTGCGCGAATGCATTCGATAGATTTGTCAGCGTATCATCGGAAAAAAAAGCGCCGATCACGCTGCCAACATAGATCAGCAGAAAACCGGTAAACGCGGAAGACATTTTAACTCCTCTGGTCAAGATCGCAAAACTGCCCAGGGCTACCAATCCAAGACGACCCAAACTCAATGGCGATCCCGGAATCTCAAAAAGATACAGTTTTGGATTGATAGACTCCAAAAATGTCGGAATGAGCAAAGCCAATAAAAGGTTAGGCAGTTGTTTCATGCTTCAGTAAGTCGGCTAATTTCTGGACGCCTGTTTCAACTGTATAATTACCGGCGCAGTGGTATAATTGCGTCACTTTTTCTAGACGGATAGCCGGATTTTGCAGTAGAAAACCTATTTTCTCAACGATATCTTCTGCCGATTTGGGAATAATAAAAGTTACGAGCGCATCGTCCATCAGGCCAGGTATTCCGCCCACTTTGGTGACCAGAACCGGGGTCGAACAAATACCCGCTTCCCAGATACTATGCGGAAATCCTTCATGATAGGACGGCAATACCATTATATCTGCCTGCCGGTAATATGCCAGCAACATGGCCCCAAATGGGACAAATCCAACCCATTCAATCGCATCCGATACCTCGGCTTTGGTGGCAAGCTGTGCCAAATGAACTTTGTATACACTGTTTACATTTCCGATAATTTGTAATTTGAAATGGATGCTTTTTTGCCGGTTTAAAATTCCCAGGGCTTCAATCAATTCTTCAATCCCTTTGTCCTTGACTACGCGGCCGCAAAAAAGCAACGTACAGGTGTCAGTAATCTCTTTGGCAATAAAAGGTGCTATTTGACGTGCCTGAATTGTGTTGGTAGAAACGAAAAAAGCCTTGGTTTGATAGATATCGGCAATTTCCTGGACCAAATGCGGTGAATTGGCCAGCATGATACCGGTGTGAGTAATTTTTCCATATTCCCAATACCGCACATGGCCCAATAAAAAGGTAAGTATGCCGGATATACTCCAACTGAATTGTGGTTTGTTTTCAC
>JBBRDQ010000175.1:0-10973 GCA_038203695.1 Chitinophagales bacterium
GGGAAGTTGGTGCTGATGCGGTAGGCGCGATCGGTGACCGGTAGTTTCGTGGCGCGGATGGGTTTACTTATCACGGTAGGATTGGACCACGGATTACCCGGAGTGAATGGATTAAAACGGATTTTTCCCCGTCACGGCAGGATTGGACCACGGATTAGCCGGATTGAACGGATTAAAACAGATTTTACTCGCTGGCGCGGAGCGGTGCCCATGTATGGTATTCTTTGGGCTATGCCTGTTCTATCAACTTTTTATCTGCAACCATTTACATACCTGCCGTGAAAAAAAAGAAACTACTACTTTTTTTAACAATTTTACTCTTGCTGACAGCGGGATTTATTGCATTTGCAAGACTACATTCCGAAAATGAACAGTTCATTAGTTATCAAGTGGATTTGAAAAAACAAGATTTGAAACTATACTGGAAAGATGATAAAAATCAACCGTTTAAGAGTTTGCAAAACTTGAAAACTTGGCTTGACCTCAAAGGACAGAACCTTGTCTTTGCAATGAACGCAGGAATGTTCAAGACAGACAATTCTGCTCAAGGACTTTTTATTCAAGAACAGAAAATAGTTGCAACTTTGGACACGGCAAGCGGAAGCGGTAATTTTTATTTGAGACCTAATGGTGTATTTTATACTACGACTGAAGACGAAGCCTTTATTTGCAAAACAGAAAATTTTATTGCCGCCGAAAAAGTAAAATATGCAACACAATCAGGACCCATGTTGGTTATTGACGGACATATCCACTCGGTATTTAAGCAAGGTTCAACCAATTTGAATGTAAGAAATGGCGTTGGAATTTTACCAAATCACCGGGTGATCTTTGCTATGTCGAAGCAAGAAATAAACTTGTACGACTTTGCCAACTACTTTAAAAAACTGGGTTGCAAGAATGCTTTGTACCTCGATGGTTTTGTTTCACGGACCTATTTACCAGAGCAAAAGTGGACGCAACTTGACGGAAATTTTGGCGTTATCGTTGGTGTAACAACAACTCGATGAATATTATTGGGCGCAGTTTTCAACCGTAACAGGTCCTGCTTCGGATATCCCCCCACCCCCGAGCGAGCGCTACTTCAAAAATCAACAGTCGTGGCATTCGTCAATCAGGTCAGCAGCAGCGCTTTACATTGCTCCAGCAGCCACGGACGATCGGTGAGTAGTTTTGTATCGCCGATGCGATCGCTGAGCGTGGCCAGCCGTTTGGGATGTTTTTTCACCAGCGCCAGCAGTACGTCGCAGAAGTTGAGGTAGGTCTGTTTCAGATCGGCCGAAATCTGGCGATTTCGCTTCAAAAAGATCATAAAAGACGCCATGAGCGAGAGTAAAGGATCTTCGTCGTGGTGTTCGTAGTAGATTTTAGCGAGCAGCACGCGGGCACCCAGGTAATAATTCAGGTCTGAATACGCCACCTGATTGAGATGGGTCATCGCCTCATCGTGTCGATGGGTGTAGTAATACAGTTCTGCCAGGTTGTAGTGCAGCGCATTGGCACGAAAATCTTCCGAAAGTAAGGGTGCATTGGTGCGAATAAATGCTTCTCCCCAGTCGTAGCGGTGCAGCCGCATGGCTAGCTTAACGATATTGGTAAATGCCCAGGGTGACAGTTCACCATCGGTCAACAGGATTTTCCGCTCCAGGCCAGTCTGGTATAAATTCAGCGCTTCAGCAATAAAGGGTTCCTTGCCTTGTCTGATTTTGCGGGCACAATAATTAATGAGTATTTGGTAAATGGTATTCAGGTCACTCTGCGGCACCTCGGAAACCGGCCTGCTCAACACATCACGCAAGGTCCAGAAATGGCTTTCGTCCTGTTCCTCATGGAGCGCCTGCCAAACTTTATAGTACAATTGCAGGATCGGTTTGTCAAAGCAATTAAATGCAAGCAGGTGACTTACCCAGGCAGCTGAAATATGCGGTTCATAATCGCCGGCAACAATTGCTTTCCGGTCCAGCATCGTACACACCACCTTGAGTTTTTCCAGAAAATAATACCGGTCCAGATAGTCGCTGGTACGTTGCAGATTATCGTTGTAACGGCGTTCGCGGCTGCGTCCAAAGTGTTTTTCCAGGTTGTCGGACCAATGCAACCGGTCCAGCAATAGCGGGCTCTCCGCCAAGGTCTGCTCATTACCCAGTGCAACCGTCAGCGAGCGATTCATTTTCCGATATGTTTTGTCCACCCCCCGCTCGGAAGCGACAGCCATGGTCAGCAATTGCGGCTGATTCGTGGATTGTTGCCAGCGTTCTACCGCCCAGAATTGCTCGATCAGCCGGCCCAGTGCACTGGTAAGATACCGGTACTGTTTCTGGTCAAAAGCACGATCGGGGTAAGCCACCTGGAACAAATTTTCTTTACCCATGTGCACCATCGCAAAAGTCGGCCACAGCGAGATGAGATAGTCGAGCAACACGCTCAGTTCAGGCTGCCGGTTAAAATAAGCAGACCCTACGAATCGCTTCAGTTGCGCTAATTCTTCCTTTTTACATGCCTTGAGTAAGGCCGGTAGTTTGTTTTTTTCGTGCATTCGGTAAAATCAGGGGTTAAAATAGGGGGTCTTTTTTTGACAAAAACATTTTTCAAGTTATGATTAAAATTAATTTAATTGCATTTTACTACTTTTTACTGGTTAAACTTCTATATATTTTCAATATGGTCTGGAATTTCATTTTTTATCCACTGGCAAAAGTATAAAACTGTACTTGTTTTCGCATCATGCTGCATTACATCTTTGTAGCAATAAATGAAGAGAGCGCACTCGTCCTTATGATTTCACACTATTCACAAAATCTTCCATCCATGAAAAATTTCATTCTCCCCTGCATCATACTTGTACTGGCGTTGCCGGTTTCTGCATTCGCTTGCGGTCTTCCTTCCAGTCTACAGGCAGTACCTGCTGGTACGACAGCCGTGCTGAACTGGACGGCTCAATCCGATGCGTCTTCCTACCATATTGAAGTAGAAGACGCGCTCAATAACCCGGTCCATTTTTTTGTGGAAACAACGGTTTCCGGCACTGCTTATACCGTAACCGGTTTGACGCCCGGACAAAATTACAAGTTCAAAGTGCGCAGTAATTGTGGCGGTGATCACAGCGACTGGTCGGACTGGTTCTATTTCACCTCATCTTCACTGGTCGCGACCCAGGAAGCAGCCTTGACAACGAATGCTGGTGTCAAAGTACTACCGACCATTGTGACCACGGGCTTCTTCCGGTTGGCGTTAACTGGTTTTGAAACCCAGGACATCTCGATTCATCTGCTGGATGCTACCGGTAAAATATGTATGCAGATGCAGATACATACAGGTTTCAATGATTCGCTTGAAACAATTACCCTGCCGGCCGGTATGGTTCCGGGCGTGTATTATGTGCAGATAACGAGCGCCACCAAACAATTGGTGAGCCGATTGCTCGTTGCCGCCTGATAAGTTCTATTGCATTAAAACCCAACCTGGTATGACACCTTGTACTAAAATCCTGCTGCTATTCTCGCTATTGCTGAGTCAGCATATTACCGCCCAGATCATGTGGCCCGGAGATGTAAATAATAATGGCATTGCTGACGGGGCTGACTTTATCTATTATGGTCTGGCCCACGGCAGTACGGGACCAGTACGCCCGGGTGGAAACAGTAACTGGACTCCGCAAAATATCGCCCCGTGGTCGCAGACCTTCCCCAATGGTGTCAACTACGCTTTTGCGGATATCGATGGCGATGGGGAAGTGGAGAACAGCGATCAGTCGAAGTTTGAGGACAACTGGGGGAAGGTGCATGGTACGATTACACCAGACGGATACGGTGCCAGTAGCGGCGGCGCGCCGTTGCGGATTCATTTAATCCCCAGCGTAGTGCAGACCGGGCCGGGCACACCCATCAACATTGAAGTTCGCCTGGGCGATGCGGCCAATCCGCTGACCAATGTGTACGGTTTTGCCTTCAAATTTCACTACGACAACAATTTGGTGGAAAGCGGGGGCAGCGATATAGAGTTCGACGAACAGTCGGGGAGTTGGATTGATTTTGACAATGAAACCCGCAATTTTTTTCAAAAAAATGAAACGATTGGGCGCGCTGAAATGGGCATCACCCGCACCAATCAGGTGCCCGCTTCGGGGCAGGGCAGGGTCGGATCATTTTATGTCATCATCGAAGATATCATTGTAGGACTTACGGTCGATACGTTCCGAATCAGCATCGACAGCGTGGTATTATACGACTCGAATCTGCAAGCGTACGCGGTGCAGGGCGATACGGCGATGGTGCGCATCGTGGCGCCCGATTATGTGGCAGCCTCGGAGCCTGGACAAAGCAACGCGGCTTTCGTACAGATTACGCCAAATCCGATGCATAGACTTGCACTGATTGAAACGACTGAAGAACTTATTTCCTGGCAATTACTGGATATGCAGGGGCGGGTCGCTCCCGCAAACCTGACTACGCTGAGCCAAACGCGGTATCGGTTGCAAATGACGGACGTGCCGGCCGGCATGTATCTATTACACGGACAAACCAGCAACGGCACCTTTCAAAGAAAGGTGTGCGTGCTCCCACAATAACTATGGCTACCAGCAAACGGCGCCTATTTTTCACTTTTTCACAAAACGTACACGATGAAAAGTATTAAAAGCTTGTGGGCTATTTTGCCCCTGTTATGCATCGGTCTCTTTGCCTGTCACAAGAGCGATGATAATTCAAATAACAACAACCCGGTAACGCCTGCTGCCGGCAAATGGAAAATCACCTATTTCTTCGATAAATCGGACGAAACTTCCAAGTATACCAGTTACACTTTTGATTTTGGCAGCAACGGCAGTCTGACTGCGACGAATGGCGCACAATCGTGGAGCGGCACCTGGCAAACCGGCGTGGATGACAGCACCAACAAATTCGTGATCAGTTTCGGCGGCTCAATACCAAGTACACTGGAAGATCTGTCGGAAGACTGGCGCATCATTACTGTAAATGACACCTTTATGCACTTCGAACACACGAGCGGTGGCAACGGCGATACGGATGTGGTGAAATTCAGCAAGATTTAGTAAAAGATTCGGCCCTTCGGTTAATTAATCCCCCTGGCCGTCTCACAAACAATTGTGAGGCGGTCTTTTTCGCTCCGTTACTTTAAAATAGTTTCCTGCAACACCATCTCGCCATCAAATACCACCAGTTTCGCCGCATACCCCGGCGCGATTTTACCCAGCCGATGTCCCTCTCCTAGTACAGCAGCCGGATAGGTACTCGCCATGCGCAAGGCTTCGTCGAGTGGAATATCAGCGAAATGGACTACATTCTGCACAGCCTGCCACATGGTCAGGGCCGAACCGGCCAGCGTGCCGTTTTCGTCCACGTACCGGTCGCCAGAGAACCGGAAACGGTAATCGCCCAGAAGGCTTTCGGTGACGGCATCGGTGATCAGAAACAATTTATCGCCGAGTATTTTCTTGCTGATTTTCAGGCTGTGGTAATCGCAATGGATACCATCGGCAATAATACTGGTCCAGGGCACGCGCGCATACGTAGCACCCACCAGTCCCGGCGCGCGACCCTGAAACGCACTCATCGCGTTAAACAGGTGCGTCACCCGGTTGATCCCCATGCTAAAACCGCGCATCGCTTCGGCAAAACTGGCATTGCTATGCCCCGCCGACACCAGCATATCGCTGGCTAACAGTGTCTGGAGCGACGCATCATCCATGCGCTCGGGCGCTACGGTGATATAGCGCACTACGCCGCGACCGCGTTCGATCAGATCGGCAACTTCGGCGGCATTTGGCGTACGGATGTGCGCCAGCGGATGCGCACCGCGTTTTTCCGGGTTGAAATACGGCCCTTCCAGGTGCAAACCCAGCAGCCCTTCCCCACCTTTTGCCCAGTATTCGCGACACGCAGCAATAGCCGCCCACATGGTCTCCAGCGGCGAACACGACAGGGTGATCTGGAAAAAAGCCGTCCCGCCCGTGCGCACACTTTCCCAAGTTTGCTGAATGGTTTCAACGGTCGGTTCATTGTTGAACAACTTGCCATGACCGCCGTAGACCTGCAGGTCGATACATGCGGGCGCGAGGGAAAGTCCTTCTAAATCAATGACTTGTGCGCCGGTGGTTATGTTATTGGCTGGATCGACCCGCGTAACTGTCCCTTCATCTACCAGCATACTGGCCCGTTCTAACACGGCATTGCCGGTGAAAACCCGGGCGTTGATATAGTTCTTTTGCATGGTGCAAAGATAGTTTTTGCCTCGCTGGTATTTAACGGGCGGCGGACCTGTAACTTTTATTTCCCGGTAAAATATTATAAAAATAAGAAGATCCTAAATCCAAAACCTGACTGCTTTCGTAGATATGTGACTTCAGGGAATTTACAAACACGCAATTCCCTGGCTGACAAGATCACATTTCTCCACCGCCCAAATTCATTCGAACATCTATTTTTTAAACACAAACAAGTTAATTATGACCAATTCAATGAATCGAGTCGTTCGCTGGCTGGGTATGTCGGTGCTGCTGCTCAGTATCTGTAGCCCGGCACTACACGCCTCCAGTCACCGGGAAGCCCCGCTCATCGCCAACGATCCGCTCGCCGACAACACTGATTTGTACGCATTCAGAAGTCCGGACAATCCAAACACGGTAACCATCATTGCCAATTACATTCCGGCTGAACTGCCTTTTGGCGGCCCGAATTACTACACGTTTGGCGAAAACATTCGGTATGAAATTCACATCGACAATGACGCTACTGTTCCAGGTGATGAAATCATTTACCGTTTTACGTTCACCAAAGTAAATGAAGATCCTACCACGTTTTTCAATATCCGCCTCGGTAAAGAAAATCTGAAAACCACGTACACCCTGCAGCGCAGTAAAGATGGCGGCGCTACGTTTGTAACGGTTGTCACTGGTGGCAAAGTGCCGCCTCCTTATATCGGACCGCGTTCGATCGAATCCGGTGTTGGCCTCAATACCACGTATGAGCAACTGATTACCGGCGCAATTACCACTTCGGCAACCGGTGAAATGGTGTATTGCGGACCAGCGGACGATCCATTCTTTGTCGACCTGGGCGGTATTTTTGACCTGGGCGACGCACCACGTCAGGATTCGGAGCCACGCGATGGCGTCGGTCATTACAATGTGCATTCCATTGCCCTGCAAATCCCAATTGCCACGCTGCGCAAAATCGGCGCTCCGGGCGCACCAGCCAATATCCTCGATCCAAACTATGTGATTGGTGTATGGGCTTCGGCCAGCCGTCAGACGACCCGTACCCTGCAACCCGACGGACAAGCGCCGACGGATGCTGGTGACTGGATTCAAGTTTCCCGCTTAGGTATGCCACTGACCAACGAAGCGGTCATTCCAATTGGCAAAAAAGACTTCTGGAACCGTATCACGCCTTACCAGGAACTGGCTGAAACCACGCTGGACGAGTATTTCTACAACCCCGAACTGGCCCTGTACATGGACGACAGCCAATTTGGCGGAGCTGTACCGGCTTTCGCACCACTGCGCGTTCAAAGCAATTCCCTGCAAGGTTTTGACTTCAGAAACGGTAAAAATGGCTTGTACGGTCTGAAAGGTAACGCGGCCCTGGCTGGAACGGCCCTCGATGATGCTATTTTCGGCACGCTGTTGCTGCCTGCGGCCAACAAACCGCGTTCGGTGGACCTGTGGCCTATATTCCACACGGGTGTGCCAAACGTAATTCCTTACCAACTGGCAACCGGCAAAAACGGCAACCCACTGGCAGCCGGCAAACCATTCATCAACAATTTCCTGCCAAATGGCGGCGATATGTTGCGCTTGAACATGGCCGTACCGGTCACCGACCGCGACAGCCCAAATTTCAGCAGCCTTGGTCTCGTTCAAGCCGCTGTATTGGGGCTCACCGATCCGGCGTACAACCAGAATACCAACATTCAGAACATCCCGAACATGGATGGTTTCCCGAATGGCCGTCGACTGGAAGATGACGTAACAGTCATCGAATTACAGGCAGTCGGTGGTGTAGTACTGGCCGCGATCGGCTTGTGGTACGACGATTACACGGTAGGAGGCCCAAATCCGGTAACCCCGCAGCTGGTCAACGTACTGTCTTACCGCACCGGGGTGAATAGCAACGACAAGCATTTCAAAACGACTTTCCCGTATGTTGCCACTCCTTGGAGCGGTACCGAAATCGGACAATAATCCGAGGGGCACCATACAAAACCATTATCTAAAATAAGATTGTTCCATAGATGTAGCATGCCTCCGTTAATCTTTCATAATCAATCGATTATATGGAGCATGCCACATTGGAACAACTAAAAAATAACTTCACTATGAATTTTTTGAATAGTAAATATTTGCTGGCGTGCGTCTGCTGGGCATTGAGCCTGACGGCAAGCCTGGCTTCCAGCCACCGGGAAGCACCCTTAATTTCCAATGATCCGTTGGCTGACAATGTGGATTTGTACGCATTCCGTAGCCCAAATGATCCGAATACAATCACGTTGATCGCTACCTATGTACCGTTTCAATTGCCACAAGGCGGCCCTAACTACTACTCTTTCGGACAGAATATTCGGTACGAAATCCACGTAGACAACAATGCGGCTACCGCAGGCGATGAAATCATTTACCGGTTCACTTTCCAGCAAACCAATGAAGATCCGACGACTTTCTTCAACATCCGCTTGGGTAAGCAGAATCTGAAAACCACTTACACGTTGGAGCGCAGCATCAATGGCGGTACTACGTTTCAGGCTATCGTGACCAACGGAACGGTGCCACCGAACAATATCGGTGCGCGCTCCATCGAGTCGGGCGTAGGTCTGAACACCACGTATGCGTCGCTGATGAGCAATGCCATCGCCACGGCCAGCAGTGGTGAGAAAGTCTTCTGTGGCCCATCCGACGATCCATTTTTCGTAGATCTCGGCGGTATTTTCGACCTGGGTGATGCGCCCCGTCAAAACGGCGGCGTACCTACGGACGGTGTGGCTTGTATGAATGTAAGCACGATCGCCATTCAAGTGCCGATATCGACCTTGTTGAAAGCCGGTGCACCGACTACGCCAGCCAATATCCTGGATCCAAACTACGTCATCGGCGTGTGGGCTTCGGCCAGCCGTCAGCAGACGCGTACTTTATCGGCCACGGCTGATCCGACCTATTCCGGTGCCTGGACGCAAGTATCGCGCTTAGGGATGCCGCTGACCAATGAAGCGGTTATTCCAATCGGCAAAAAAGATTTCTGGAATGCGATCACGCCCTACCAAGAAATCACCGAAACCACCCTGGACGAGTATTTCTACAATCCGGAACTGGCACTGTACATGGATGACAGCCAGTTTGGCGGCGCTGTACCGGCTTTCGCACCACTGCGCATTCAAAGTAGTTCCTTACAAAATTTTGACTTCAGAAATGGCAAGAATGGTTTGTACGGATTGAAAGGCAATGCTGCCTTGGCTGGAACGGCACTCGACGATGCTATTTTCGGCACGCTGTTGCTGCCTGCGGCCAACAAACCACGTTCGGTCGACCTGTGGCCTATATTCCATACGGGTGTACCCAACGTCATTCCTTACCAACTGGCCACCGGCAAAAACGGCAACCCGTTGGCAGCCGGCAAACCGTTCATCAACAATTTCCTGCCAAATGGCGGCGATATGTTGCGCTTGAATATGGCCGTTCCGGTTACGCAACGCAATGACCCTGCTTTCAGTCCATTAGGTCTCGTACAGGCAGCAGTGTTGGGTCTGACCGATCCGGCCTACAACCAGAACACCAGCATCCAGTTTATCCCGAATATGGATGGTTTCCCGAATGGCCGCCGTCTGGAAGACGACGTTACGCGGATCGAATTACAGGCAGTATCCGGTGTAGTATTGGCCGCGATTGGTCTGTGGTACGACGATTATACCGTCGGTGGACCGAATCCAGTGACCGCCAAACTGGTGAACGTATTATCATACACTACGGGCGTAGAAAGCAACGACCTAGCCTTCTCTACTACATTCCCATACGTGGCGCAACCGCACCGCGGCACCAGCGAATGCAGTGGGTTGATCTATGTCGGCACCAACGATATTTTTGGCGGCGCTATCGGCCTGAACCAGAAACCAATCGCGATGCAGTCTTTCCCGAACCCGTTCGCCACGCAGACTACGTTCAAATTTAAAGTGAACTACGCGATGAACGCTACGGTACGCATCTACGACATCAATGGTAAATACGTGACGACCGCTTACAATGGCTACATGCCAGAGGGCGAATTCACGCAAACCTGGGATGCATCGGCCCTGCCGGCCGGTCTGTACGTAGCCAACCTGTACGACGCTTCCGGTCGTCTGTTGCAATCGGGCAAATTGGTGAAGCAGTAAAAGTGCGATAAAATGCTGGTGCATAAGATTTTATAAACCAGTGTTGTACAAGATAAATCATGCGATTATAATGGCCATGCAGTTGCAAATGTGCAACTGCGTGGCTTTTTTTTATTTCCAGCCGTACACTTTTAGTTAGGTAAAAAGCGCAAAATTTCAAGCAACTTTATACTTTTTTGCCCAACTAAAAGTATACAGATGGAAATGCGATGTTCTTAAAAAGAAGGCTGATGTGATGGGTGCGGTGCGCTTACCCACCGATTAAAATCGGTGGTTTCAAGAGGAAAGATGTGTTTCCGGTCGCGCTTAGCATTGACCACAAAATCAAGGTCAGATTCCAGTAAGTACTCCAGTACTCCGCATCCAGGAGTCTCACCCAATCACATCAAACATCTTGTAACCGCTCGTTTCAACGGGCGGCCCAGCAGGACACCCAACCACATCAGCCTTCTTTTCAAACATCCACCTCCGCTGTTTTGATGCGATGTTTTTAAAAAGAAGGCTGATGTGATGGGTGCGGTGCGCTTACCCACCGATTAAAATCGGTGGTTTCAAGAGGAAAGATGTGTTTCCGGTCGCGCTTAGCATTGACCACA
>JBBRDQ010000176.1:0-10971 GCA_038203695.1 Chitinophagales bacterium
GGCAGATCGGCGGGAAACACCGACCGGTCGTGGCTTTCCATCCAGCGTGCGACGAACTGTGGCAAATAACCGCGCAAAGCCAGAAAATACGTACTGGTGTGCGCCGTATCCAGCGGCACAAAAATATCCGGGATAATGCCGCCGCCGCCATAAACGACCCTACCCTGCCCCGTATAGTATTTGGTACTGTCGGCCAGTTTTATGTTGGCAAGCCCCGACAATTCGCCATCGCTCAGCCGGTGTTCGGCTTCACGTTCGTAATCGGCGTTGTGTTTGTATGCGCGCTGAATGCTGCGACCACTCGGCGTATAATACCGGGCGGTAGTCAGTCGCAATTCGCCGCCATCGCTCAGGGGATACTGGTTTTGCACCAACCCTTTACCGAACGAGCGACGTCCGATAATCCAGCCGCGGTCCCAGTCCTGGATCGCGCCGGCCACAATTTCGCTGGCTGAAGCCGAGCCTTCATCGATCAAAACGGCTATATTCTGTACGTTGAACTGGGCGCGACCGCTGCTTTTGTATTCATAGCGTTCGCCTTCGCGGTCTTTGGTGTACACCAGTAGTTTCTCATTGGCAAACAACTGGCTCAACAATTCCGTCGCCGCGTCGATGTAACCGCCGGGATTGCCGCGCAGATCGAGCACCAGGTTTTGCATCTTGCCTTCTTCGGTCAGTGTGCGCAGTTTTTCCATAAACTCCTGCTGGGTTTTGGCGCTGAAGCGATTGACCTTGATATAACCGGTCGTGGCATCCAGCATATAAGCCACATCCACACTTTTCACCGGGATCACATCGCGGACGATGGTGAAATTGCGCACATCTTTTTCACGGCCGCGTAGAATAGCCAGTTGCACGGGTGTACCTTTCGCACCACGCAACTTATTGAATACCTTGCCATTATCGATTTTCACACCGGCCACCACGGCATCATTGATGGCAATTACTTTGTCGCCCGCCAGCAGTCCGGCAGTTTCGGAAGGACCACCTACCAGCGGCGTGACCACCTGGATCGTATCGTCGACAGTGATAAATTCTACCCCGATGCCTACAAATTCGCCCTTCAGATCATCTTCCACCGCCGACGCTTCTTCCGGGGTGATATAAACCGAATGCGGATCCAGTTCATGCAGCAAAAAATCCAGCGTCTGGGTTTTCAGCGCGGCCATATCCACCGTATCGACATATTGTGCCTCGACATACCGCAGCACCTCATCTACCGTGCCATTGGCACCCGCCGATGCGTCCCGCGAAAACAGGGTGATATCCCGGTCGTAATGCGGGAGTTTTTGGCCAATAAACATCCCAATCGCCAGTGTAACGGCAAAGAGCAGCGGCAAACGAATCTGGAAACTGGTATTGGGAGGGGTCGGTTGCTGTTCAGTCATGTACTGTTCTATTAAACGAAATCGCTTTTGAGGAGGCAAATTTACGAATTTCGGCGGACTTAGCGGCAGAAAAGATGTCACCAGAGCCTTTCCTCGTAGCGGCAGGATGGGACTACGGATTCCGCCTCAGCAGGTCTTCCTATACGTCTCCTTACAAACCCAAGCCCGATGCCGCAGCAGTGTCTCTGACCTGCTGCCCACGTACAGCACGATGATCCACTAAACGGCGGCAAAAAGTCTTATATCATGAAACCACTCCCTAACGAAGGCTACACGGATCTGTATTTCCGCCTCGTCAGGTCTTCCGTCCCCGCTCGCTGCTGCGGCGCTGGGCTTGGTTGGGAGCGGCAGGAACACCTGCTGCCGCTAAATATTATTTTTTCAAAGAAATTAAACGGATAAATACAAGTGAGAAAAAGACAAAAAATATCCAATCATTAACTCCATAAATAGCGTAAAATATACCAGCAAATTTATCCTTTTCAAAAACACTGGAGAGACTATTATTCAGCATCCACTTGGTCCAAACAAAGCCATAAATAAATTTTTCAATTGCAAAAACACCGACAAGCCATTTTACTTTATCGAAACTCTTGGAAATAGAAATATACGCTAAGCCCCAGATAACTATCATTAATAATCCAAAATTGGACATAACGTCTGGATCAACTGTTGGAATAACAGCATTGGTAAAGAAACGTGAATTTGCCAGGACACCGACAATATTCATTAAGCCTGCAAGTACAAATCCTTTGCTGATTGTTTCATTTTTCATTGTCATAAAATTTTGATGTTTGTGCCTCCGGAGAAGGACTTATGAGACTGATTAAGAATACTGCAAGCCAAAATCTTAGCGTCTATTTATTTCATCATGAGACAATTCGGTTGCCGCTCTTATATCAGCATTTGACAAGCCCATTGTTTTAAGATTTTTAGCCACTTCCAACTTTGCCTTTTTTGCTATCATCTCCTTCTCTCCCCGTTCATCCTGCTCCTTGATTGTCACATTGTCATAAGCCTTCAATTCCTCTTTGCTCCATTGGTACTTATCTGCTTCAATAAAGGCAGTCTTCAAGCCTTCATCTTCATTTGCAAAATCAGGGATAACATTCAATTCTTCCGAGTACTTGATGAAATAAGTCCA
Organism: Chitinophagales bacterium; assembly: GCA_038203695.1. Taxonomy (GTDB): domain Bacteria; phylum Bacteroidota; class Bacteroidia; order Chitinophagales; family Saprospiraceae; genus M3007. Next base: position 2,533 of record JBBRDQ010000176.1, read on the forward strand.
CTTATCAATCGGTGTATCCAGTTCGTGCATTTCTTTGATGAACTTAGGCAACTCGATAAAAGAAAATTGAATGTCTTTCAAAAGATGTTCGTTGGTGGCCTTGTTCAATATCAAGTGCCGGGTGTGGTAGTCTGTATCAGACCCAAAAGGGAAGTCCAATATGCCAATAAAGTAAGCAGGGTGCAGTAGCGGATAGTCTTCTCCTTTATCCATCTGCATGGAATAATCTCGGGAGATATAATACTGTACACGTTTATCGAACCCGGTCTTATCAGCCACCTGCATTTCCACTACAAATTTTCTACCAGACTGATCGGTTGCCCGAACATCAACAATACTCGCTTTTTCCCCGGCGATGCGAGGAAACTGGTACGGGTTAGCTATGGAAACGTTAACCACCTGATGTTCCCCTTCCAACTCCAGAGAAGCGTTCAAAAAGGAGATGAGCGGGGCCGTTTTCTGCTCGTTGCCGAAAATCTTCCGAAAAGCGATGTCATTTTTTATATCTGCGAACTGCATAATCCTATTACAAAATAGATGCGGGAAAACGGTTCATTTGACTTTCTTGATCGCACAAATATAACGCGCCGTTTTTATATCCAAACCAACGCATCGTTTTATTTTGTCCTTTTGAAAGAAGACCCACGCTGGCGTGGGGTTCCAACCCAGGGCAAACGCATTAAAATCGTTATAAAAACCAGCATTTTTCGGCTCAAATGGATAAAATCTGTCCTGTTTACTAGTTTTCCCGAGCCAACGCTTGGCGGCTGAATTTCACCAATACCACCTCAATTAGAAATTTTGTTTTAAGAAACCAAGATTTCTAAAACAATTTTAATGCGTCTGCCCTGGGGTTCCAACCCCGTGCTTGTTATCCTTCGGGTTTTACCCGTTTTATTGTTTATGTCGGGTGGAACCCGACCGATACGCGGCACGCGGTTAGAACCGCGCGCCAGCAATCACGTTTTTTGTTTGGTTTTTCGTGTTTAGTTTTGGCAGCCCCGCGCCAGCAGGGGAAGCGTTAAAACACATCTATTTAGTTAATTCCAAACACCCAATTAGTTGTATTCACACTTATTAAACAATCTACAATTTGTTAAGCTCAATTTCAGTAATTTAATCCATTACAAAACCATACTACTGGACATTTTTTGTTTACCGCCCTGCGAGAACCTTATGACCGAACGGTAATAAATTGATTATCAACTACTTTTGTTCCGAGTTATAAGGTCAGACGCCACGTTTTGAAAAATGTCCAGTAGTATGGTAAAAACACACATAATTATATTATAGCCAATGCAGAGCGATTCCGAAAATTAACAATTGATAACTTATTGATAATTTAAAGTTTATGCAATCTGAAGATTCAAAAACTACTTCGCAATGGGTACAAACAAATTGTAAAGTATCAAAATTTTACTTTCTTAATGGCTATCTTGACAAAATATCCAAACGTCATTACCCTTCACCAGCCAAGGACCAGGTTCGACTCCGTTTCCCCGATTAATAGCAACCCAACAGGTATCATTGTGAAAAACAGACTCACCTTTTTCATATTGTTTATTTGAATCCCAATCTTCAAGACAATTACAAGATTTGTCTCTACAATTTATCATACAAATGCATATGAAGAGCATAAAACAAATTTTTTTAAACAAACCAGTTTCCATAAAATTCATGTTATCTTATTAAAGTTACATCGCCCTTCCATTTGCAATCTGGGCATTGTCCATTAGCAATTTGCTGTACTGTACAATTACAGTCAGATGAATTATCTTGGATTCCATTTGGATAATCACAATTTTTAAAATTAACTGTCCAAATATATACCTCTACAGGAGCAGGCTGGCCCTCAAAGGTTCCATCCCATGTTAATAAATTTTGGTTAAAAGGAGGACCACTATTAGCACCAGTCACTTCTTTTTCAAAGATTTTTTGGCCCCATCGATTATAAATTTCAAGTTTTCCCCAATAAGATTTATGGTCAGGTAAAAGCAATGGTCCAAATTTGTCATTTAAGTCATCTCCATTGGGCGTAAAAATATTTGGCATAAGAAACTCTATCGGCCCAAAATAAGTTAAATCATTAGGCAATTGATATGTTTCTGTTTTCTTGCATCCGCTTCCCAATTCAACTACTTTAAAGCCTGTTGGATCAAAATCCCATGTAACTGTTACATTAAAAGAAGGAGGATTGTTTTTTGATATCATTTGAGGAAATTCAAACAAAAATGTTGTTTTTTCTCCAGGAGCGCCTACTAATATACCATTAACTTCTTGCCCATTTAAATTATTATTGAGTTTTTTATCTCACAAATGAGATGCAAAGTTTTATTTTCCAAACCAACATATACATTTTTTTTAAGTTAATTCGTGTTAATTCATCCCTTCCCCCCCACACGCAAAAAGCCCTGCCGGTCACAAACCGGCAGGGCTTTTTGCACAAGGCAACGCATTTACTTATTGTCCGACAGGAACTGCAGGGGCTACGGCTGCAGCGTTGCCGCCGCTGCTGATTACGGCGATGATGCACAGGACTACCAATGCACCGGCCAATACCCAGGTTGCTTTTTCAACGAAATCGGTCGAGCGCGCCGCGCCGAACAGTTGCTGGGCTTGACCGCCAAAGTTGGAGTCTACACCGCCGCCTTTGGGATTCTGGATCAAAACGGTGGCCATCAACAAAACGCTTACCAGCGCAATCAATACCGCGAGGGTAGTTAACATATTCTTCTAATTTTTAAGTTTAGCAATTTCGGCTGCAAAGGACGCACTTTTCTCCGGTATCGCCAAACATAATCGTTCATACATTGTAATTGCTTTTTCGCGATGGCCTTGTTTGGCGTATAATCGGGCAAGGGTCTCGGAGATGACGTCTTTATTCTCGCTGACGCTCCGCTCTGCCAATACATGGGCAATAGAAGGCACAGCAGGTTCTTTGATGACCGGTTTAGTGGGCTCTTTGCGCACTGTAGGCGGTACCGCGACGAGTGCCGCAGGCTGGAACTGGTGCAACCAGTGATCGAAAGAAAGCGGGGCGGCGACTGGTTTGGGGATGGATTCAATAACGGCTTGCGGCGGCTGAATTGCTTCGACTGCTTCCAGTGGTTCGGCGACTGGCACTGGCGGTTCCGGGATAACGGGCGCTACCGGGGCTACCGGCGGCGGGATTACCAATGTAACAACGGTCGGTTCGGGCGGGTCTTCGCGCAATACGGGCGACAAGGCTTCGAGTTCGCGCTGCACGACTTCGAGCGGTTTTAATTCCAGGATTTCTTCCGGCAAACTGACCGGCTGCGGCACCAGATGCAGTGGCGCCAGCAACTGAAACAATCGCCGGCGATCGAGGCTATAGGCGGCCGCAGTGGCCAAGGTACGCTCGGCTTCGGGGTGGTCGGTCTGGCGGGCTTTCAGGGCGAGCAGGTAACGCAAATTGTGTGCGTACGGGTATGCGAGCGCCAGGGTTTTCAATTCCTCATAGGAGATACCCGATAACAGCTCGGGATTGTCCAGTATTTTAAAAAAACGTTCCTGCGTCATGTCTACCAGTCGTTAAAAGCCGCATTGAACACATCCTCCAGCAGTTGCGGATAGATAATGTCGTTGAGCAAGGTATTTTGCACCGTCAGCAGATCAGTGGTATTGGAGAATTCGGCGAAATAGGTGAAGGACTTCTCGGTCGCCCAGCCTTTTTTTTCATCTTGGTTGTTGGTGTAATTCACGGCAATTACCACTTCCAGGCGGTTTTTTTCGATCAGTTCGCCCGGTTTAGGCGCGACTGGCGCAACGCGGAATCCGGCTATTTTACCGGAAAATTCTACATCCGAATTGTCGGTTTTGAGCAGCAATCTGGTTTCAGTGCGAATCTTGTCCTTGAGTTTTTCCGTGAAATCGATCCCGGCGGTCGGCGGCACATTATCGGTAGCCGTCTCGAAAATACGCACGGAGAACGTCTTGACGGCCGGGTCAATCGAAATGCCTTTGAAGGTATAACAACTGCCCAGCAATACGGCGGACAGGGACAGCAAAAAGAAATCTAGGCGAAGAACGGTCATTATGTGCTTTTTCCAAAAAACGTTCCACAAAACGCTTTTGATGGCTTATGCTGCAAAAATACAGCATATATCGCGAATTAGGCATACTTGGGGAAAATATTGGCAATCAAGGGCTACAAAGATATAGTCCCTAGGCGACTTTTTACACAACCCGAAAACCGCGAGTTTAACCCATTATTCGCATTACTTATCATCCGCCAGCATCGCCAGTCTAATCGCTTATTTCGCGATGGTACGCTCATAGAATACGAAACCGTTCTTGCGGTAAAGTTCATGGCAGTCGGGCAGATTGGGCAATTCGCCCAGATTGGTGATTTTAGCCACAAAAAACACGGGTTTACCGGGATTGCCATGCGCCAGCGATTCGTAGTTATCGATGGTAGTATCGACACCGGGTGGGTGTTTATCAGCGTAAAAAAGATGCGCATAACTTTTAAATCCGACCGGAATAATGAAACAATCTACCTCGGCTTTGCTTTGGTAAAATTCCACCGCCGCATGTTGCGAATACCCTTCAATGTTGCACGCTACACCAACCAGGGTGCCGACCGTAAATACCGCACCGCCGCCAAAAACGACTTGTGCGCACAGCCAAAAGCGATACCGCTGCCAGAAATACAAACCCAGCAGGCTACTGATGATCAAAATTGCACCCGGTATGCCCTGCCACCACATCCACTGTACGTCGGCATCCAGGTTGGCCAAGGCAAAGCGATCTTTGGCAAAAAACGGTTTTAATTGTTCGATATGGTTGCCTAAATACGGCAAGGCCAGCACGGTAGCGCCAATTATAATGCCCAGCACCGGAAGCAGCAGCGTGGTGATCCGCGGCCGGATATCCCAACGCACGGCGCGCCAGATAGTCACGGCACCCAGATACGTCAGTGGGAAATAACACAGTGACGAATAGTGGACGATCTTGGTTTGTACGATGCTGAAGAGGATCAGTACGACCCAGAACAAGATTTGCATCCAGGTACCGAAATCGGAGCGTTTGCAACAGGCCAGCGTATCGCAGCCCATCATCTCTTCTTCGGATTGCTGGTCGCCCCAGAGATTGGGTAATGCAAACACGGAAATGGGAAAACAGCCCAGCAACAATACGACGAAATGGTAACCCCAAAAGCCGCCGTGCCCCGCATCCTGGGTGGTAAACAAACGGATCTGATAGACGATGAATTCACGGACAAACCAGGTGCCATGCAGCAGTATTTCAAGTCCGAACCACAAGGCAGCAGCCACGCCGGCAGCGGCTATAAAAACGAGCGTATGCACTAAATAACCACGTCCCTTGAAGCGGTAGCGCGCCCAGTAAATACCGATCACCAGTCCGGCGATCAGCAAAGCCGTCGGACCTTTAGTCAGTACTGCGAGTCCGAGTAAACCGCCGCCGTATAATAACCACTGGTATTTGTGCCAGCGCGACGAGGACGCCTTTTCGCCGAAAAACTGCCAGCGAAAGTTGATAAAGCCAAATAAACCGCAGAAAATGAAGAAGTTGAACCACGGATCGATAATACCACTGTGAAAATACAACTGTGGTAAGATGCTGCCGATCCAGGCGAGTACCCACAACCAGCCAAACAAGGGATCGTGTAGTTTGCGACCGATCCGATAGACAACCAGCAGCGTTGCCACGCCACACAGGACGTTGGGCAGCCGCGCCGCAAATTCATTGACCCCGAACAGCCGCATCGCCACGCCCTGCATCCAGAGGAACAGGGGCGGTTTTTCCCAAAATGGCTCGAAATCTATTTGCGGGCGCGACCAGTCGCCGGTGCGCAACATCTCGCGGGCACATTCGGCAAAATTAATCTCGTCCCAATCAAACAAATGTACTGCACCCAGAAAGGGCAGAAAGCACAAACAAGCCAAGCCAATGATAAGCAGATAATCACGTCGCATTTTCACCAAACAACGGTTCAATGGTTTTAGTTGGACGAAATGAGTCGTCTATTTAAAAGAGGTCATTGCAGGGTATGCCTGCAATGACCTCTTTAGGTAACAGGCGGACTGCCTCAATCCATTTGCAAATCCATATCCACTTGTTCGTGCCAGGGTAGGCCATCCTGATTCAGACGCTCCATAAACGGATCGGGATTCATATTTTCGCAGTTAAATACGCCTTTGCCGGCCCATTTGCCTTCCAGGATCATGCGGGCGCCGATCATGGCCGGCACACCGGTGGTGTAACTGACGCCTTGGGTACCGGTTTCTTTATAGGCGGCTTCGTGCGAACAGTTGTTCCACACATAATAGGTGCGGGTTTTGCCATCCTTGATGCCTTTGATCCGACAACCGATCGAGGTATAACCGGTGTAATTGGTGCCCAGGTCTTCCGGCGCGGGCAGCACCGCTTTCAAAAACTGCAACGGTACGATGTCGATACCTTTGTAACGGATCGGCTCGATGCCGGCCATACCGATATTTTGGATCACGCGCAGGTGGGTGAGGTATTCCTGTCCGAAGGTCATCCAGAACCGGGCGCGGCGCAGGGTCGGGAAGTTTTTGACCAGGCTTTCGAGTTCTTCGTGATTGATCAGGTAAGAGCGTTTCGGACCGATCTCCGGGTAGTTGATATCTTTCCAGATCTCGTGTGGTTTCGTTTCGATCCATTGGCCGTCCTGCCAGTACTTTCCTACCTGCGTAACTTCACGGATGTTGATTTCCGGATTGAAATTGGTGGCGAAGGCTTTACCATGGTCGCCGGCATTGGCGTCGACGATATCCAGTTCGTGCATTTCATCGAAATAGTGTTTGGCGGCATACGCGGTATACACGCTGGTCACACCTGGGTCGAAACCGCAACCCAGCAGGGCCATAATGCCTTTTGCCTTGAAGCGGTCGTGGTAAGCCCACTGCCAGGAGTACTCGTATTTGGCCTCGTCTTTGGGTTCGTAATTGGCGGTGTCCATGTAGTTGACGCCGGTGGCCAGACAAGCGTCCATGATCGGCAGGTCCTGGTAAGGCAGGGCTACGTTGATCACCAGCGCGGGTTTAAACTTGTTGATCAGGGCGATGGTTTGCGCCACATCATCGGCATCGAGGCGCGCCGTGCGGATCTTTTTGCCGCCATAGGCGGCGTAAATGGCTGCGGCGATGTGGTCGCATTTCTTTTTAGTACGCGAAGCGAGCAGGATGTCGCTGAAAATTTCGCGGTTTTGGGCGCATTTATAGGCGACTACCCGACCTACGCCACCTGCACCAATAATGAGAACTTTGGACATTTTGATTCGTTTTGAATGCTTGGCAACGGTTAATTGCCGCTAATTTGATTTTAATGACACTAAAATTATAAGAAGTGGCGAATTTTCGTTACGTTTGTCCGTATTTTTTGAACAACGACTGATTATGCTACAACATTGGTTCAAAGATTTGGTCGAGCGCCACGCATTTGGCGTTTGCCAGTATTTGGGTGAAAAAATGCGCATTGCTCCGGCTGAAGTGCGCAAGTACTTTATCTACACTTCCTTTATCGGGATGGGTTCTCCGCTAATTGTGTACCTTTTTGTGGCATTTTGGATGAACTTGCGCCGATATATCCGCAAAGGTAAAAGTGTTTTGTGGGAATGATTTAGACGGCCTGAAAAAAGTCCTTCGCGATGGATCGCGAAGGACTTTTTTATTTGCGTAATCCGCTGGTTTAGAATTTTAACTTCTGGAAATTTTCGCGGCAGCGCTTTACGCCCTGAATGGGTGTAGTGACGTAGTTTTCCAGTTCGATAATGTAATACTGCAAACCGGCCTGGCGGCTCTTTTTGAAAATAGCATTGAAATCGACCGAGCCGTCGCCCACTTCCACGCTTTCTCGTTTTTCGGTTTTGGCCATGTCTTTGGCGTGGCATAGCTCAAAACGGCCCGGATAGCGCTCGAACCAGTCCAGCGGGTTGTAGTTGGCGAAACAAACCCAGTACAGGTCCATTTCCATGGTCATAATAGCCGGATCGACTTCCTGCAAAATCCACTCGTAGACCAGGCGGCCATCCGGCCCCTTGGTTGTGAATTCAAAATCGTGGTTGTGGTAACCAAAGCGAACGCCGGCTTTTTTGGAATACTCAGCGGCGGCCTGGTACACTTTGACCAGTTTGTCGATCTGACTGCGCTCCGGTTCGCCCATGTACGGGTTGATAATGTACCGTTGGCCGGCAGCGGCAGCGTCATCAATGGATTTTTTGGCCGCATCGCTCAGCATTTTTTGGTCGGCGTCGTAGTCTTTCAGCGAAAAAGCGACGTGGCTCGAAGGCATTTTGATACCGTTATCTTTGAGTAGTTTAACAAAATCCATGAACGGCATACCGAACATTTTACCGGCATTGTAGCCAAACCCTTCCACTTCGCGATACCCCATACCCGCCAGCGCCTTAACCGTGCCGGCCGGGTCTTT
>JBBRDQ010000177.1:0-10919 GCA_038203695.1 Chitinophagales bacterium
ATAAAATTGGCTTTACCAGGGCTGACGAACTGTATTTGTTGGGAGATTATGTGGATCGCGGCCCGGATTCCAAGGGCGTGATCGATCACATTTTGCTGCTGCGGGCGCAGGGGTATACGGTGCATTGTTTGCGGGGCAATCATGAAGAACTCGTGGTTGGGGCGTCCGTTACTATGAACGGACTGGAGCAATGGGCCAAAACAGATGGCCGCCCTACTTTTGAAAGTTTTGGCGTGGACGCAGCGCGCGATATTCCCAAATCATACCTTGATTTTATGTTTCGCCTGCCTTCCTACATGCTGGTTGACGAATATATACTGGTGCATGCCGGACTCGACTTCGACCTGCCCGATCCTTTATCCGAGGAAAAAGAAATGACCTGGATCCGCAATTGGCACCTGAAAATTCGTCCCGCATGGCTGGGCGAACGCATCATCGTACACGGACATACGCCCGTCGGTTGCGATATTACCGAAGCCATGCTGGCCCAGTTGTCGACCCATAAATACCTGGATATCGACACTGGATGTGTGTTTGCCGGTCGTCTGGATCGCCCCTGGCTGGGCTCGCTGTGTGCATTTAATATGACCAGCCGGACCCTGGTTTTTCAGGAAAATGTGGAGTAAAGCAGCGCAAATGCAGAAAATAGGGGGCTTGGCTTAAGTAATAAATTTTGTTAATATTTTTTGAAACTATTGACATGTAGGATTTTTCCGTATCTTTGCTGCGGCTTTGGCCAAATTTACACCTTCATTTTTTAAAGTTTTTCAGTAATGCTTACAGGAACTGTCAAGTTCTTCAATGAAACCAAAGGTTTTGGTTTTATCGTAGATTCCGCCTCCGGGCAAGAAATTTTCGTACACGTCAGCGGTTTAGTTGACAAAATCCGCGAAGGTGACACCGTCACGTTCGAAACGCAACGTGGCAAAAAAGGCATGAATGCAGTTAATGTCCAACTCGCGTAAGCGACTCGACATACCACGATACAATGCAGAACCCTGTTGGCCCAACCCAACAGGGTTTTTTGTTTTTATTCGTACCTAAGCCGTATTTTTGGCGCAAAAATAATATGCAAAGATACTTTCTCCTGTTTTTACTGATTTGCCGTACCGGGTATCTGTCGGCGCAGGCGGACCTTGAAAAACAATTGCAAACCCAGTTGATCCTGGCGGAAGATGGCGATGTAATTACCCTTCCGGCCGGTATGATTCACCTATCCAATACGCTGTGGCTGGATGCGAAAAAACGGATCACTATTCGCGGTGCCGGACAGGACAAAACCATCCTGTCGTTTAAAGATCAGTTGCAAGGCGCAGAAGGTCTTAAAATTACCAACTCCTCCGCTATTCTGCTCGAGCAATTTACCATTGAAGATGCCAAAGGAGATCTGATCAAAACGCAACAGGTACATGGGCTGATCTTTCGTGATTTGACGGCACGCTGGACCGGCAAACCGAGCAAAACGAATGGATCTTATGCCCTCTATCCCGTGCAATGCCAGCAAGTCCGGATAGAGCGCTGTACTGCCATGGGCGCATCGGATGCCGGTATCTACGTCGGGCAGTCCGACAGTGTCTGGGTGACTGAGTGTGTGGCTACGCAGAACGTGGCCGGCATTGAAATTGAAAATACCACCAATGCCTGGGTGTATAAAAATCACTCATACGACAACACGGGCGGTATTCTTATTTTTGATTTACCGGATTTGCTCAAAAAACAAGGCGGCCATATAAAGGTGTACGACAATCTGGTGCAACACAATAACTACAAGAACTTTGCGCCCAAGGGCAATATCGTTGGAAAAGTACCGCCCGGAACGGGTGTAATGGTGCTGGCTACCAATGACGTGGAAATATATAACAACCGGATCGAGCACAACAAAACCGCTTCGACCACCATTGTGAGTTATTATATTACCGAGACGCCCATTAAAGATGCACAGTACAACCCCTATCCATCCAATGTAAGCATTCACGACAATGTCTATTCGACCGGTAAACGCATGCCAACCTGGAAAAATAAACTGGGTTTTTTATTCTGGCTCAAATTCGGCCGAAACGTGCCCCATATTCTGTACGACGGTATTCAAAATCCACAGTGGACGGCAGCGGACGGTTCGTTAAAACCGAATTACCGCATTTGTCTGCGCAACAATACCAACGGCACATTTGCCAACTTGAAAGCCAATAATAAATTTAAAGGAATCAGCAGAGATGTTACGCCATACAATTGCGAAGCCGGCGCACTGGCAACCCCGCGTTAAACACGTGGCCTTATTAATAGGTGTGTTATTGGGGGTGTTGGCTTTTAAGCCCGCTCCGCCGGTGCCTAAATTACATTTATCCGACTATCAGTTTTTTACCGGGAAACTGGCTGATCTGGTTCCGGCGGAACAGGTATTTCCATACGAAGTGAATGCGCCGCTATTTAGCGACTACGCCGAAAAAGCGCGGTTTATCTATTTGCCGGCCGGTACTCAGATGGCCTGGCAATCCAGTCAGGCTTTCGACTTTCCGGTTGGCGCTGCCATTATCAAGCACTTCTACTATTACCGGCAGGCCGGCAAGCCGGAACAGGGGCGTAAAATCCTGGAAACACGGCTATTGCTTAAAACGGACAGCGGCTGGAAAGCACTGGAGTACCTGTGGGATGAAGCCCAGCAGGATGCGGTGTTGGAAGTAGCCGGCGCTAATTTCCCGGTTGACTTTACGGCGGCGGATGGCAAAAAAATGCACGTCCAATACATCGCTCCCAACATAAATCAGTGCAAAGGTTGCCATTCGTACGATGGTCAGTTTGTGCCGATCGGGATCACTACCCGGCAGTTGAATCGTAGTGTGAACGATGAAAATCAGTTGCTGCGCTGGCAAAAAGCCGGCCGGCTCGCCTTGCCAATGGCTTTCGACACGTTGACGGCAGAACGGCTGAGTGACTACCGACTGGCGGATGGTGGCGTTGCATCAACCGTTCATCATTTCAAGAATACCACCGAGGCGAAGGCCCGGGCCTATCTGGATGGCAATTGTGCGCACTGCCATAATCCGCATGGACCGGCCAGCACCAGCGGCATGTTTTTGGGCATCGATCAGACGGACGCCGAACGCCTGGGTATTGGAAAACCGCCGGTTGCGGCAGGGCGGGGTAGCGGGAATCGCAAGTATGGGATCGTGCCGGGCAAACCCAATGAAAGCATCTTGATCTACCGGATGGAAAGCGACGATCCGGGTATCCGCATGCCGGAGTTAGGTCGTCAGTTGGCTCATAAAGAAGGCATCGAACTGGTCAGCGCGTGGATCAAAGACCTGCGCTGAGTGGCGTGTTTGGACATTTTGTCGGTTTTTTGCGGACACCGGGAACAAAAATTTGCATTATAAGCGTTTTGGCATATATATTTGCCCTTGAAAACCATTTGTACACGCCATAAAGGCACCAAAAAACCACACTATGTTCTTCCGTTTTGTAGCCACCATTGGTATTGTATTCGGCTGGGTCGCCTTCTTTCTGCTCGGCGCCTACATCGATTCCAATGTTTACCGTGCCGAATTACAGGTGCACTTTACTGTTTCTACTTTTCTAACGGTATTGATTGCCTGGACACCCACCAATGTAGCCGTGTTGTCGCTTTTTGCCGGCCTGTTCGGCGGCCTGATCCGCGAACAATTGATCCGCATCAGTCAGGAAGACGCGTCTCGTCCGGCGGGTCTGATCGGCCGGGAGTTGGCGGGTGTTTTTTCCGGTGTTGTGGTATATATACTGGTACTGGCCTACTTGTTGTTTACCCGTCGCGATCCGTTTGCGGTGACCACGGAGGCGATGTATTTTCAAATGGCCGGCCTTATCTCTTTCAGCGCTTTTTTTGCGGGGTTCTGGTCCGACATTATCTGGAAACGGCTGCGTCGGAATGGGCTGGTGAATGCAGTACGGAAGCATCCGGTGCTGTAAGCGTTCATAAAATTACGGATATATTTATAAATAACTGTCTATGGCCGACCGCAGAGACCGGCCACTTTCCTTGCTTTCCAGCCAGCCCATGAAAATATTGAAGTTATTATAGCTGGCTTTGTCCGGAAAATGAACCCGCAGTTTTTGCAGGTGTTCGGCTGCAACTTTCTGTATTGTCTTGCCTTTTGTCTCTACCCTTAATATTGCATCCAAGGCATCTAGAATAGATTGGCCGGATGCAGGTTGCTCTTTCATCTCTTCCATGCGGCGGATAATTGGTTGCAATAAAGTAGATCGCAAGAGCGAAAGGTTTTGATAACCTTTTTCAAAGCGGGATAAAAGATGATAAATCTCACACGCGAGCATGACCTCCGGATCGCTGTCTTTTGTTTCAACCGACAAACTTAGGGAGGACCATTTTTGCGCCAAGGGAAATTCACTGCGGATAAAATAGATAATTACTGCCAAATGGCAAATAACCTGGAAACGGCGCAAGGGGATTTCACTTTTCAGTTCTTGCATCAATTCAAATACATTATTCTCTTCGAGTAGTTGCTGTCCTTTCTTAAACTCCTTGGTTTTGATATATTCCAACAGGTGTAAATACACCACCGTGTGAATATAGTCAGGGTCTGATTTCGATATTTTACGCCATTCTTCGTCGTAAGCACTTAATTTTACCTTGAAGGAATTTTCAGACATAAAGGTGTAACTGAAATAATTGATCAGATTATGGCGGTACCGCATCGGCTCTTCTTTTTTGCGATCCGGATAATTGTCGAACAAGTCCACGATTGATTTTACATGCTCAATTGCTTCTTCGAGACCTTTATGCTTGGATTTCAGGTAGATGCTGGGATTATTAAGATCATTCAGAATCATAAAAGACATGATCGAGTGAAAGTAAAATTTCAGATCGAAGGTGCTGTTATTGTGTTGATTTGTTTGGTAATTCAGAAAGTTATTCATTTTTCCGCGCAGGATTTCATCCTGATCCAGATCGGTCTTAGATACGACGGCCAGGTATGCTTCCGCTCTGAGATCGCCAAAATCAGCGGTCGCCTTGAAATCATGGAGGTACTGCTGTTCTATTTTATGCAAGGAGCGCAGTTTAGTAGCCAGGCCTTTTTGTCTTTGCGAGAGCAGTATTTGTCGCTCGATCTGAATGAGTTCCAACGATTGCGGCAATGCTTCGAGGCGTTTGGCCAATTTTTGACTTTCGTACACCATACTCAAACACTCGTCATACAATCCTTTGCGATAAAGTAGTTGAATGTCCAGCATGCTCGCATACAGCTCACGGCGCGCGTAGGTATTTAACTGCTGATTGCGTAAAGATTCCAATATCTTAGCGTAGAGATAGTTGGCGACGCTGCCCAATTCGTGTACTTTAGCAAACTTTCGTTGTAAAAAGCGTTTGGCAAATTTTTTATAAAAAACCCGTTTACTGGCTTTAAGATCGGGTTTGGCCGCTGTTTTTTGACTTTTTCGTTCCATTTCCACTAAGCATTCATTTACGCAATCAAACAGTTGGGTAAAACGTGCGTCGTGGTTTTCTCCGCTGTAGTTGCGGATATAACGTTTGAAAGCATTCTTTTCAGCCTTATCCATGGTTGCAATCAGCTGCCGGAGCTTTATAATTGACCGGGGTTCCTTATCTGGAAGTTCGCCATCGTTTTCAAAAATTTCAACCATACAATTATTTGTTAATCAAGTATATACAAAGGTAAAACACATGATCAAGTTTTTTTAAAAAACCGGAAAATTGTTTTACGACAAGGAATCGTTCGTAAGGGAATTACAACTGTCGCATCTTTGCAACAGTAATTGAGATAAAATCATCACTCAACAGTAAGGTATTTACCTCTACAATTCAATAAATTGACCATAAGCAATCGGGTATTGTAAAACGCACGATCGTTTTAAATTAAATCAGTGCATAAATCATTGAAAATCAAATTTTTAGATGAAATAATGCAGGACTGATTTAAGAAAAAAGTGGACGATATTGTAGTTGGTGCCAGTAAGAGTAGTGTGAGAAGATTACAACGGCTGCATCTTTGCATCAAAAAAACACATGATAAACTTTGAATTAACCACCGGCAACTACGTGTTGCAAACACAAATTACTGCGGAAAAAGACGGCGTTATTATCATCGACATAACACCTGGATTTACACTGCCGAATAATGAAACTTTCATACGGTTACAGGTGCCGGTTATTATGGACGTAATGGATTTTGAATTTGACGGAAGTGCCATGAAACTAATCAATGCCAGCGGAACCACGTTAACACCCACTGTGGAGACAGCGGTGTCAGGGTTTGCCTTCAATGCAAGCAGTAAAGTGGTTACAGTTACCGATAGCCAAACGAACACAACCGTTCATACGGCCTCCTCTGCCACCAGTAAAGTACAAGTCCGGGTTAATTTTAGCACCGCTACGATTACCGTTTTTGAATAAAAAATGCTACTCTTTACCCTGTATTTCCCTAATGCTACTGGCATTCCTCTAAGGTGTAATCGAGTGAAAACAATAGCCCCAAAAAACCGCCCCTTTTTTGCAAACGAGAGATTATATGTGCGTTATAAATAAAAAGTAAAAGAAATTAATAGGGTATTATCCAGAAAACCAGGTGCCCTCATTAAACCTGACACCAACAAAACCGCATACCTGGCCGGACCCATTCCGGTTCAATCAACCAGCCTTGAAAAAGCCAACTGGAAACGCTTCCCGGTTACTGCAAAGTGACCGGGATTTTTTTTGGTATCTATACCGGCAACTTGAGTCGCTGAAATATTGGAGTACAGCTTGTACTGGCGAAAGATGGTACAATCATCGCATCCTCTTCAGCACCCCAATCGCCTCCTCCACCATCTCGGTCGAGACATCCAGATGCGTGACAAAACGAATGGTCTGCGGCCCGAATGCCGATGCTTTGATGCCTTGCTGCTGTAGAAAATCCAGGAAGGCAGCGGGGGTGTACTGCGGTGCCAGGTCGAAAATTACAATATTGGTTTCAACCGGACGAATATGCGTGACATAAGGCAGCTCCGCCAGCGTAGCCGCCAGCAATCGGGCGTGCCTGTGGTCTTCGGCGAGGCGCTCCACGTGGTGCTGTAGGGCGTACAGTCCCGCCGCAGCGAGGTAACCGGCCTGGCGCATGCCGCCGCCCATCGCTTTGCGCACGCGGCGTGCATCGGCGATAAATGCTTTATTCCCAATCAGTAATGAACCGACCGGTGCCCCCAATCCTTTGGACAAACAAATAGAAATGCTGTCTACTGTGGCCCCGATTTGCGCGGGTGTGTCTTTGGTTTCCACCAGCGCGTTGAACAACCGCGCGCCATCCAGGTGTAAGGCCAGACCACGCTGCCGGCAGACAGCCTGTATGCGCTGCACGGCCGCCAGCGAATAAATACTGCCGCCGCCTTTATTACAGGTATTTTCAATGACCACCAGCCGGCTGATCGGCAACCAGTCCTGCCGCGGTTTGATGGCCGCTTCCACCAGATCGGCCGTCAGAATGCCGTTTTTGCCTTTCAGCAGGTTTACGCCAATGCCCGAATGAAACGCGTATCCAGCCACTTCATACTGATAAATATGGCTCATCTCGTCGCAAATCACCTCATCCAGCGGGCGGGTATGGACTTTCAGCGCGATCTGATTGGTCATGGTACCGGAGGGACAAAACAGCGCAGCCTCATGTCCAAATAATCCGGCCGCGTACTCCTCCAGTGCATTCACTGTCGGATCTTCCCGGAATACATCATCGCCGACTGCTGCCGCCCACATGGCTTGCTGCATCGCCGACGTGGGCTTGGTGACGGTGTCGGACAGGAGATTAATCATAGTTGTAAACTTTCCCTTACTGCTTTTTTCAGCGATTGTACGACTTGGTCGTACGAGTGATCAATCAACGAGCGCAGCAGTTGCGGACTCAGGCTGCCTTCAAAATCGACGGTGTTCCAGTGTTTTTTATTCATGTGCCAGCCGGGAATGACCTCGGGGTATTGTTCCCGCAGTTCGAGGGCATAATCGGGATCGCATTTCAGGTTGACGGAGAACTGCGGGCTGTCCAGACCGACAATGGCAAATATCTTATTGGCGACGCGCAGGCACAGCGTATCGGGTCCGAACGGAAGATCTTCCGAGGTCCCCCGTTTTTGCAGACAGTATTCGCGAAACTGCTCGACGTCCATTTTACCAGTCTTGCGACATTGGGTGAAGCATTAATTCATCGACAACAACGTGTGCCGGCGCTTCCAGGATATAGGAGACTGCGGCGGCAATATCATTGGGTTGCAAATAAGTTACCCGATGCGGCTGGCCGGGATCGCCCTCGTGGAAATACGTATCCACCAGCCCGGGATAGACCACACTTACCTTGATGTTGAAACTGCGCACTTCGCGGCGCAGCGCGCCAAAAAAAGCATCCTGGGCGTATTTACTGGCGCAATACAGGCTGCCCTGCGCAAAAGTACGCTTGGAGACATCGGATGCGATGCCGACAATATGACCGTTTTTGGCGGCTTTCATATAGGGAATGGCCGCTTTGGTCAGCATAAACGAACCCTTTACGTTCACATCCATTACGGAAGTCCAGTCCTCGGAGGAGATCATTTCCGCGTCTTTGAACACGCCGATACCGGCATTATTGATGACGTTGTCAATGCGACCGAATTGATCTACTACCTGCGCGATCGCTGCATTGATCTGCGTTTCATGGGCGATATCCGTCGCGATGGCCATGGCTTTGCCGCCCGACTGATCTATTTCAAATTCCAGTTCGCCGATCTCTTCGGCATTGCGGGCCAGTAAAATTACAAAATGGCCTTCCTGCGCCAGTTTGACGGCTACAGCCCGGCCAATACCCCGGGAAGCGCCTGAAATGATAGAGACTTTTTTGGTCATAATCTCGCTTGCATAAAATAGAGCGGGTCAATCAAAAAGTAAACTTCCCTTGCTCGCTTTAAAATAATCCGTGTAACTCCGCCTGCACCATTTCCAGCACTTTTGCAGCGTCTTCCTTGTTGTTGGAGAAGTCGATCTGATCCACGTTGATAATCAATAACTTACCTTCGCGATAACCATTGATCCAGCTATCGTAGCGATCGTTGAGCCGCTTTAGGTAATCGATACTGATACTGCCTTCGTAATCGCGGCCCCGCATCTGGATGTGTTCGACCAGGGTCGGGATACTGGCTTTCAAATAGATCAGCAGATCGGGCGCTTTTACCTGCGATACGATCGACTGGAACAAGGTGAGGTAGTTATCAAAATCCCGCCGTTCCATCAGACCCATATCCGCCAGGTTGGGGGCGAAGATAAAGGCGTCTTCGTAAATGGTACGGTCCTGAATAACCGTGCGATTGCCTTTCAGGATGCGCAAAACCTGCTCATACCGGCTGGAAAGAAAGTAGACCTGCAGGTTAAAAGACCAGCGGCGCATATCCAGGTAGAAGTCTGACAGGTACGGATTGCCCTCGGCATCCTCGTAGTGGACTTCCCAGCCAAAGTGGCGGGCGAGCATTTCACACAGGGTGGTTTTGCCTGCGCCGATGTTCCCGGCGATTGCAACATGTTTAATAATCGTTTTTTCGATAGGTAAGCCTGAATTCATTGCTGTACTTTTGTGCGCCGCGAAGGTAGCAGAATGTGCTGCGTTCCTTGCGTTTAAGTGCGCATTTTTTACCAACATTTCGCGTACGTCGTTTTACTTTCAGCGATAAACCAACCCTGTTCAACGGGCTAATGCCCACTAATATCTATCATTTTTTTATGCAAGTGGACAAAGACCTTATTTCGAGACTTGAAAAACTGGCGCGCCTGCAACTCGATCCCGCCGAACGCGACAAACTGACGACCGATCTGAACAGTATTCTTCAGATGGTGGACAAACTCAGTGAACTGGATACGACCGGTGTTGAACCGCTAATCTATCTCAATGATACTGAAAATGTACTCCGGGAGGATGTCGTGGGGGCACAATTAACGCCCGAAGAAGCACTCCGCAATGCGCCAAAACAGGACGGACAGTTTTTTCGGGTACCGAAGGTGATCGAGTAGAGAAAGGGCATCCTCGCTTTCAAGCAATCAAAATCGAATGCATCAATCTTAAACAAGCAACACAATATGCTAATTTCAATCCGCAACCTGAACAAAACGTATATCATGGGTACCGAAAAAGTGGAAGCCCTCAAAAATGTGTCGCTTGAAATCGGTAAAAATGAATACGTCGCGTTGATGGGCCCATCGGGTAGCGGCAAATCTACCCTGATGAACTTGCTGGGCTGTCTGGACTCTCCGACCGATGGCGAATACTGGTTGAATGGCACGGAAGTAAGCACGATGGACGACAGTGAACTGGCCGAAGTGCGCAACAAAGAAATCGGCTTCGTTTTTCAAACGTTCAATCTTATGCCGCGTTTATCGGCGCTGGAGAATGTCGCATTGCCACTCGTCTATGCGGGCGTTGGCAGAGAAGAGCGCCTCAATAAGGCACGCCAGGTGCTTGAGTCCGTGGGGCTGGGCGACCGGGTTAACCACAAACCCAATGAATTATCGGGTGGACAACGCCAGCGCGTAGCAGTTGCCCGCGCTCTGGTCAACAACCCGGCCATTATTCTGGCCGATGAGCCGACCGGTAACCTCGACAGCAAAACTTCGTATGAGATCATGGGCTTGTTCGAGCAAATTCATAAAGCCGGCAACACTGTCATCTTAGTGACGCACGAACATGACATCGCCCTGCACGCACACCGCGTCGTCCGCCTGCGCGACGGACTGATTGAAACAGATCTGCCAAATGAGCATATTGTGCGGATTGATTGTTAATTACGAATTACGAATTATTTTTGAGGGTAAATGAAAAATAATTGTGAAATAGTTGTGGAAAAATTTGGAGTTGTTGGTAATCATGAAGTAATTCGTAATTCGTAATTCGTAATTCGTAATTCGTAATTCGTAATTCGTA
>JBBRDQ010000178.1:0-10889 GCA_038203695.1 Chitinophagales bacterium
TGCGTACTCATCACCAGCACATCCTGCACATTCACATGTGCCGGACGCGTGACCATAAAGTAGATCACTTCTGCCACATCGTCGGGCCGCAGGGGTTGAAAATCGTCGTAAATGCGGGCGCGCTCGGCATCGCCATCGAAGCGATTGATCGCGAATTCCGTGTCTTCCACATGCCCGGGACTGACTTGGCTTACGCGGATATTGTGTTTGTGCAGGTCGAGCCGCATCGAGCGGGTCAGGGCATCGACGGCGAATTTGGTCGCGCTGTACACATTGCCATTCGGATAGACTTCTTTGCCAGCCGTAGAACCCACATTGATAATGTGCCCCCGGCGGCGGTGCACCATGCCCGGCGCGACCGCCCGCGTGACATACAACAAACCTTTGATATTAGTATCGATCATCGTATCCCAGTGATCGATCGATCCTTCGTGAATGGGCGCCAGACCTTTGGCCAAACCTGCATTATTAATTAGAATATCAACGTTTTGCCATGATTCCGGCAGGTTTTCGATGACTTGTTCGACCGTATGCTGATCGCGTACATCGAATGGCAACATCAGCACTTCACTGTGATACGCATGTTCAAAATGTTTTTTTAATTCCGACAGCCGCTCCACCCGGCGACCAGTGATCAGCAAGCGGTGCCCGTGGCGTGCAAAAATTTCGGCGGCAGCGCGGCCAATACCCGAAGTTGCGCCCGTGACCAGCACCGTTAATACCGTACGGGCCGGCGTTACTGGTACCGTTACTGGTAACGGTACTGGTAACGGTACTATTTCCGGAACTACCGGTGCAGGAGGTAGCGTTTCCTGCGGACTTGCGACTTCCACTGGCGGTGGAGCCGGTAAAAACAACCGGTCGTCTTCGGCCGTACGCAAGGCAGGATCCAGTTCTATGGCCCGGTTATAATGCCGCGTTGCCAATGCCGTATCGCCGTTATACTGGCTGTGCCGGGCGAGTTGCAGGTACAGTGCACCATCGTGCGGGTCTCGCTCCAGTGCGCGTTGCAGGTAATGGATCGCGGTTTCGCGGTATTCCGGCAGGTTTTCGCTGGTGACGATACCAAGTTTACGAAAGAGCCCGGGATACGTCGGTTCCAGTTCAGCCGCACGGTCCCAGCAGTATTTAGCAAATAAAAAGTCGCCTTTGTCAGCCGCCATATCGCCCATCAGGTCATACGATCTGGCATCTTCTTTCATCACTTCCGGCGCTTCCGGAGCGGGTGGTTCGGGCGGAGTGGGAACCGTCTCCGGCAAGGCGTATTTTTCCTGCGCCTCGGTATAAGCGGCGTGTAATTGTTCGTTTTCGGGGTGCTGCTCCAGCGCAGCCTGGAGCAAATCCAGTCCCCGTTGTGGATGTCCACGCTCCAGCCAGAAATAAGCATCGGCAATGGTTTGCGTTATTTCTGCGGTGGTATCTACCGGCGGTTCTTCTTCCAGCCCCAGCGCTTCAGCATAGGTTGACGGCACAGCAACTGTTTCCACCAAAAATATCTCTGTGAGGACCGGCGGTTCCTGCCGCATTTCATGCAACAAATCATCCATGGCAGGCAGCAGTTCCGGTTCCGGTTCTGCGGCCGCATAGTTGGGAACAACCGGCGACGGTCCCATTTCGATCTCTACCGAGACCGGTGTGAGTAAACCGCCAACTACCGGTGTGGTCAAATGGGTAGAAGCGGCAATGTCATCCGGGGTGGACAGGTCATAAGCGGCCAGGCGACGGTACTGTTCATGCCACTGCTGCAAGCCGAATTTCTGAAAAAAAACAGCGTAGTCCTGCGCTTCAAACTGCGGTTGTTCCACATAGCCCGACTCGCGCAGTGCGGAAATAAAATCGCCCATTTCATTGGCTATCGCCCGGACGGCGTCCAATTCAATTTCCAGGGTCGCACGGGCTGCTCCTTCGGCTGCCTGGTGCCGTGTGCTCAGATCCAGCCACGCGTTTTGCCAGAAATTCATGTATTGCAGCGCATTGACCATGCGATCTATATGCGTCGGCACCGATCGGTCCTCCGCGATGATCCGACCCTCCGAAACGACGGCAAAAATGCGCTGTTGTCGGGCCAAAGCCTGAAAAATCGGCAGGATGCCGGCCATACAGGCCCGGTCCTTCAAAAAATTATCTGAAACAATCAGTAAAACCGGCTCTTCCGAGGTGCGCAATTGCTCCGCAAACTGACCCGGTGCCTGGTCGGGCTGGTTGGTAACATGTTCAAAGGGAATACCAATGCGCGATAAACGCTGGTCGATTGTTTGCACGAAATCAGCATTGTCGCGGCAATAAGCCAGGAGAATTCGGTTCATAATGTTTTTGGTGGGTCGTTTATTCGGCCCGCAATTGTTTGATAAGTGTATTAAACTCCTGCTGGAACGCCGCGTATTTCGAGGTGGCCGGGCCATCAAAACCCGTGTGTATCTGTCGAACACGATTGTTCTTGTCAATTATCAGCATGGTTGGGAAGGCCATTACTTTATTGAGTGCAGGAAAGAACTTAGAGGCCGCTTCCGAAGCGGATTTTCCGGTCTCTCCGGCCAATACAATGTCAAACGGTATGCCCATTTTTTTCTTGTACGTCAATAAATGCGCATTTGCCTGCGCCACGTCCTTATTTCGTTCGAAAGAACAACCCACGATGGCCAGGTCTTTGGCCGCTTCCGGGTTGTTTTTGAGGTATTCCGTCAGAAAAATCTGCTCGTCGCGACAGTTAGGACACCAGGTACCCATAATGGTAAAAATCTTTATTTTACCAGCGAAAGTTGGGCCAGGGTACACCAGGTCGCGTCCATCCGGTGTTTTTACGGCAAAGGAAATTGCCCCATTGGTCGTTTTCAGCATCGTCAGCGAATCGGCATTGCCCAGTTTAAAATTAGGGTCGCGCCAGGAAGTCCACAATTGTGGGTCACTTTTGCCGGATCGAAATTCTCCCTGTAAACTATCGCCTTGCAGATTGCCGGTAAACAGGTAGGCATGTGCGCCATCAAAAGTAGAGAGCAAGAACTTGCGTCCTTGTACGGTGCCTTCCAAATAGCGGTAATCGCCCGTTTCCGTGCGAAAAGTCGCTTCGAGGTGATTGCCGGATTGTTTGAACTCTCCGATGGCTCTTTCCGGATTTTTTTCCTCCGGACCGAAAAGTGTCGCCCACTCGCCGGTGAGATCGCGCAACGGTTTTTCATTCAAAGAGGTAAACCGATACGGCCGGCCGGCATGGGCGTAAAACGGGATGCGATAATCTTTTTTAGTAGTCACGATCCATTCGCCATCCATTACGCCACCGCGCACTTCCGCATGAATATACGACTGGTATTCCGGGAAAAAAATATTGAATGTATCCCGGGCCAGCATGCGATTGCGCCCGTACGTGATGCTATCGCAGCGAATACGCTCGTCGCCATTGATAATTTCAATGTAAAAATGCTCCTCGTCTACGTACTTGACCTCGAAGTTAAACGGCAGTTCACCCGGCTTGAATTGTTCGTGCATGGAGAAAATGGTATCCTTGTCACTCACGGGAATGCGAAATTCTTCCAGCTCCAGCACCCCCCGCCAGATACCCGGTGGAATGCGTGTAAAAGTAGTATCCGCCACCAGGCAACGGTCGCCTAGCAAAGCCAATATTGAAAACAAAACACTGACAATCAAATATTTGCGCATAAAATATAATTCAACAGTTACAGACGTAAACAAAAGGAAAGTTTAAACAAGTCACCGCATTAGAAGTTTAAAACAGGGTGATGGAGGCGGGTCGATGGTGCAGAATGGAAGATGCGTAATCAAGTGCCGGCAAACCCTCATTCCTTATCCGTGTCTTCGATATGAAACCGGTGAAACAAGCGATGTACCAGGGGTGCAATGATCAGGCCGATGGTGGAAATCAAAACGATACCACTAATCAGTGCATACACAGAAGCAAACACTTTGCCGCCAAAAGGCATCGGCGCTCCATTGTCGGGGGTAATTGGACCCATCCCGCCCAGGATCATTGAAGCATTCAGCAATGCGTCGATCCATTCATAGCCACAGGTCAGGCGATATCCCAGCACGCCGATACCCAGAAAGAAAAATAACACTAAAAACCCTGCCGCGATATTGGTTTTTAGCCGGCTGATATATACTTCCTGCGGTGCAAGCGCTTCATTTTTAGACTCAAACTTTAGTATTTCCTGCATAGTCCCTGTTTTTAGGTAACGGCTGCAAATATTGACATTCTTTTTAGCCAGCGGGAATATTTTGTTTAGAAATGGTCCTGGAATAAAACAGGTCTCCTTTCCGTACCACGAAAAGGAGACCTATTTTATAAACGATCCGATTGAAAGTCAATTACTTGACCACCTCTTTCTTGGCCTTAGCCGCAGTTGCTTTCGGCGCTTCTACGACCTTGCCGGAGATAATACCTTCCGACATAAAGTCTACAACCAGTGCCGAAGCAATGAATACGGATGAATAAGTACCAAATAAGATACCCACCAACATACCGAAGGCAAAACCTTTAATAGCACCACCGCCAAAAACGAACAGCAGAACCACTACCAGGAAGATAGTACCCGAGGTAATCAAGGTACGACTCAGGGTCGTATTGATCGCCATGTTGAATACATCTTCTTTCTTGCGCCCGGAGAACATACCCATGAACTCCCGGATACGGTCGTAAACGATTACGGTGTCATTCACCGAGTAACCGATAACCGTCAGAATACAGGCGATGATCGCCTGGTCAATTTCCAGTGAAAATGGTACCAACCCGTGCAGTACGGTAAAGAAGGTCAATGTGATTAATACGTCGTGGAACAGCGCCAATACGGCACCCAGCGAAAACTGCCAGCGACGGAAACGGATCAACAAGAAAACAAAGATCAAAGTCAAGGCGGCTATGGCCGATTTGAACGACGAACTGCGAATATCATCCGCTACGGTTGGTCCGACCTGGCTGGACGAGATAATGTGCGTCCCAGTGCTGCTGGTTTTCTTGAAAGATGCCAGATCAACACTCGTCGCACCGGCTTTCACCAGACCGGCGTGCAGTTTGTCTACTACTTTATCCACGCTTCCCTGCTCGTTGATAAGGTAAGAAGTGGTGATATTATAGGTATTTTGTGTGCTTACTGCTTTAATAACCGGGCTGGAATTTTCGAACGCTTCCGTCAATGGACCGCGGATGGCTTCGAGTTCGACCGGTTTGTCGAATTGTACGTTAAAGGAATAACCGCCTTTAAAGTCAACCCCTAATTCAAAACCGCGCTGGAAGAAAGAAACAACACCGATTACAATAATGATCGCCGATACAGCGTAGGCAATTTTACGTTTTCCGATCCAGTCATAATGGAAACCCACCAGCCAGTTTTCGGACCATTTGTGGCTGTAATTCATTTCGCCACCGCGATCCAGCCACCACTCCGTGATCAAACGACCGACCAGTACCGCCGTGAACAACGAACTCAAAATACCGATCAACAGTACGGTACCGAAACCTTTAATCGGGCCGAGACCAAACCATATCAATACGATTGCCGTCAGGATCATGGTCGCATTGGCATCCAGAATGGCTGGCAACGCCCGCGAGAAACCGGTGCGCACTGCATTGGCCATTGATAAGCCATTGCGCAATTCCTCTCGAATCCGTTCATAAATAATTACGTTCGCGTCGACTGCCGAAGCCAAGGTCAGTACGATACCGGCAATACCCGGCAGCGTAAGTACAGTACCCATATTGGCCAGGATCCCGAGGATAAAGAATACGTTGGCAATCAAAGCGATTACGCTCACCCAGCCACCACGGTTGTAGTAGAGCACCATAAAGGCACACAACAAAGCAACCGCCAGAAACATGGTCGTAAGCGATTTACTGATATTCTCGGCACCCAGGGACGGTCCAACCTGACTTTCTTGCACAATGTGCGTTCCGGCAGGCAGTTTACCGACTTCCAGTACATTGGCCAGGGCGGTAGCATCTTCCAAAGAGTAATCGCCGGTGATGGACGATTGTCCGCCGGTGATCGGGTTGATAACGCGCGGAGCGCTGACCACTTCATCATCCAGTACGATGGCAATTTCGCGGTTGCCGTTATTAGCGGCTTGCTGGGTCATTTTAGCCCATTCCCGTGCGCCATCGCCATTCATGCTCAGACTTACGGCAATTTTACCACCTTCATCCGGCGTGGCTACGGCACGGGTTACGACCGAACCATCCAAGGGTGGCTCTTCCTGACCGCGTGGCTTTTTAATGGCATACAATTCATATTTACCATTTACACCGCTCAGGTTTTCCGGATCTTTTACCGCTTCCTGCGACCAGCGAAATTCTAATTCAGCCGGGAACATGGTTCTAATGTCTTTGCGCATCAGCATAGTATCGATGCGCGCACGATCGCCTTTTGCGGCGTATCCGATTACAGCGCCACCGCCACGGCTGGCGTTGATGGCCAGTTTCTGGAGCAGCGGACCAGCCATTTGCTTGGTCGTATCAACACTGGTGGAATCCTTTTTGAGGGTATCCACGGTGCCAGCGAGCATATTTTTAAGTTTCGTATCGGCATTGATCAGATTTTCACCAATGGCCTGGTCGCTGATCCGGTAGACATCCCAGAATTCCAGTTTTGCCTGGTTTTGCAGAATCGTACGGGCCAGAGTCGGGTTTTGAATGCCGGGAAGTTCTACCAGAATCAGGTCGCGGCTAGCGTCCAGATTCACGTTTGGTTGCACTACACCTAATTTGTCAATACGCTGTTTGATGCGTTTATACGTTTCGTTCACCGCTTTATCGGCTTCGGTACGGATCGACTTAAGCACATCGACATCGGGCGAATCAAATTTAATTTTATCTTTCAATGCCTCGTTCGGCGCAAAAAGCGATGCCAGTGATTTACCGCCACCGGTTTCTTTCCAGGCATTCGCAAACAGGGTAATATAATCACTCTGTTCCGTTTTTTGCCGCTCACTAGCCTTGTCCAGCGCCTGCTGGAATGCCGGATCAGGGTTGTTTTGCGCCAGCGTATTGATGAAACTGCGGATATCCACCTGCAGCAGTACGCTCATGCCGCCTTTAAGGTCGAGACCAAGACCTAACTGCGTCTTTTTCAACTCGTTATAAGTGTAATCCTTTACACCCAACAGCGAATAAATCGGCTTGTCGGACAACGAATCAAGATACTTTGCGTAATGGAACTGCTTATCCTGTTTGTTATCTGGCTTCGATACCATTTGTGTGGCATACGAAGTAGCATCCGACTCAACACTGCCGGTTTTAAAAGTCAGAAATAACTGATACAAACATACTACGATCAACGCAATCAGAAAAAATCGTACAACGCCTTTGCCTTGCATACTTCAAATAGAGTAAATGAAAGAAAATGTTTTTAAAAAATGAACCGGGCAGGAATTGTGTCCCACCTTAAAAAAGCCCGCAAATATACGCACTGTCGGCAAAATCAAGTGCCTCAACCGGATATTTTCCAAATAAAGCCTTGTTTGTCATTTTGCTTACCTTCATCTTACCTAAAAATTGAAGGATTCCGTGCAACACACCGCTAATATTTATAGCAACTTTGCCCCTTCAACCGCTGTTTCAAAAGCATACGCCAAAATATAATACGCACAGACATGAAAATTGGGCTCGTCCAGCAAACCTGCAGCACCGATAAACAGGATAATATCGAAAAATCCATTCGCGGGATCGCCGACTGTGCCGCACAGGGTGCCCAACTGGTCGTTTTGCAGGAATTGCACTGCGGAATTTACTTTTGCCAGGCAGAAGAAACGGAAATGTTCAACCTCGCGGAGCCTATTCCGGGCCCTGACACGGCTGTATTCAGTGCCGCCGCTAAAAAATACGGTGTGGTGCTGGTGGCTTCGCTTTTTGAAAAACGTGCGCCGGGACTTTACCATAATACAGCCGTCGTTTTTGAAAAGGATGGTACCATCGCCGGTAAATACCGCAAAATGCACATCCCCGACGACCCGGCATATTACGAAAAATTCTATTTTACCCCCGGTGATCTGGGGTTTCAACCGATTCAGACTTCCATAGGCAAGTTAGGCGTACTGGTCTGCTGGGATCAATGGTATCCGGAAGCCGCGCGACTCATGGCGCTGGCCGGCGCAGAGATGCTGATCTACCCGACGGCGATCGGTTGGGAAAGCAGCGATACGCCTGCAGAAAAAGAACGGCAGCATGGCGCTTGGTTTGTCAGCCAGCGCGGGCACGCCGTCGCCAATGGACTACCGGTCATCACCGTCAATCGCACGGGATATGAACCGGACTGGACTGGCGTGACGGGCGGAATTCAATTCTGGGGACAAAGTTTCGTGGCCGGCCCACAAGGCGAAGTGCTGCATCTATCGAGTCCCGATCAAGCAGAAAATGTGGTCGTGGAAGTCGACCCGCAACGTACGGAAGCAGTGCGCCGGATCTGGCCGTTTTTCCGGGATCGGCGGATCGATTACTACGGCGGGCTTACCAAGCGGTATATTGATGAATGATGAACGTTAATTTTGATGTGCTGTGCTGCCTGGCATTTTCAAAGGCCGGTTATTGAAATTCATTTTATGCACGCTACACAACCCAAGCGCATCCAGCACCATCAACAATCCTGTAATCTCCGTTCGTCAAACTTAAATATCAAAACTGTATCCTTCCGCGACAAACCGCGCGTATCGCTCCCGGTCGAACTGGTATAATTTGGCCGGCCGGTGCGCCACGCCTTCCTGCACTTCTTCGCACTCGACCAACACATTCATAGAGAGCATTTTTTTGCGGAAATTGCGCTTGTCCATGCTTTTTTCAGGATGCAGAATAGCTTCGTAGAGCATCTGCAATTTGGTGAGGGTGAATTTGGGCGGTAACAACTCGAATCCAACCGGTTCGTTGCGCACTTTTTGACGCAACGCGTGCAGACAACTCTCTAGAATTTCGTTGTGGTCAAAGGCCAGGTCGGCACTTACTTCACTGATATTATGCCACTTGGCCGATTGCGCGAAGGAAGCCGGCGTCACGATGTAATCGCTAATCTTTATCAGTGAATAGTAGGCGATCGTAATAACCCGCCCCAGCGGATGACGATCGACCGCGCCAAAAGCCCTGACTTGTTGGAGGTAGACGCCACGCAGTCCTGTGAGTTGTTCTAACACCCGCTCCGCAGCCGTTTCGAGGTCTTCATTGGGATAGACCAAATCGCCGGGCAGCGCCCATTTGCCCCGGTATGGCGCGGCGCCGCGTTGAATAAGCAGCACCTTCAAATCGCCGCCATCAAAGCCAAAAATAACGTTGTCAACTGAAAAAGCCGATTTAAAAAAACTTTCGACTTCGCTCATATAAGTAGGATGTTGAAAAATTAATACAGAAAGTTACCGAATCAAAAGCGCTGATAATCAATAAATTGCCATAATTGATAGTAGCAATTACGGTGCGCCGGACGCCGGACGCCATTCGTTTGCGGGTCACATTGCCACAACAAACGTTGACTTATGGGCAAAAGTACACGCTTATTGTCGTTTTTACACCAAACCCACGCCGTGCAGAAAAAGAAGTGAAAAAAAGCGGGGCAAATTCCCTTGAAAATGCGCCCTTTGGGGCCGTTCGGGCCGGGTTCAATTTCATTTATGCGGCCCGAACAACTATAATTTATCTTTAAGGCTGCTAAAATCGGCACAGAATATCAAAAATGCTACTTTTGCTCCGTTTTGGCAGCGTATTTGATTCGTCATAACAGCCCATTACCACTAACCATCCGACTATGCAGATCGACATTCCGGTTCATATTGAAAAATTATTATTCCTGCACGATGTTGTGGTGATTCCCGGCTTAGGCGGTTTTACGGCCACCAAGGGGTCTGCTGCTACCGACTATGTAGGCGGCACCGTCACGGCACCGACAAAAACCCTGACTTTCAGTGAAAATCTGGTCATGGACGATGGCCGGCTGGTGAGCGCGATAGCCACTTCGCAAGGCATTTCCAGTGAAGCAGCGCGCAATGCACTACAGTCTTTTGTCGAGCAGATTCAAATCCAACTCAATCAGCGGGAAATCGTTACGCTGCCGGGCATCGGACGCCTGTACAAGAACTATGTGCAGAAGATCCAGTTCCTGCCCGATACCACCAATTTTAATGCTGCTTCCTACGGTTTACCGCCTTTACAGTTTTCACCGATTGCCCGTGCACGCGAAGTAACCGAAACGTCTACATCGAGTTACACAGCCGCCCCCGCTGCTGCGGAGACGGCTAACCCGCCTGTGCCAGCCCCGCAGGCACCTACGCCTTACCTGCCTATCACACCACCTACCCCCGAACGCGGTTCAGGCTGGGCAGGCATTGCAATTGGGGTCGTGTTTTTGCTTGCTGCGATCGCCGCCGGCCTCTGGTACTGGCAAAAACACAAAAAAGCCGACGCTATTGCCCGGCAAGAAGCACTCGAACAACTGTCGGCCCCAACCAGCCAGGAAAAGAAGACTCAGGAAAAATCTACGGTCAACACGGCACCTGTTTCTGCCGTGCGCGACTCCGCGCCCGCGCCCGCGAAAAACCAGCAAACTACCCCGGTGAGCCCAGCCAAAACTGGAAAACGGTGTATCCTGGTGGTGGCCACATTGAAAGAAAAAACCAATGCCGACCGGTTGATGCGCATGTTAAAAGAGGAGCGTTTTGACGTGTATTATCTACAAAAAAACGGCTACCAGGTGGGCATTCAATTCAATTACAACAATGTGCGCGAGATACAGGACCGGATTGCGGTTCTGCAAAGTCTGACCGGCGAGCAAAATATCTGGATCAAGCAGCGTTAAAAATCCGACCATGTTACAAATCGATCATATCGGCATCGCGGTGCGCGACCTGGGCGCGAGCAATGAATTGTTTCGCAAACTGCTGGGCGCTGCGCAATACAAAGTAGAAAGTGT
>JBBRDQ010000179.1:0-10739 GCA_038203695.1 Chitinophagales bacterium
GACCTGCTGCCAAGGTACAGCACAATGATTGGCCCTCCTACAATCAATCCAAATCATACCAAAAAAGCCAGAGAAAATAGGGCTTTTATGTCCATTTTATGGATCACCGTGCTGTACGTGAGCCGCAGGTCGGAGACGCTGCGGCGGCGCTCGGCTGGGATTTGAAAGAAAACGCAGCGGAAGACCTGCTGCGGCTGAAAAAGGTTTTTTTCATGCTGAATGAAAATTTAGTGCGTTAAGAAAAAACTATTGTGATGAATACTTCAGGTCGAAGCGACCGTCACTAATGACAACTTTGTCGTTTTTATGAATGGTATCGTTATACACGGTGAAATTAAATACCCCAGAAATAATATTATTTGTGGTGTCAAATCGGGTAATAGTGACACAGTTTTCGTCGGTATCGAAATAGGTACTTTGGTACCTTTGACTATTTTTTTTTCTAAATTGCGCGGAAACGCCGAGTTTATCGGGATAACAATACTTGTCAGTAATAAAATAGTTGTTTCCAATCGTTATTTCCATCCAGTTATCTATTCCCTTTTCTATATCAACCAAGTAGCAGGAAATCCCCCCGCCCCCAGTACCATCTTTTTCCGAAATTAGTGCAGATATATCCGCAGACGTAACCGTCAAAATAGGCACCCTAGGCACCCACACCTCACCATCTACCAAGCACCCAAAAGTGCCTGCTCCGGTCTGTGTGGCCAGTGGCAGTACGGTGTAGTCAATTGGGGCCGGGGGAATAATGGGTGGCGTGTCATTTTTATAACAGGAATTAAGAATTAATCCTACAAAGAACAGTAGCAGCAGTTGGAGCATATTTTTATTTTTCATTGCGTAATTGTTTAAAATGAACGGTTTAAGCCTCGCCAGGTATTCTCCCAAACCGAGTGCCGCCGCAGTGTCTCTGACCTGCGGCCAAGGTACAGTACAATGATTTGTTCCCTCCTACAATCAATCCAAATCACACCAAAAAAGTCAGAGAAAATAAGGCTTTTGCGGCCATTTGGTGGACCATAGTGCTGTACGTGGGCAGCAGGTCGCAGACACTGCTGCGGCGCTGAGCTTGCGTTTGACAGCAAACACAGCGGAAGACCTGCTGTGGCTGAAATCCTTTTAAATCGGCAAAATTCGTTCAATCCGTTGTCCCATCTTGCCGTGACGGGTAATGCGCCAACCATCAAATCCGCCCCACGCAAAAAGACCCAACACATATACCTCCGGGTACAATCTCATTTAACCGCAAACAAAATGCGCCACAAGGTTCAATAATTACTTAGTTGCCCTATTTTTGGGCCTGTTTTTAAAGGTATTTGCCAATTGGCAGATAATATGGATAACCAGTCATGTATAAACCTTTGAAAATCAATCTTTTTACACTGCCTATTTTCGTTAACCTATGAGTAAACGTCCAGTCCGTCCATCAGCTCCCGTGAAACACAAACCTGCAGTGGCGGAAGCGCCCACTACGATGAGTTGGATAGGGCCAACCCTGCCGGTGCTGGCGGCATTGCTGTTATTTGCGACTGGCCTGGGTAACCAGATGCTGGGCCTCGACGACCACTCCGCCACAGTAGAAAACCCGGCCGTTGCCAACTTTTCGCTGGTGAGCACACTGACGAGTTTTAACCTCGGCATGTATGCCCCGCTGACCTGGGTCGGTCATGCGATCGCTTTCGCCATAGGCAAAGGTAATCCGTTCTGGTATCATTTGCTCAGCCTGATCGTACATACGATCAATACCTGGCTGGTGTACCGCGTGATCTTTCGCGTATCTGATAAAACCACGGCGACCGTGCTGGCGCTGCTTTTCGCCATTCACCCCATTCAGGCAGAGTCGGTGGCCTGGATTGCCGGTTTCAGTACGCCATTTTCGTACCTGTTTTGTTTGCTGGCGTTCGGGCAATACCTGGATTACGCCTCGGAAACCGGCAGCCGGAAAAAAACGTATGCCTTATCGATCCTATTTTTCCTATTGGCCTGCCTGACCAAAAGTTCGGCCGTAACCGTTCCTATTACCCTGATTGTGTTTGATTTATGGAAAAAACCGAACCTTTCGTGGCGGCAGCGGATAATCGGCTATGCGCCTTTTTTCCTGATTTCTTTAGGTTTTGGTTTGTTGACACTGTACAGTCGACAGGTGTCGGGTACGCCCATCGGTAGCATCGGCAACGGTTATTCACCGCTGGAACGGGTGCTGCTGATCAGTTATGCGCCGCTGATGTACCTGGGCAAGATCATATTGCCCCTGAAATTAAATGTCTATTATTCCTTTGACCGGATAAATGGCGTGTTGCCCTGGTACTATTTTGCTGCACCGGTTTTTTGGGCAGTGACGGGATATGCAGCCTGGCGGCTGCGAAATGTTGCACCGTATCTGTACATCGGACTTGCGTTCTTTCTGAGTAACCTGGCGGTGACGCTGCCCATTACCTCACTCGGTACGTTTGAATTGTGTGCCGATCACTACAACTACGTCGCCTGCATCGGGATTTTTTACCTGTTATATGAAGGCTGGAAAGCCATGCGGCAGCGCTACCAGGTTATTTCACACGCCATAACAGCCATGGGTTATATCTGGGTAGGAATGCTGCTGGTATTTTGTCTGCTGCAAATCCGCATCTGGAAGGATACCATTACCGTTATTACCAATGCCATCAACAACGGTTATGCGCACCGTGGTATGATGTATTTCGGTCGTGCCGTAGAGTATGGCGATCTGAACCGGCCAAACGATGCTATCCAGGATTTTACCAAAGCGATTGCCCTGGATTCCACGATCGCCGACGCCTATAAGTTGCGCGGGAGCCTGTATGCGCAACTGGAGCAGTTAGAGCCGGCGATGGCTGATTTTCAGCATTCCATCAAAATGGACCCAAAAGATGCGGCCATCTGGAGCAATGTCGGGATGATCTATATGCGCAAAAATAACTTCCCCGCTGCGATCGACGCATTTACCAAAACCATCGAATTGAAACCGGATGCTGCCATTGCGTACCAGAACCGGGCAGTGGTGCACCAGAAAATGAATAATCTGGCCGCTTATGAAGCCGATGTGGCCAAAGCAAAAGAACTGTCGGGCGGCAGGAGTGGCAAGAAAAAGTAGAGCGGTGCAGGGTTACTCCTTCGGCTTTTCATTGGGGCGCTTGGGACCGCGATAACGCGGCTTCTTGCGGCGTTTTTCACCTTCTACCGCAGGTGTACCCGCGGCGGTTACCGGTTTATCGACCGCCTTGTTTCGATGATTATTACCTTGGTTGCCGGTGCCTTCCTTACGCGGTGGGCGCGCTTCTTTATGGGCAGGACGGGGTGCTTGCTGTAAACTGGCTGGCAAGGGCAGTTTTTCAACCACACTGCCGATCAGTTTTTCAATGCGTTTGAACCGGATCATATCCAGCGGAGAGATCAGGGTAACCGCAATGCCGGTGCGCGAAGCGCGGGCAGTACGGCCCACCCGGTGTACGTAATCCTCCGGATCGCGCGGTACATCGTAATTGACCACCATATCGATGCCATCGACGTCAATACCGCGGCTCACCACATCGGTAGCCACTAAAAAATCTATTTTCCGGTTGCGGAAGTCCTGCATCATTTGTTCGCGCTGGTCCTGCTCCAGATCGCTGCTAATCTGTCCGACCGGCAGGTTTTTAGCCTTTAATTTCTGGTATAAACCGCTGACGGCCAACTTGGAAGAGCAAAATACGATAATGCGCTGGCCAACTTTGTCTTTCAGCATCTCCACCATCAGGGGCAGTTTTTGCTGGTCGGGCACGATATAAGCCTGTTGCGTCACCCCTTCCGCCGGTTTCGATAGCGCAATGCTGATCATATCGGGGTTGTTGAGCAGGGTTTTCGCTAATTTCATCACCGTAGGCGGCATGGTCGCAGAAAAAAGCATGCTTTGGCGCTTCGGATTCAGCATTTTGATAATACTCAGCAAATCGGGTTGAAAACCCATATCCAGCATGCGGTCGGCTTCATCGAGTACTAAAAAACGCAGGCGGGAAAAATTCACATAGCCCAGTTTCATGTGTGCCAGCAAACGGCCCGGCGTAGCGATAATGATATCGGCACCACTGGTAATGGCGGTTTTTTCCTGGGTAAAGGCTTTCCCGTCGTTGCCGCCATAAATTGCGATCGACGACACGCCGGTAAAATACGAATAGGCCTCGATCACCTGATCGATCTGTCCGGCCAATTCGCGGGTCGGTACAACCACCAGGGCCTGGGTATAATTTGCTTCTTTGGATTCTAAAATCAGGTTAAGGATCGGCAGTACGAAGGCAGCCGTTTTGCCAGTGCCGGTTTGCGCGACACCGATCAGGTCTTTCCCTTGCAAAATGCGCGGAATGGCCTGCTCCTGAATCGGGGTGGGGGTGGTAAAATTAAGGGCGTCTATCCCATCCAATAAATCCGGATGGAGGTCAAATTCAGAAAAATTCAATCGTATATTTATTTAACAAAACCGGCAAAATCCGGTTTAAACATGAAAATTAGCGCAAATACGCTGTAGTAAAATCCCTACAAACAACTGTTTGCCTGCTGTAAAGTTGCAAAGTACGTTCGTTTTTGCCTTGGCCGCTCCTAAATCCGACAAAAAATCTTCAGAACCTGTCGTTGCACTACCGGTAGTCTCGCTTCGAAACGTATCTTTGCGTTCCAAAAAATAAAAACATTTGTCGCCCGACCCTGTTTGACGGCAAAACGATCCGCCACACAATAGTCAAATATCCAGCATTCATTTTATGTTTGAAAGTCTGAGTGATCGCCTCGAAGGCGCGTTTAAGGTCCTGCAAGGCACCAATAAAATTACCGAACTCAACGTCGCGGAAAGTATTAAAGAGATTCGCCGGGCCTTGGTCGGTGCCGACGTGAACTATAAAATTGCCAAGGATTTTACCGACCGGATCAAAGACAAGGCGCTTGGTACGGAAAACGTGTTGAAAAACGTCAATCCTGGCCAGTTAATGGTCAAGATCGTGATGGACGAATTGACCGAACTGATGGGCGGACAGTCCGTCGGTATCAATGTCAAAGGAAGTCCAGCGGTGGTTTTAGTGGCCGGTTTGCAAGGCTCGGGTAAAACGACTTTCTGCGGAAAACTGGCCAAATACCTCAAGGAGCAGCGCAAACTTTCGCCCATGCTGGTGGCCTGCGATGTCTATCGCCCGGCCGCGATCGACCAGTTGACCGTATTGGCCGACAGCATTAAAGTACCGGTTTACAAGGAGTTAGAGAATAAAAACCCGGTCGAAATCGCGTTGAATGCGTTGAAACACGCCAAAGCGCACGGCCATAATGTGGTCATTGTCGACACCGCCGGTCGTCTGGCCGTCGACGAACTGATGATGGCGGAAGTGGAACTGGTGAAAAAGTCCATCAACCCAACCGAAACGCTGTTTGTCGTGGATGCCATGACCGGGCAGGATGCAGTAAATACCGCCGAAGCCTTTAATCAGCGCATCAATTTTGATGGTGTGGTGTTGACCAAAATGGATGGCGATACGCGCGGTGGCGCTGCCCTGACGATCAAATACACTGTTGGCAAACCCATCAAGTTTGTCTCTACGGGCGAGAAACTGGATGCACTCGATGTATTTTATCCCGACCGGATGGCGCAGCGTATTCTGGGTATGGGCGACATCGTGTCGCTGGTCGAGCGCGCGCAAATAGATTTTGACGAGGAAGAAGCCAAAAAGATCGAAAAGCGCATCAAGCAGAACAAGTTTGATTTCAATGACTTTCTCGGTCAGATGCAGCAGATCAAAAAAATGGGCGATCTGAAAAGCCTGATTAGCATGATTCCTGGGGTCGGTAAAGCCCTGAAAGATGCGCCGATCGACGAAAAAGCCATTAATCGTGTCGAAGCCATTATTCAAAGTATGACGCCCGACGAACGCGGCAATCCCGATTCCCTCAACCTGAATCGCAAAAAACGCATCGCGCGCGGCTGCGGACAATCGCTGGAGCAGATCAATATGTTTATCAAGAATTTCAACGATATGCGTAAAATGATGCACCAGATGGCGAATTCACCAGGCGGCAAAATGGGCATGCCACCCGGTGCAGGTATGCCGAAAGGCGGATTCCGCCGGTAGGGGTTTTAAGCAATGCGGATTTGAGCAATCGGGTATTTTGAATCAACTGGATCAAATGCTCTATTCCGCAAATCCTCACCTAGCAAGTACAACGTGGAACTCAAAGGCAAATTTCTATGTGGCATCGCCGGTATGTTTATCTGCGATCTGATCGGGCTGCCTTTTGGCGGACTGATCGGCTTTGTGCTGGGATCTGTCGCGGGCCATTACATATTTGACCAGCCCAAAGAAAAAACCGCTGAAAACGCGGAGTACGATGCCTATCAGCGCCGCAAAGGCACCTTTCTCTACCACGTGTTTACCCTGTGCGCTAAAATTGCCAAAGTTGACGGCGCTATCAATCGCCAGGAAATCGCGCACATGGAGCACCTGATGCGCAACCAGTTTCGCATGTCGGACCGGGGCCGCGGTTCAGCCATTAAAATCTGGAAGCAGGCCAAAGAATCCAATGAGCCGTTCGAAGTGTACGCCCGGGCTTTTTACAACGATTTTAGTGCGGAACGCCACCATGTCAACGATATGATGGATATCCTTTTCTCCATGGCCGCTGCCGACGGTGGGCTGCACCCCCACGAAGAAGATATCCTGCTACGTGCCGCCGGCACGTTTCATGTCGGGCGCCTACAGTACGAGCGCATTAAAGCCCGTTATTTTCACGTGCCACCCAGCCAGCAGCAGCGCTGGACGCCCCTCGATCCATACTACGCTATTCTGGGCGTGAAGCCGACCGAGACATTGGACGGGATCAAAAAGAAATTCCGGGCCCTCGCTATGGAGTGGCACCCCGATCGCCTGACCGCTCAGGGTGCCTCTGCCGAGCGTTTGCGCCACGGCAAGGAAAAATTCCAGCAGATCAATGATGCGTACGAGAAGATTGTGGATGCGCGGAAAAACTAGCGCTGTCTTATTCCTTCATCACTTTCAGCCGCAGCAGGTCTTCCGCTGTGTTTGCTGTCAAACGCAAGCCCAGCACCGCCGCAGTGTCTGCGACCTGCTGCCCACGTACAGCACTATGGTCCACCAAATGGCTGCAAAAGCCTTATCTTTGTTAATAAACAGCATGAAACTACTTCCAAGGCTACACCGATCTCTATTTCTGCACAGCCACGATCAAAGGCTGGAGACATCTGCGGAAGCCTGATAAATATAAAGAGATCATCACAAATTCCATATTCACTGGATTTGGCAGTTCGTGCAGCATTTTTGGTATGCTATGGATTGATTGCGGAATGACATACCACTGTGCTGTACCTTGGCAGCAGGTCAGAGACACTGCTGCGGCGCTGGGAGTTCTTTAATATCGCTTCTATGAAACCTAATTCTGTTGCATTTGAAAATTGAATCTGTCAAACCTATAAAATTTTCATTCCATGAGAAGTATATGCTTACTAGTGCTTTCCATCGTCCTTTTGATTGGTGCCTGTTGCCAGCCAATGACAGAGCGGCTCTGTCAGACTTGTCCAAAACAATCAACCTGTTTGGATGGCAAATGTGTGTGTGAGACTCCCGGATCAGTACTTATGAATGAAACATTTTGCATCGCTCCGGGTAGTTTTATTGCCTACTTTGATGACTGGTACTGCATGGATACTTTTGCCATATACCTTACTTTGCCCTCTGATATAGGAATGCCTGGCACCATCGCAAATGCAATGGTTGTTGCACAAACGAAACGCTCTGGAGATATTGCCTCAGGTTTTACACAACAAAGTCTCTTTTATTTCCCGTTGATTGATGGCGATAGCATAGAGATTTATGATATTCCAAACTCGTTTGGCGCAAATTTTACTGACTGTGTAGTTCCGGATGGAAAATGTGCAATAAATGTCTTTGGCAAGTTCCGTTCACCAGATACCATTGATGCAGTCCTTAAATTGCATTGCCGACCTGTTGGGGTTCCTGAACACGGCCTGGAGCATAAAATAACCTTTATAAAGTTTAAATAGCAGTGCATGGCGTAGTGGCAGGTAAATCTGCTGCTACGCTTTTTTATTTGTAGAATTCACCTTGTCACAGATAGAAAGAATTCGACTCTTGATTCTGTGCTTTGTGTACACCAATCTAAACCATCTGCTTCTGTTTGATAAATATTTTCAGCCGCAGCAGGTCTTCCTTCGCATCTCCTACTAAACCCCAGCCGAGCGCCGCCGCAGTGTCTCCGACCTGCGGCTCACGTACAGCACGATGACCCATAAACGGCCACAAAAGCCCTATTTGTTCAGCCACAGCAGGTCTTCCGCTGTGTTTGCTGGCAGTTGCGTGGTGAAACCATTCCCTCTTCTGTACAACAGCGGATGCTGAAATTTGTAGCCCAACAAATCAAGTCTGATTGATGGTAAGATGGAACAAATCATCGTGATGTACCTTGGCAGCAGGTCGGAGACACTGCTGCGGCGCTGGGTTTGGGTTTGGAAGCGTGGAGCGGAACACCTGCTGAGGCTAAAAATTATGCTCGCTTCGCCCGATAATCATTTTGAAATTACCGGATTCAATACTGCATCCGGTCTGGTTTCAGGGAATTTTAATTTAATATTTGAATTTGATGAAAGGCATGGAAATCGCGGAGATTTTACCGAGCCTGATACGATTCGTTTTACCAATGGGAAATTCTCGTTTAGATTGGAACAGTAGAGCATTGGGGATCATTCTTTAATTTCTTCAAGCATTCAAATATTTGTTTATATACAAGGTCATTATCGCTTTAGTGATAATGGCCTTGTTTTAATCAACCCACTGGGTCAAGGTTTCAAATCGACCTTTAAGAAATTCCAATCGAAACAATCTGCACCTACACCTGTTTGATTAACAATCTACTTCGCACTCATCATAATCAGCAATGCAGTATTTCAATCACAGTGCCTACAAGGCATTGCCCGCTATCGTTAAACAGTATCAGACACCCGATTCGCGAAAGGCAGTCGGTCAGATTCTAAGCACGTTTCTTCCCTTTATCGGGATATGGGTGGCGATGTATTTGCTGCTGGATGTTTCCGTTTGGTTCACCATCGCGCTGGCAGTAGTCAATGCCTTTTTTCTGGCGAGAATTTTCATCATCCAGCACGATTGTGGCCACCAGTCTTTTACCGCTTCGCGCAAAGCCAACGACCTGGTTGGGGCATTGAGTAGTTTTCTGACCTTCATTCCCTATAAATATTGGGCCAAAAGCCATAATTTCCACCATGGCCACAATGGCGTTTTATGGGAGCACCGCGATATTGGTGATATTAATACGTTGACCGTCAAAGAATTCAAAGCCCTGAGTCGCTTCAAAAAATTACAGTATATGATTTTCAGGAGTGCACCGGTTTTGTTTGGCATTGCACCGATAGTCTATATTTTTTTCAATAACCGTTTGCCAATAATCCGGCAAAAAGGCTGGAAAATCGCCAATCGCTCGCTTTGGATAAACAACGCGCTGCTGTTTCTGATCTATTCCAGCATCATTTTTTTCCTGGGGTGGAAGGCGTTTTTACTCGTACAACTCCCGATTGTAGTGCTGTTCGGGACCATCTCTTTCTGGTTCTTTTATGTGCAGCACCAGCACGAGGCCACTTATAAATCCTTTCAGGACAAATGGGACTACCTCCGCGCAGCGATGGAAGGCAGTTCGTACTACAAACTCCCACGTTTCTTCCATTGGCTGACCGGCAATATTGGCTATCACCATATCCATCACCTGAATGCGCAGGTGCCGAACTACCAACTTCCGCGTTGCCACCACGAAAATCCAATTTTTGATAAATTGGCCCATTCGGTCACTTTCAAGCAAAGTCTGCGCTGCCTGTTCCACAAACTCTGGGATGAAGATTTTGAGAAAATGATTACCTGGCGGGAATATTTCCGCAAGCACAAATAGGTTTTCAAAAATGCCGGGTTGAAAGTTTAAGTTTGCACCCGCAAATTTAAACGCACCGTATGCACCTTAGTGACATTCTCACCCACCTTGGCGAAGATCGCGACCAGTATTTTAACGCCATTGCGCCGCCGGTCATTCAGTCCAGCAATTTTGCCTTTCCCGATCTGACGGCTTTTCGCGCCGCCTTTGCCGATGAACTGAACAACCACGTGTACTCACGCGGCAACAATCCGACGGTAGAGATTTTGCGCAAAAAACTGGCTGCCCTGGAAGGAACCGAGGACGCGCTGGTTTTTTCCAGCGGCGCCGGCGCGATTGCAGCCGCGGTGATCGGGAATGTATCGGCCGGTGATCATATTGTCTGCCAGAAAGGGCCCTATTCCTGGACGACGGCGTTGTTGCGTAAATTTTTGACCCGTTTTGGGGTGGCGCATACGTTTGTGGATGGCACCGATATTGAAAATATCCGAGCGGCCATTCTGCCCAATACC
This sequence comes from Chitinophagales bacterium, assembly GCA_038203695.1. Lineage (GTDB taxonomy): Bacteria > Bacteroidota > Bacteroidia > Chitinophagales > Saprospiraceae > M3007. Next base: position 10,449 of record JBBRDQ010000179.1, read on the forward strand.
AAAGTGCTTTTCCTGGAAAGTCCAAACACCATGACCTTTGAATGTCAGGATCTGACTGCCTGTGCGGCCCTGGCCAAAGAACATGGTCTGGTGACGATTATCGACAACTCCTATTGTTCGCCGATCTTTCAAAACCCGGCTGCATTTGGCATCGACATTATTACCCATAGCGGCACGAAGTATCTCAACGGTCACTCCGATGTGGTGGTTGGCGTGCTGTGCGCCGGCAAAGCAATGGTGCGCAAAATCTTCGAATCCGAACTCATGACCTTAGGTGGCATCATCAGTCCC
>JBBRDQ010000180.1:0-10732 GCA_038203695.1 Chitinophagales bacterium
CAGATTCATTTTCAAGTAGGCCGCCAGACGGAAATCGCCCGGGGTCAGGTCGGGAAACTGTCCTAGCAATCGCTTGAAAAAATCGTCGTGCACCCGATTAAAAGACTCCTCAAAAATTGCCCAGTCGTGATCGCCTTCCAGATGGCCGTCGATCAACCGGATGATTTTAGGCAATGCGGCAGGATCGCTTTTAGCCGCCAGCAGGTCGTCTTTTAAACGTTGTAATACTTCATTTTTACGGATCAGGTTAAGCGCAGCATTAGACAATTCCCGGCTTTTATTTTCCACTTCCAGCAGGAGTTTTTCCCGTTCGGCAGCGGTGCGCTGGACGGAAAGTTCGCGCTCTTTTTCTATTTCCAGCCGCTGGCGCTGGTGCATAAAGCGCCGCCGGTTGAACCGTTCGATCTGCCAGAGCAGGGTAAAAAACAATCCTATGTAAACTAAGATAGCCCACACCGAACGGTACCAGGGCGGCAGAATCCGGAAGTGGAAAACGGCCGCGGCGGCACCGGTATCAGTGCGAACACGCAAGGTGTAATTGCCGGGAGACAGATTGCTGAATTCTTTTTCAGGACTCGATTGCCAGGGCGACCATTGGGGACTAAAACCTTCCAATTGCCACGAAACCTGGGGCATACGTTCAAAATAAGGCACTGTAAAATAAAATTTCAGGCTATTGTGGCGCCACGAAAATTCAAGATTTTCGGTGGGGAGAAACACGGAACTGTCGGCTGATTCAATGCGGCGAATCAAACACCGATTGGTCTTTCGCGGGGATGTTTGCGCCAGTAAATGACGGCGGTCCAGCACAGCAAAACCATTTTCCAGACAACATAGATACCGATCCGGGGCAACAGGCAATATATTTTCAAAACCTGGCACCAAGGTCAGCAGCAACGGATAGGTATTTCCATGCGACACTAACCTTACATCGTTGCGCTCGACCACAAAATAGTCATCCGCCATGCCGGACAGCCATTTTTGTGGTATGTCCTGACCAATCAACGGCCTAAAATCAACGCCTTGATCCGTCGGTACAATTTGCAAAGGTACCGGTTCCGCATTGACGACTAAACGCTGCGGAAAAGCCGCCAGATCCAGTTTAAAGTCATTGGTCAACCCATCCTCGCGGGTGTACGTACGCATCGCGTTCACTTGCGTCAAATCCTCGCTTAAATGCAGGCGAAAAAGTCCCCGATTGGGGTGCGCACCCCACAAATTGCCCAGTGTATCAAAGGCAATTTTCTTTAATGGCGCATCAAAACCGGACAACCGGCGTTCGAAAACCCAGTGGCCACTCGCATCCTTGCGAAACAACACCAGCCCGGTGTATGTACTCTGCACCAGCCGGTCCGGATGCCCGGGCAACGGAATGGCACACCAGCCACCGGTGACATCGCTTATTTTTTGCGCACGGTCGTTTTCAATGCGAAACATGCCGACATTGTGACCGCATAATAATTGATTGTCAATGACTTGCAATTGCCATACCTGCCCCTGTGTGCCTTCGACCAGATGAAATTTATTGCGACAAGCACCTGGTTGAGTACAGTTTTCCCGCACAAAAACACCCTGGTTGGTGCCGATGTACAACCGATTCTGCCAGTATGCAGCGGTGTAGGCCGTACCGATTTTGCCCGTCTGATCAATAAAGATAGTGAGGGAGGATTGCAGTGCTATGAAATCGATTCCTTTATCCAGTCCCAGCCAGAGATTGCCATCTGTATCCTCGATAATAGCGAGAATCGTATTGTTTTGCAAACCGTTCTCCCGGTTAAAATGATAGCGCAACCGGCCATTTTCATCCAGAATATAAGCGCCGTTCAGAATGGTGCCAATCGCCCATCCGCCCGATTGCAGCGCAATCGCTTTATTGAGTTGAACTTGCTGAAATTCAAGATTAAGTGGATTATTCCACGGTACAAATTGATGGTCGCGGAGTTCAAAAATGCCATGGTTACTCGTGCCGATCCAGACGCCGCCATGGTTATTGGAAACCATAAATTGGACAATTTTATCGGCTAAAATCGCTGATCCGGGCACGAATTTAAAGGTATTGTCGGGTAGTAATTCGTACAATCCACGGCCAATTACCGGTACAATTGTCTGCCCGTTTACCGTCCGGGTAAACATGATTGCACCCGGGGGGTGCAACAGCGTAATTTTTTGGTAGTCAAACTTATAAATTGCTGAAAACGATTGAAAAAGCACAAAATCAGGTCCGGCGAGAATATGCCAGATCTCCTCTTTATTCAATTGATCGGACCGGATTTGATCACTCAGCGACGTGTAGTAAAACCGACCGTTCCGGTCGGTTTTCCAGAAGCCGAATTCAGCGAAACCGCCACAAAAAATTTCGCCGTTGTGCCCGATGGCAACCGCACGCACGGTTTGTTTATCGGGTAGTGAGAACGTATGCCAACGCGTGCCGTCCATTTCCAGCAAACCGCCGTTGTTACCGGCATAGATCCAGCCTTCCGGCGACTGCGCCAACGCCCAGTTCTGGTTTTGCGCCGCATAATCAAGCGGTGCAAAGTTGCGAATACGCGGTACGTCCTGCGCCCATAGGCACAGCGACCACATACTTGACAAAATTGAAAAAAGAATTTTTAGAAACCAATGCACCCGGCAAAGAAACTACGCTTTAGCGGTTTTTTCCCGGAAAAAGTCGCCGCAGCAGCGTCATAGGGTCAAATTGTACTTTAGGCAACAATACTTCGACAAAAACCAGTTTCAGATGCCGGCTGGCGCTTGATACCGCAATCACAAGTGCGCGGGAGCCGCTTTTATCAGTTTGGCGGATTTGTTCGACGGAATCCAGTCGCCAGTCGCCGGACTGAATAGATTCATGGGGGGCAAGGGTATTATCTGCTATTTGATAGCCTTTACTGGTGAGGTTTTGGAGTGTTTCTGACAGGGAGGAAATAGTGGACATGATTATTACTGAATTTCAGTGTAAAAAAGTGGTGTAAGCCAGGATTAAAACAGCGGTATGTCAGGGCAAAATATAGTATTAGCCACGCCTATACAAACGACACGCAATAGGCAAACGCGGTGTGGCGGCAAAAATTATTTCGATAGGACAAACTGCGTGCTATTAACATAATCTGCAAAATGGGCTTCAATCAACTGCGAATGGCACCTTTTGGAACCCATTAAAACCGGAAATGTATGTTAATAAAGTCATGCCATTGAATGGCATCGGGCATAACGTCACACGCGAGCGAAATATTTGTTTGTTTGGCTACCCAGTCGTTTTACAGATTAAAAGAAAGGCTTTTTATAAAAATTAATTTGCAAAAATAGAAAAAATTTCAATTTTACCAAATTTATATTTTTAATTTATGATAATTTCAGGTTACCCCAGCTAATAGTATTGCCAGCATCAAACACGGAGCAAACATCCTGACAGCAAATAGATTTTCATAAGTAACAACGTCGCTTAATTTTAGATACTTTTGCTCTTACAAAACCACACAAGACGATGCAATTCATGATTCGGATCAAACCTAACGACAACCTCGTCCTTCGTGATCCGGAAGACACCAAACTAGGACGCAATATTATTCGACAGGGATTAGTGTTGATGTACGAGATCGGGTACGAGCAATTTACCTTCAAAAAATTAGCCCTAGAAATACAGACTACGGAGGCGAGCATCTACCGTTATTTTGAGAGTAAACACCGCTTATTACTCTATTTGTGCAACTGGTACTGGAATTTTCTGGAATACCTGGTCATGTTTTCCCTACAAAACATGACTAACCCACACGATAAAATTCAAAAAATTATTGAATTACTGGTATGTGAACTCCCCAATGATCTGGACAATTCAGGATTGGACAAAAAGGCCCTCTATGAAATTGTGATCGCCGAAAGCAGCAAAGCGTACCTTACCCGGGAAGTTGAGAAGATCAACCAAAGCGAATTGTTCAAACCGTATAAAGACCTGTGCGAACGGATCGCTCTCGTGATTCAGGACTACAATGCGCAATATGCCTATCCCCATTCGCTGGCCAGCACCCTGGTAGAAATGGCTCACCTGCAATACTTTTTTATGCAACACATGCCACGGCTAACTGATTTCCGCGAAAACAAAAAGGCTTCCAATGTAGTGGCTTTTCTGGAAGATTTAGTCTTCAATACAATCCAGAAACGCTGATGTTGCGTACATCTTCCCAAAAGCAGGGTAAGAAAATGGATAATAATACTGGTAAATGTTGCCTGATCTTCCTATGGCTGCTGTTGATTGGGGGCACGCCTGCCCTCTCTGCACAAACCGATTCGCTCCCTCGCGACTCCACCGGTATACGGTTCTTCGGGCTACCCCTTGTATTTTACAGCAATGATACGCGCGGGGGAATCGGGATAGGTGGTGTACTTACCTTCCCTGGACATCCTTTGCGTTCCAGTGTGACGGTCAGTGTCGCCTATACCCAGCGTAAACAATGGCTGTTATATTTCCCCTACCAATGGTACAGTCGCAATGGTCAATGGCGTGTCTATGGGGAAGCCGGCTGGTATCGCTATCTATACCAATACTTCGGGATCGGCAATTCTTATCCCAACACGTTTTTGGAAACTTACACGGCCCAATATCCCCGATTGCGGGTTACCGTGGCCAAAAATCGCGATGCCCACCAGTTATTCGGCTTGCGGTATAGCATGGACAGCTACCACATCATCGGGTCTTCCGCCGGCAGTGAAATTGCCGAACATAAAATTACCGGGTCGGAGGGCGGATTTTCTTCCGGCCTGGGCCCAGTCTGGCTGTATGATTCCCGCGATAACCAGTTTTTTCCACACCAGGGCTGGCTGGTCGAAGCATCTGCTGTCGGTGAAACGCAGCTGATCGGCAGTGATTTTGAGTACGCCCGACTGGGAATCGACGTCGCGCGTTACTGGCCTACCGGTCCGAAAACCGTGCTGGCGACCCAAGTGATCGGGGCATTTACATTTGGTAAAACACCTTTCTTTTTATTACCCCAGATCGGCGGCAGCAAACGCCTGCGTGGCTACCCCGATGGTAAATACCGCGACCGTTATTTAATCGCCGCACAGGCAGAATGGCGGTTCCCGTTGTTCTGGCGGTTTAAAGGCGTGTTATTCGGTGCCACCGGTACCGTTTTTGGCACCCCGGGGGAAGCATTGCACTGGCGGCCGGAAGGAGGTGCGGGATTGCGAATTGAATTTGACCGGAAACAACACCTGCACATCCGCATAGATTACGGGATTGGTGCCGGTGCTGATAATTCCGGTTTTTATCTGACCTTTGGCGAGGCATTTTAAATCGAAACGGGTATCAATGAATCTTTCGATCATAATTCCAGTCTTAAATGAAGCTGCGCGTATTGGCAAACTAGTAACCTTTCTACGCACCCACAGCTGCCTGACTACACAGATCCTGGTAGTAGACGGTGGTAGTACAGATGAGACCTTTCAGACGGCTGCCGCAGCGGGAGCACAGGTAATTTCCTGCACGGTGTGTAGCCGGGCAGCGCAGATGAATATAGGTGCACGGCGCGCACAAGGTGACGTTCTTTATTTTATCCATGCAGATACGTATCCTCCTATCTCGTTTGAAACCGATATTCAGGCTGCGCTGAACGGTGGTTTTGAAATGGGTTGTTATCGATATCGGTTTGATTCTCCGCATCTTTTATTGAAAATAAACGCATATTTTAATCGATTTCATTGGCTTTGGTGCCAGGGAGGCGACAAAACCTTTTTTATCCGGCGGGAAATTTTCGAAAAATTTGAAGGGTACAATGAATATTATACCATCATGGAGGAATACGATTTTTTGCGCCGGACAATGCCGCACCATCCCTTATATATCGTACCCAAGTATGCCACCGTATCTGCCCGAAAATACCGGCAAAATGGCTGGTTGCGGGTACAATTGGCTAATATGGTCGTATTTAATATGTTTCGGCTGGGTGCGAAGCCCCAAAGAATGAAACATATCTATCGCAGTCTGCTGCGCTGAAAAATTGGTATCAATACCCAAATAAAAACTTTACATTATGTTCAATCTGTAGGCCGATCGCTGCTACCGGCACGTCCCGTATGACGGCCGCCCGTTCGTAAATTGTTGCGATGAAGCGGTTGGAATCATCTGTTTCCAGTACAAAACGGTCCGCAGGAAGTTGGCGCAGTACCTCGGCGGCATGACTGTTCTCGCGAAACAAGGCTGCACCGAAGGAAAGGTAATATCCCTGTTTTAACAGCCTGGCCGCAGTGGGGGCGTTTTTATCGAATCCATGAAACACTGCGCGAACGTTGGGGAAAAGGCGCAGACATTGCAGCACTTCATTATAGGCTCTTACGCAATGAATGATAACGGGTTTGTCCGCTTCCTGCGCTACCTGCAGACAGATTTCAAAAGCACGTAGTTGTATATCCCAGGGTGTCGTGGTAATTTTATCTAATCCTGCCTCCCCGATGGCCACAACGTGTGGTTTCGCCGCCTCCGTCCGCAGCCATTGTGCCGCTGCGACAAGGTCAATATTCATCAGATACCAGGGATGCAAACCTGCTGACTGACGCAATGCGGTGGGGAGATTCGGCTGGCCATACCATATACTTTCTATCTCCGCTACCGCCGGCATAAGCACCGGTGCATGGGTATGTATATTATAGTATTGCATAAATCCGATAAATTAAATAAGCCGTTCGCTTGCCAGCACCAGCGCCTGATGGATACGCCAGACCTGGGGTACTAGCGCGTGTTGTCCGTCATTGACAATAACAAAATCGGCAAGGGTGATCTTTTCCGCTTCCGGCAGTTGCCGTTCCATGCGCGCAATGACCTGTGCTTCAGGCAGGCCGTCACGCTGAATTACGCGCTGGATTCTGACCTGTACCGGGGCAGTTACGACAATCAACCGGTCTAAAAAACGGTTGCTCCCACTTTCAATCATTAACGCCGCTTCTTTAAGCGTATAGGGAGCGGTTTGCTGTGCGTGCCAGTCCCGGCTGTGTCGCTCCACTGCCGGGTGCACCAACGCATTCAGTCCGGCCAGTTTAACGGCATCCCGAAATACGATACCGGCGATATAAGCACGGTCATACACACCATTATTATAGGCATGCGGGCCAAACAGTGCCACCATACCGTCTTTTACGGTTTCATCGTGTTCAATCAGCCACTTTGCCCAGTAATCGGCATCGTACACCGGTATCCCCAGACTTTCAAAGACGCGGCAAACGGTGGTCTTGCCACTTCCCATACCACCGGTGATACCCACACGGAGCGCATCCTTTTCCATCGTTCGATTAGCGTACAATGACGACCTGATCACTGCGCAGGACGGGCAGGCGTTTCATCTTCAGAAATAGTTGTGCGGTAGCAAGCACGTCCTTCTCGCAATAGGACGCAATGCGATCCAAGTCGCGATCCTCCCAGTACACACCGGCTACATCCGAGCCGTCCATATCGTCTTTGGGCGAAGGAAGATCAAATAAAGCCATTAAAAGACGGAGGGAAGTATAGTTTTTGATATCGCCGAATTTCCACATCTCCATGGTATCGAGTAAATGTTTGGTTTCCCAAGGCTTTTTACCGGCAATATCGAGCATGCGGGGAAATGGCAACTGGTTGACCAGCAGGCGGCGACAGATGTAAGGAATGTCAAACTCCTTTATGTTATGACCCAATAGCGCGTATTTATCCGGATTGCCGAAGTGTTTCTCCAGTAGATTGCTGAAATCCTCCAGTATAATTGACTCATCATGGTTGGCGAAAGACTTCAAGCGCAGCAGCGGCTCTGCACTTTCTGGCTGGCGGGTAAGAAATCCCACAGAAATACACACTATTTTCCCAAACTCTGCATAAATGCCGGCACGGGTGCTGTAAGTTTCGGCCATTTCGTCGAATTCGATCTCTTCGGCGGGTTTTCGCAGGATCGTACGGGACTTAATACCCCACAATTCTTGTAATTCTTCGTTGATTCCATCGAAATCAGCCGCGCCGGGGACGGTTTCAATATCCAGAAAGAGTACGTTGTAGAGATCAAAGGCATCAAAAATAGACATGGCATGGATTTTTTTCCTGTAGTAGCAAAGAGGCACAAAATGCGGATGATTGCAAAGGTAAAATTTCTGGAACATTCCTTATTTGGCATCTTACACTATAAAAATAATATTTTTTTTATTTCAACTATATACCTGAAAATCAGTCATTTAAGTTAAGGTTTACTTAATTTTGTGCCGGAAAAGAATCGTTACTGCGCAATAAAGGCACTGGAAGAAGGTTTATAGTTCGAATTTCGCACCACAAAATGTCTTAAACGACATAAAAACAACCGCAGAGAAAGGTAGCCTATGCTTCAATTAGACATCAATCAGTTAACGTTAAACCTTTCATCTTTTTAATTCTAATTATGAGCACACCCACCAATTTCAATCAGCCCAACACACCGAATTTTGGAACCCCTGACACAAACAAGTCGAATGGCCCTATGATCGGAATGGGCGTTGCAATTGCGCTTCTTCTGCTTGCGGTTATCTATCTGTTTGTCAGCAAAAACAGCATGCGCGACAGCCTTACCGGGCAGTTGACATCTACAAGTGCCAACCTTTCTGAGAAAGAACAGGACTTGATCAAGCTGAATGCGGACTTTGATGCAGTAAAAACCCAATTGGAAGCATCGCAGGGCGACAATCAGCAATTGAATGCGCAAATTCAGGAGAAAATTGCACAATTGGATAAACAACGCAACTCGATCGCCGGTTTGATTCGCGAGAACAAATCGTATAAATCTGAGGTTGCCGCGTTTGAAAATCAGAAAAACACTTTTCTGACGGAAATCGAAGGTCTGAAAGCACAAGTAGGTCAATTGACTACGCAGAACCAGACGCTGAATACGTCCTTGACGGAAACGCAAACGAGACTTCAGGAAGAAGGTGTAGCGAAGGCAGCACTGGTATCTGAAAAGACTGCACTCGAAGTTGACAACAAAGTAATGTCGAAAAAAGTAGATATCGCTTCTGCGGTTAAAGTAAAAAACATCACCACGAAAGCAATAGATGTTCGCAGTAACGGTAAAGAAAAGTCGAAATCGAAAGCTAAAAAGGTGGATAAACTGAACATTTGTTTCACTACTGAGGCCAATGAAGTCGTTCCTGCCGGCGAAGAAACGTTCTACCTGCGTATCGTAGACCCAACCGGTGCTCCTTTGGCCATCGAAAGCCTGGGTTCTGGTGTGTCTCGTGACAAAAAAGCAGAATCTGAATTCCGCTACACTACAACTGCCACGACTAATTACACCAACGGTGAAGCAGAAGTATGCGGTTCATGGCAGCCAGGCCAGAACTTTGTAAAAGGCAAATACAATGTAGAAGTCTATAACAAAGGTTATCTGGTAGGTACAGGCGCTTTCAACCTGAAATAACCACCACCGGTAAAGTGCCGGAAAATATGCGAGCGGTTACCATCGAAAGAGGTAGCCGCTCGCTTTTTTATGTCCTGAAGCAGGGAATCTTTTTGCGCTGAAGAGCCCCGGCTGCTCGATCTTATTCTTCTTCAGCTTCGTCTGCTTCTATTTCTCTTGCAGCGGCATGAATGGGCGTAAGCATAGGCAACTGCAACCAGCGCTGTTCCGTTTCATCGATCGCGCCGATGCGCAGAAATCCGCCCGATGCTTTTGCTGTTTCTTCCGCCAGGGTTAAGAACCCGTGGTATAATTTGGCCCCGATTGCTGGTTCGAGTTTGTTTAAAATCGGATTCAGTTCCGCTAATTCTGTTTCTAGCAAGGCATGTCTTGCCGCCTTCTCAGCCGGCAACATCGCTATTTGCAAATCCAGCCTATCCCAAAACCCGTCATACACGGCTTGGTAAAAGTTATTCAATACAGCCGGTTTGTTATACGTCCGCGATTGTATCAGTCGTTCCGCCCAGGTACGTTCTTCCTGGTCTAATTTTCCGTCTACAGTACCTATCAATAACACAATAAGTCCAGGGGCCTGTAATAATTCCGCCAGTTCACTGGCCGTAAGGGTGTTAAAATGTTCCATGACTAGATTTTTTGAGGATACAATGTCTATTTTCTCTTCGGTGGCTTGGTAGCCGGCTCACTGACCAGGGTTGTAGCATCAGGTGTGTCAGACGGAACATCTTTTGAGTCCGGCACCACCGGAGGAGGCGCTGGCGCAGTTGGTTTTTCCGCAATCGGTTTGTTGTGCGCCGGGTTTTTAAGGAACAGGTTCGCATCGATCATCCGCTGCTGAATTGGCAATCGATCTGGCGTAATGGCACCATTAAGGTATTTTTCAATCATTAGCCCAGCGATAGGCGCCGCATATGAAGAACCCCAACCGGCATTTTCAACGTACACCGCAATGGCTATTTCTTTTCCGTCTTTTTCGGCAAATGCAAAAAATACAGAGTGGTCTTCCCCATGTGGATTCTGACTCGTACCGGTTTTGCCATGTACCTGAATATCTGACAAACGGGCAATACGGGCTGTACCACGGTTTACACACTCTGCCATTCCCTCTTTGACAATGTCAAAATAATGCGCGTCGATCGAGACATCATGTCTTTTCCGAAACTGTGCGGGAATTTCCGTACCATCCTCAAATTTTTTGGCCAGGTGAGGCGTGATCCAGAATCCCCGGTTGGAAATACACGCCGCAAGATTGGCCATTTGTAAGGTTGTCAATTGTATTTCGCCCTGACCAATACCGCAGGACATAATGGTCGGCGAGTGCCAGCTGCCCAGGTTACGTG
>JBBRDQ010000181.1:0-10731 GCA_038203695.1 Chitinophagales bacterium
AATCCAACGGTTTTGCCACACTTTACGGCGGCGCAAAACCAAACTCGCCCCTCCTACGTCGGGACTCAAACATGGTTTTGCTTCATCCGCCTCCAAGCGCGCAAAACCGGGATTTGCATAAGGCCGCACCCTAACCCAAACGAAGATTTGGATAACACTACATGCGAATATTGGGTTGGGATTAGGAGGTGGTTGACAATCAGTTCCTTAGTGACGGAGTGACTTAAAGTCACCCCCGGCACTAGCCCCGTTAATCAAGCATTTATCTTAACCCAATATTCACATATATAGTTGATTATTAAGGAATTGAAATTTTTATGATAAGGTTTTACAAGTCCTTTACAAGATTTTACAGGCCATTTGCGAAGCGACAGCGCGATCCGGGTACTTTTGACGAACGTTTATTTTAAAACACCTGAAATGCAACAAGCAACTCGTTTTACCCTCGCCTTTTTTTGCTGCGTATTGGCAGCCTGCGCGTACGCCCAAAAGCCATTCTCCAATTGTACCGCCGCTTTTTTAGATGATAAAATGGTGGTCGATACCTACACGCCAACCGGCAAATGCACGGTAGCAGTCACCGCAACGGGTGTATTGGCGGTCTGTACAGCCGATCTATCACCCACTGCCAGTATTCCGGTAGACAAGGTTAAATTCAAGATCGCCCTGCGCGATCACAATACCGGCACACTGACCATGTACTCCGACGAGACCTTCAAACGCGTTTTGATTCAGAAAGTACTGGCCAAATGCCACCCAGGCGATCATATCTTGCTGATTACGCTGGACGACCAATACGCGTTGCCACACAATGAAATACTCGTACAGTAGACGTTCAAGTCTCACGTAATCCGATCGCAAAAGTTTTTGTTACTTTTGTGTATGAATCTAGCCATGCTGAAAAAGACCACCGTATTTGTCGCACTGTTCCTGTTGAGTGCCGTGCTGATGCAGTTTGCCTGGCAGGCTTCCGCCAGCAGTCCGACTGGCGATGGATTTTCGCCAGAAAAGGTCAATTTGGCCCTGCGACGTACCGCCCATCACTTGTTGGCGGCAGCGGGCGACAGTACCTCAAACATACCGCCGGTGCAACAGACGGCCCCCAATGTCTGGATGGTACGCTTGGAGCGTCCGTTCGATTATGATCTGTTGCCTGCGCTTTTAAAAGCCTCTTTTGATGTACATGGCATCAGCCAGAATTATGATGTGGCGATCTTGCGCTGTATCGATGGCATGCTGGAACTGGGCTACAGCAACCTCGATCTTTCGTCGCCTGCCTGCATTGGGCGGGATGTAGCTCCGGAATGTTATAACCTGCAGGTCACCTTTCCGGATATGGCTAAAAAGTCCGGTGCGGCTGGCTGGATGTTCCTGCTTGGCGGTCTGGTCGTTGCGCTGTTTTACCGGTTGAATCGCCGATGGGCGGCCAGGAAGGAACTCGCTTCCAGAACCGAACCCTCCCCTACGGAAACTGACAGCGCTACCGATCCGGCCTGGCTGCCTTTTGCCAATTCCCGGCTGGATGTGGCCAATCAAACGTTGTGGTGCGGTACGGTTAGCCATCAACTCACCTACCGCGAGGCGAAATTATTGCACCTGTTTGTCAGCCATCCCAATCAACTGCTCGCGCGCAGCTTCATCCTGGAAAACGTCTGGGCGGACGAAGGTATCCTAGTCGGCCGCAGCGTGGATGTATTTGTTTCGCGCCTGCGCAAATTGCTGCGGGAGGACGCGGGGGTGAGCATTGCGGCGGTGCATGGGGTAGGGTATCGGATGGAGGTGGCTGGGTAATCTGCTCGGTTTGCATTATTTGCAGTCTCGCTCATTTAACGTTATATTTGCTGCTCTTTTAAGGCAAAAATTGCGTTTTCAGCAACTTATGGTACGAACCATTCATATTGAAAATTATAAATCCATCACTACCCTCGATCTTGAACTGGGTCGGGTAAACGTGTTAATTGGTGCGAACGGAAGTGGGAAGACGAATTTGTTAGAAGCAATCGTGCTGGGAAGTGCGGCAGCGGCAGGAAAATTGGATAATGAGTTTTTGGCGACACGGGGAGTTCGGGTAGTAAATGGGGAGTCTATGAAATCGGGGTTTGATAAAATAACGATGGGGTTGCCTATAAAATTATTATTTACTAAGGATGAAAGTGTGATACCAATTTTGTTTATCGATAGATTTGATGGCGAAATTGAATTTCATGTTGAGATAGATAACCCCAATAAAATAGAATCTATAAAAGAATTATTTCAAGATACGGAACTTGAGGAACTAGCATCAGATTTTGTTGCCCCTGTAATTATATTGATGGCAGCGATTTCACAAATACGTACACAAATCAAAACAGAAGTTCAAGATACTCGAAATAATATAAATGACTTCTTAGAAGAAGGAATTATTAAAAAATTTATATTTTCGATTTTATCAAAACGTTCAAATCTTCATACTTTTCTCCTCTATGCACCCGAAAATCACTTTCTTCGCCGTTTCGAAGAAGAAGCCCAAATCCGTCCGCTTGGCATTCGCGGCGAAGGTTTGTTCAGTCATTTAGCCGAACTCTACCGCGAAAAACCGGAGCAGTTTCAGAAAATCGTCGCTGAAGTGCAGGAACTCACAGACTGGGTTGACAACATCGAAATCCCTAATGATTTGATCTTTACCGAGCGACGTTTACGCATCAGCGACCGCTATTTGCAGGAAGGTTTAGCATTTATCGATCAGCGCAGCAGCAATGAAGGTTTTTTATACCTTTTGTTTTATATCACCTTGTTAGTAAGCGACCGTACCCCCAAGTTTTTTGCGATTGACAATGTAGACAATGCCCTCAATCCCAAACTCTGCCGCAAACTGATGGAAGTGATCAGCCGCCTCGCAGTGGAACACGATAAACAAGTAATACTAACGGCGCACAATCCGGGCTTGCTTGACGGACTGAATATCAATGACCCGGAACAGCGCCTGTTCGTGCTCTCCCGCAACGCCGACGGCCATACTAAAGCCTTGCGTTTGGACAAAAAACCTTCGGCTAACGGCAATGGTCAGGTGCGCCTGTCGGAGCAGTTTTTGCGTGGCTATATCGGCGGCTTGCCCGATGATTTCTAATTTATTTTGCTGTGTCTGCTATCCCTACTTTTGGACTTATTGCTGAAGGCCCGACCGATCAGCGCGTATTGAGCAATTTGCTGATTGGTTACTTTAATGACCCTGACGCCAAGAGCAGCATTCGTCCTTTACAACCTATTCTCGATGCAACTGATAAGCCAGGTCATGGCGGCTGGACACTTGTTTTAGCCTATATTCAATCAGTTGAGTTTCGCGAAGCAATAAATGAATTGGATTTTTTAATTGTCCAAATAGACACAGATCGTTTGCAGGAAGCGCCTTTTGATTTGCAGAAATTGGATGAAATGGGTCGCCAGGTAAGTCCTGAAATTTTAATTGAACGTACAGCAGCGAAACTCAATACTTTCATTTCCAACGCTTTGGGTGTGGATTTTCTCCCCGAATATGAAAGTAGAATCATCTTTGCCGTCGCAGTAGATGAAATTGAATGCTGGTTGCTGCCCTTGCATTTTACAGACAAAACCCGTGCAGCAACCAATAACTGCACCCATAAAATAGAAGAATTGCTGCGTAAACAGCATGCATTACCATTGGACAAATCTCCGCGCCGCTATGATGAAATTTCCAAAGGATTCCGAAAAAATGCGGTGTTTAAAAGTTGCTATGACAAAAACGTTTCTCTACGCATATTCATAGAAAATTTAGAGAAACACATCGCAGCGGCTATTGAGGTGGCCTAATATTCACACTTTCTCCAACAACCATTCCCGTGCCGCTACCGCCTGCGTCGCCAGAATGTCCTGTCGCAGTTTTTCCCGCATTGCCGGCTGGCTTTTATGCTCCAGCAGGCGGCGGGTGAATTTCACGAGGTTAGCGTACAATTCCCGGTGATAACCCAGGTTTTTGGCCCGGCGCAGCCAGATCGCAAAACTGTCCAGCAGACTTTCCAGGGCCGCAAATTCGCCTAGTTCATAATAACTGCACAGCAGCAGCCGGCGGTCGTCGAGATTGTGCAAAACATCCGTGAAGTGTACGCCTTGCAGCGTTTCCAGCACTTTAGCGTACTGCTTTTTCTTGAAAAACAACGTAGCGAGATTGTGGCGATAGGTATTGTCCTGCTCCTGTTCAGACGGCAAAAAGCCGCCATTTTCGTCCTGCCGGAAAAACCGGCAGGAACAGGACAATTCTCTGTTCAACGGATGCCATCCGGCTTACCTGTGAGCTGCAAGGAACACGCGAGGCGGAAGCCGAACCCATTATTGCGGTTCGTAGGGGCATTGTTGTCGCGATTCGCCAACCGGCATTGAGCCGCATTATTGCCCCAGTTGCCACCGCGCAGCACGCGATAATCACCTTATGAAAATTGACCTTTCTCTTTATTTTTCAAAATTTTTTCGGCTTTGCCGAATGAGTACCGACCAGACCATTGTTCCGTACCGCTACTGCACTTCGCCGTCGGTCGTCCCTCCCTCCTTGCTCGCTTGCTGCGGTACGTCACTTCCCTTTTTGCTCACAAGGTAAGCCAGGATAGGCAAACCGTCTCACTGCAAGGAACACGCGAGGCGGAAGCCGAACCCATAAAAGCGGTACGAAGGGGCAAAGTAGCCGCGAAACGCCAACCGGCATAGAGCCGCACTATAGCCCCAGTCGCCACCGCGCAGCACGCGAGAATCACCATTTAATAGACCGGATGGGTTTTTCATTACGCCAACTTGATGACATTCTGCATAATAATCTGCTGCATACCAATCCCCGCACCATTCGGATATATTGCCGCTCAGATCGAACAATCCCAATACATTGGCTTTTTTCTTTCCGACCGGATGGGTACCTTTATCATTGTCTTCCATCCCTGAATTGCCGTAAAACCACCCTACTTCATCGAGGTCGTTGCTGCCTGCATATTGAAAAGTATGCGCCCACTTGTTCGGGCCCCCTTTGGCTGCGTACTCCCATTCTGCTTCGGTCGGCAAGCGATACGGCAGCCCAGTTGCAAGACTTAACCAATCGCAGTACGCTTTGCAGTCCTCCCAACTGACATGGATGACCGGATGCCGGTCGTTCGTTTGCGGCTGACCATGTGCATCACACCGCCAATTAACACCCGCTTTCAGTAATATTTCGCCTTTATCAAAGTCCCATACATAACTGCCTTTGTTGTCCTTTTCCGCTTCTGTTTCATACGCTGTAGCCGCGATAAAACGGCGGAATTCGCCCACTGTTACGGCGTATTTGCCGAAATAAAAAGAATCGAGTTGTACTTTATGCACGGGTTGCTCATCGTCGGAATAATAGTCTTTTCCAGCACGTTTAAACAAAAATATCTTTTTATCGGGTTGTCCCATTTCAAATATACCGCCTTCGACGAATACCATGTTTGGCTTGGTCAGTACTTTTTCGCGCAGAGGAAGCAGACAATTGCCCCTGCGGTCCGTTTCTGCGATTACAGCGTCCACCGGGTTATTGGAGATATAAAGTGTTTGCAACTCGGGCAATTCAAGCACGGGGCGCAAAACCTCGGCACTGGCAATCCCATTACCGGAAAGATCGAGGCTGCGCAGTTCAACGAACCGTTCGAGCGCAGGGTGTGGCACCGCTATAAGATTGCCCGAAAGATCAAGTGCTTCTTCTTCGTAATCAATATAGCGCAGGAAGGTAAGATTACTGATTCCGAGGGTAGAAAAATCTGTGTTGGGGCGTTGTCTGACAAATTGCTGCAATTCCCGGTTGTAGCTGAGGGCATGGTCAAAAAGGTCGCCCACATCAAAGATTTTCAAACATTCCGGCAGGTTGTTCTTGAAGGAGCGGCTGAAATCGTAGCCTGCAAAATGTATTTTAAAGGAACTTTCTTTTGCTGCACTGTTAAGTGCCAGGGCATTGTGTTTTCTGAAACCTGAGTGTTTCCAGTGCACATATTCTGCCAGGAAAGTATACCCATAGGACTGGGTTTGAAGATCATCAATCCCTTCATTTTTGATGGCTTTTTCAAACGCCTGGTAATCTTGAAAAACATAGTGAATAACAGTGTCTTGCTTCGGCTGGAGTGACTTTAGGAAAGCAATGATATCTTTCCAATAAGGACTGGGTGTTGTTTCTACCTGGGGGAATGCAGCCCATTCAGCGGTGGATACCCGCGTCAGCATGGCCCTGATAGCGCGGTTGGGCATGGAAGAGATGGTGGTATCAGGAAAAAAATTTTGCACTTGCGCAATATTCCCTAAATCAATCAGGGTCTCCTTTTCGCGCGGTGGTTTTTCTTTCCCGCCATACTTTTTCCAGCACATTTCATTGAAAAAATGCGTCGTTTCAGGGTGTTCTTCAAATGCAAAATCTTCCTCCCGGATATCCTGGTCGCAAAGCAAAACCGCGAGAAAATAATCGAAAAAGGCTTTGTGTGAAAATAGCCAGGAGTCATCTTCACGATTTCGGGTAAGAAAGGAACGGCTTTGCGCATCTATTTGCGTGATGCCTAATTTTTGGGCTATAGCGGCAATCGTTTCAAACTCATCCGTTTTCAACAATTCTTTATGTTGCAGATAGAGGTGTAGCGTCAGTTTTTTAGAAAATTCCAGCAATCGGTCAGGATATCGTTTGCCCTGAAAATTGTCCGGTTCGGTTATATCCGCCTCGTGTTCCGCCCATTCGTGTACGATGGTTTCATAGACCTCAAACAGATAAGCATAGTGCGCTTTTTTGCTGTACAGCAGCAGGTCGAACCAGGATAACAATAGCGGACGGCAAAAAAAATCGGGCGAGGCATGGAAGATTTGCGTGGCTTTTGCCAATAAGTCTGCTTGCCCGGAAAATTTTTTCTGTAAATAGGCTTCCGTTTCCTTCCGGCTGAATGCCGACAAATATACCTGCGCGAATTTCCGGTTGCTGCCCAGCCCTTTCCACTCTTCTGTTTGGTCCGTAAAGAACTGCACGCGACTGCTGACAATCACCTTTTTGAAATCGCGTAGTAGGGCCGACAAACGGGCAATCGTAGTACCCAAATTATGGCGCGCCTCCTTGTTTTCGTCGAAGCCATCTAAAAAAAGCACGGTATGCTGTTTGTCGGGTATGCCGGCAATGATTTGGAGCATATCGGATCTGCCATATACAAAAGCCAGGTGCACACTTGGGTAAGTTTTGGCGAAAGCGCAAAAAAGATACTGCAAAAAGGTAGTCTTGCCCATACCAGAGTCCGCGAGTAGCAAAACATTGGTAGAATCATCCCACAAAAAACCTTCTAAAAAGAGCCGAAGCATATTCTGTTGCAGGCTTGATCTTTTGACCTGTTGTTTCCGAGTACTCACCCGTTGGGCCAGATGTGTCAAGTCATCAAAGGTAAATTTAGACGGCGGGATATATTGGGCAAAGGTATCGAGTAAATTAGCGCGGGTATAGTTACCCGGTCCGTATTCCAAAGGGACAAAATAGCCTTTGTTATACCGGCTGAGGAAATGGCGAAAAAAGAAGCGAACCAGCGAAGATTTTGCTCGAAATACGACTTGCGACACTGTTAAAGGCGCACTAGCAGGGTACGCTTCAGAAAATAGCATAGATCGAATACCCTGAACTACCTCCTTCCAGGCAGCATCTTGGTCGCTATGGGAGGTAATGGGTACCCCCTCCTTGGGCAAGGCGTTGAGGTGACTAAAAGGGGCGGAGGTCCAGTCGCAGGGTCTAAGAATAACCGGCACAACAATGGCTTTCTGGTGTTCCAGCGCATCCATCATCTCCTCCTCCCAAAGATAGTCTGTTGCAATATAATCGGCGCTCACGAGCAAGATGATAATATCAGCCTGCGCCAATTCCTGTTTAATCGCATTATCCCAATCTCCTCCCGGGGAGATTTTACTATCGTCCCAAAGTTGCAATTTTCCCTGTCTATCTAAAAGAGAAAGTTGCTTTTTGAAGTCTTCAAGCAAACCTTTATCGGATTGGGAATACGAAAGAAAGACTTTTTTGCCGCCCTGCACCGATTGTAAGCGTTCAAGTTCTGGTTTATGCTCCTGCATAACATTTGGATTTTTGACGTTGGCGATTCGTTATTCCGCTGCGCTCTTAAAAAGAACTATGTAAAGGTATTATAATTGACAGGTAAGCAAAACATGATTTTTAATCGATCTTACACAGAGCTGTCGAAACAGGCCTAGTTTTATATTTTTAGTAGCACAGCCAATCTAAAACACGTTAATTAGGCGAAAAACCCACGTACCTTTGCCACATGCAATCCAACCAACTACTTCTTAAAACACTTACCCATCTTGCCATCCCTGCACTGAACGACATGCAGCAGGCCGCTTTCAAAAGCATTGCCGATACGCCCAATACGGTCATACTATCGCCGACCGGCTCGGGTAAAACGCTGGCATTTTTATTGCCGGTGCTGGAATTGCTCGATAAAGAAGTGCCCGGCGTACAGTGCCTTATTTTATCGCCCACCCGCGAACTGGCGATCCAGATCGAACGCGTGTGGCAAAAAATGTCGACCGGCTTTAAGGTCAATACCTGTTACGGCGGACATCCGATGTCCACCGAAATGCAAAACCTGAGCCAGCCGCCGGCGGTGTTGATCGGGACGCCCGGTCGGATTGCCGCCCACGTCAGCAAAGCATCATTTGCGGTGGGCAGCGTCAAAATAATTGTTTTCGATGAATTCGACAAATCGCTGTCGCTGGGTTTTCAGGAGGAAATGACCATCATTGTCAAGGCATTGCCCAACCTTGAAAAACGAGTATTGGCCTCGGCCACCAACAAACTCAATATTCCTGAATTTACCGGCATTACCCAACCCAACGTCCTGAATTTTTCCAGTACGGCCGAAAAAACCACAGACGGACTGACCGTCAAAACGGTAAAATCAGGCGACAAGGACAAAACCGAAACGCTCTTTCAACTGCTGTGTATGCTGGGTGCCGAGCAAACGCTGATCTTTTGCAACCACCGCGAATCCACCGAAAAGACCCGCGACGCACTGGCCGCCATGGGTCTCGAAAGTGCCGCGTTTCACGGTGGTATGGAGCAACCCGACCGCGAAAAAATCCTGGTGCAGTTTCGCAACGGCAGCATTTTGTACCTGGTTGCTTCCGACCTGGCCGCTCGCGGACTGGATATTCCGGAAGTGAAAAATGTGGTGCATTTCGAATTGCCGCTGAAACTGAACGATTTCGTCCATCGCAACGGCCGTACGGCTCGCATGAATGCCGAAGGCACGGCCTATCTGTTGCTGGCGGCTGGCGAGTCCGTGCCATCCTACATTGCGGAAAGGCCGGAACTGCTGGAACTGCTGGAAACAGATGCGTCCCCGGCTACTTCTCCCTGGGTCACGTTGTACATCAGCGGCGGCAAAAAGGACAAACTCAGCAAAATGGATATTGTCGGATTTTTATCCAAAAAAGGCAACCTGCAAAAAGACGACGTCGGCAAAATCGAAGTGCTCGATTTCATGTCGTTTGTAGCGGTAAAGAAATCCATTGCCGCACATCTGCTGTCGATGATCCAGGCAGAAAAAATGAAAGGTAAGAAGTACAAGATCGGAATAACAAATTAATGTTTCCGTCTCTTCGGCACTTTCACGGCCCCGCTTATTTGTACAAAAGTCTCGCCTGGTGTTGTGTTTGCCACGATGGTAATTACTTTTAATTGTCGTCCGACCTTATCGGCCGTATTGAACGTTACCGCTATTTCCCCGACGGCCCCCGGCGCAATAGGTTCCTTGGGGTACGTTGGTAGGGTGCATCCGCAAGTCGCTTTGGCCTCAGTTATCACCAGCGGCACATTTCCGGTATTGGTAAATTTGAAAGAATGCGTCACCAGGGCGCCCTGAATAGCTGTGCCAAAATCATAAAAGGCTTTTTCATAGACAATCACAGTAGTGGCTGTATCGCGCACGCCGGCTACCGTCTGGCCCCAAATCATGTTTGTGGAACCCAGAAAAACGAGTAAAATAATGATTTTTCGCATGCTGTAGTTTTGCTTTGAGCCACAAAACTACGCTTATTCACGAAGCAACCGCCATTCGAACCTGGTTGCGATAATAATACCAGGCGGTATTGGCACTCCAGTGCTTGCCTGTTTCGCCCTGCACGAAACGCGCCAGAATTGACAGCGTCGCGTCATTGGGATTCACCTTTTCAGGCGAGTTCTCCAAAACAGCCAGCGAGAAATTGCGCAGTGATTTGTAACTCAGTAAATCTCCGGTCGCATCGTGAATCAGCCAACTGAGGGCCTGGGCTTTTCCATAAGGCAGCGCGTCGAGGGGATCGCCAAAAGCCTTACAGTGTACGTCGGAGAGGAGGGTGCAAAAAATGAGGAAGTCATTTGCGTGCATGGGGTGGTGGATTAGGGAGTGGATTAATGGATTATGCGACAAAGTTCCAGGCAATTTTTCAATTTCCCAAATTTATCCAATTAAATTCCAGATTGTTTCCTGTTCGTTTCCAAGCCGTTGCCAAGACAAACCAACCGCTTGCCGCACCTTTGTACCGGTAAATAAATCAGGATCATCGCTGATTTGCCATAACCGCCAAATTTTCAACCACCACTTAATTTCCAAAAAATGAAAAAAACAAATGAAACGCTCCTGCGGGGGCAAGTGCTCTCCATGCCCAAAACGGGCGTTCTGGTCGAGTTGCTGGATCGCAATCTCCAACCGCTCACCCAAGCGAAAGCGGATC
>JBBRDQ010000182.1:0-10578 GCA_038203695.1 Chitinophagales bacterium
GTTGCAACAATGCGCAAATAAACGGCGTAAAAGTACAACTCCGTACGGCATCTTACAAATGAACGATTTTTAACAGATTTTAGCAAAAAACGTTGCTCATTTAGCCTGAAATATAAGTGGTACGAATCAAAAGCCATTGTAAATGTGCATTTTGCAAGAACCGTGCCGTCGGTGCTCCAACCCAGGCGGCCAAAATGACTTTCAAATAAAAACGGCCGTTTCTTTTTTCTTTCGGGAAGGCACGTTACCTTTGCGGCGCGTCAGGCGACCAGCTCCTGCAAAACCTCCCCAGGGCAGAAATGCAGCAAGGATATGTGGTCGTAGCGGTGTGCTTGACGCATTTTTTCAGAAAGGCTTAGTAAGTTTAGTGCATTTGGCGGGTTTTGTTTTCAGGCTGCCCGGCTGAGTTTCCTACACTTCCTAAGCCTTTTCCACTTTTAAGCCCGTTTACCATGCAATTTTTCATTGATACTGCCAATTTGGACGATATCCGCGAAGCCGCCGAATTTGGTGTGCTGGATGGCGTGACCACCAACCCCTCGCTGATGGCGAAAGAGGGTATCTCCGGTGAAAAAAATATTATTCAACACTACCGCGCCATTTGTGAAATTGTCGGTGCAAACCGCGACGTGAGTGCTGAAGTTATTTCGACCGATTTTAAAGGTATTGTGGCAGAGGGTTTGAAACTCGCTGAATTGCACGAAAACATCGTGGTGAAAGTGCCGATGATCCGCGATGGGATTAAAGCGATTGCGCATTTCACTGAAAAAGGTATCCGCACGAATTGCACGCTGGTATTTTCAGCCGGTCAGGCTATTCTGGCGGCGAAAGCCGGTGCCACGTACGTCAGCCCGTTTGTCGGCCGCATCGACGATATTTCCTGGGATGGCATGACGCTGATTAAAGACATTTTTGAAATTTACGAAAAAACTGCCTACGAAACGGCAATCCTCGCTGCCAGTATTCGCAATCCATTGCATATTGTACAGGCCGCCAAAGCCGGCGCTGATGTAGTCACTTGTCCGCTCAGCGCGATATTGGGTCTGCTCAACCATCCGCTGACCGACATCGGCTTGGCGAAATTCCTGAGTGACCACAAAAAACTCAACGGATAATTATTAATGATTAACGGTTAATGATTAATGGTTAACGTTGTCATTAACCATTAATCATTAACCGTTAATCATTAAAAAAATGGTTCACTCTTTCCGCAACGAAATTATTGAATTGGGGGCACAGCATGCGGTCGTTATATCGATTGGCTTGCTGGTGTTTTTGGTGGATAAATTTGAAGGATTGAGCGACTCCACCAATTATACGATCACCATTTCTTGGGCGGTCTTTAAAAGTATTTATTTTATTTTTCACAATTTCCGGAGTATCACCAAAATTGTGGGCAATGAACGCAGCTTCAATCATTTTATCGCGCTGGTTTCGGTGAATATCGTCCTGATTATCACCTCCTTCGCCGTGGACTACTTTGTTTTGTACAAGATTTATCCCCAGGGCTTTAAAGGCGTACTGGCCAGCGACGATCTGAGCGTATTGTCGGAAATGCTGTATTTCAGCCTGATCACTTTTACGACCACCGGTTTTGGCGACATAGTACCAACGGCCAATTTTGCGCGCTTACCGGTCAGCATGGAAATAATCGTCGGCTTCGTTTCGACCATCTTTATTATTTCCAACTTCTCCAACTTTAAGAATAACGATTAATCGCTACTCGTTAATCGTTAATATTTCCAGCGTTCCCGTTGTACTTCCCTCCGGTACGCGCAGTATCAGATCGCGCAGTTTATTTTTACCATCGGCAAAAACCTCAATGCGCAGAATGATTTCCCAAATTGCCGGTGCGACAGCCGAATCGCCGGCCAATCGCTGACAGGAGCGGATTTGTTTGTAGGCGAAGACTTCCTGGTGTGGTTGATCATAGGGATCCCTGTTCACGGAAATATTGGTTTCCATGGTCACTTTACCGGCGGCAGGCGTAAAAAGCAGCCGGTAGATGGAGACAGAGTCGCCTTGAAAAGTTACTTCATGCAGGCGATTACTGATAAAATCGGCGCGATAGGCATCACAGGTTGCACAATTCACGGCCGGTGGGGTAAAATCATTCACGTAGCGACTGGTGTACGACATAAACTGAGCGGTTCGTCGACGATCGAGGGCATTGGCCAACAGTAGTGGTTCGTCGTCATTTTGGGCACCGAAACATTCAAAGGTGAATACTTCCAGTCCAGAAAACAACTCCTCCGAAAGAACCGAACGCAAATGCAGGTAATCAAATAAATTGCAGTCCAGGTACAAAAAATGCAGGGTATTGAGGTTGGTGCTGTCGGTTTTCGGCCGGAAACTACTGATGAGATTGTGCGATAAATTGAGCGTTGTAAGGTTTTTATGGAACAACGGTATCTCGGTCAGGTAATTATTATCCAGCGATACGGCCGACAGTTTTTCAAATTTTGTCAGCGTCCGCAAGCAATCTGTATTATCGATTCCGCAGCCTTTGATCGTCAGCCAGCCCAATTCGGGATAGGCACTGTATAATTGGGTCAACAGATCGGAGCAATGCTGGTTCAAGTGCTGAATATTGATAAAACGCGTTTCGCGAAGATCGCTCATCAACCCTTTTTCCAACTGGAACGGTGCAATTCCCGCCCAATCGGCATTCATAAACGTGAGCGAAATAATGTCCTGGTTGAATTTATCGAACAGGTTGGAGTCCTTGCCGGCTTTTTTAACCTGATTATTAACGGTTTGCAGATTCACCTTCGGACAATGGTCGAAAACGATTTCAAACAGGTGCCGAAACTCACCCAGTATCTGTGGCAATGTATCAAAAGTAGCATTGCGAATGGTGATTTGTTTGATATGCGTCTGGAGATTATGCCATTGCACTTTACCGTCATCGCTCGTAATAACAGAAGCAAGCAACCGCTGCAAGGTATTTTCAATCTGCGCGTCGCCCGCCGCAGTACCATCGCCGCTCACCAAGATTTGTTCAATCGTAGATATGCGCAACTCGGGCATTTGCGCCGTTATTTCCGCAAAGGTAAAACTATGCGCGACGGACGATTGACTCTGCACGCTGCTATATATAAACAAGAAAAACGCCAGGAAAAAAGGGCGTAAAAAGAAGTTTTGCATGGAATAGGTTTTAATGGTTAATGATTAACGGTTAATGCTGAATGATTAACGTTAAAAATAATTCGTAATTCGTAATTAATTTATCGCCATTGCACGAATGGAGCCAGCAGATCCGTATTGAGCTCATAGTAGAATGTTGGCTTGTGGTAGTACATCGGTTGATTTTCCCAGGGGAAAAGCGGAGATCCGACGCCACTGGTAGCGCGAATGGCAATTTTACGGGCAAAATGCAAGGGCAGGTGCGCATAACCCTGGTGCGCAAAACGCTGCAAATCGCGGCCCCAGAGCAAGTCATCTTTACCAAATAGTCCACCCAGACCGTAAAATCCGGTTTCAGCCCGCAGGCGAACGCCAAAATACCCATGAAAACTATTTTGCAAACCCACCACCTGGTAGGAGCCTGCCCGCGCGTCGTTGGAACTAACTATCCGGGCCACTTTGCGGTCGGTAATCATGCGCAAAGACGGTCCGAATTCCAGTTTTTGAAAATGTTCCGGCTGGTAATTGAAGACCGTATTGGCATCCATGCGTTTGCGCTCATTGGGGCGCACGTAACCGGTGAGATAGATGGAATTCGTCTCGCCATGATCATGGTTGACAATAAAACGCCGCAGACGCCTAAGGATGAAGACGTCGTTGCCCCAGTTCAGGTTTACACCCCAGCGGTCATCCAACTTGGCGTACGTGAGCGTGACGTAACCGACGGTATTGCTGAGTTTGCGGTAATAATAGGAATGGAAACGCGACACCAGATCGTAGCGCAGCCGCATTTTACCCTGATTGCGGAAATTGGAGTTCAGCCCGCCTGTTTCCAGATCGGCGATGCGCCAGGTGCGGTACATACCGGCTTCCGCCGAAATACCGACGGCTGTAAGGTAGGTCCACGACAGGTTTTTGAACTGAGCGCTGTCACTTTTGGGCGAGAACCGCGTCCCGTAGAGTTTAAAATCCTTGCTGGTCTGAAATTTCAGGTGAATGTTGCCGCGGTAGCGATTGAGGGCTGTTTGCTGGTGCAAATTTTCTGGCGGACGCACGAAATGATTGTAGGCACAGGAAAAGCAAATATCCGATTCCGCGAAAAAATAGAGTTGCCGGTTCTGGTTGCTGAACTGCATACCCACGCCAATACGCCCGTTAAGCCAGGTGGAACTGCGGTAGTCCCACCACGGAAAAGACGAAAGATTTTGGGCGAAAACAAAAAGGGGAACGCCTGATAAGGCGAGCAAGAGCACAAGGGCCCGGACGTTTTTCATTAGGTTTCGGTTTTTGGATGGTTAGAAGTGGTTGAATTGGTAAGACAAAGGTAAACGGAGAATCTTATTGCGCAAATTTATTTTCGGCCGAATTCAACTTTTCAGCAAAAACAAAAAAACTATCTTTGTCGCACAGGGATATTGAATGCCCTGTCACTTATTATGAAAAACATTCTTTTGTGGAAACACTGGCAGGTATTTCTGTTGCTTTTTGTAGCACCGGTTGTGGTACAGATAACCACCTTTATTTATTGGATAGGTACACTTATGCAGACCAATGATCGCGAACCAACTGACCTGGAGGCACTTCAAGGACACGTAATTAGCGCTATGGCCCCTATCCTGATAGTTTCAGTAGGGCTACTTTTTATCTTTTTAGGTTGGCTGTGGGTTTTGGGTACCCGATTGCACAGTCGCTTGCCAGCATCCGTTTCCATGAATGTCACCTGGTTTCAGACGTGTGTGGTCTATCCGGCACTCTATATAACGGTGCTTATGTTCTTGATTTACAATATTCTACAGACTGCTATGGCAGATCCTGAACTGTTTAGGCAAGGTTTTAATCCAGGTTATATATTCATGATTTTCCCTTTCCATATCCTGGCGATATGCTGCCTGTTTTACTGTTTTTACTTTTGCGCAAAAGTATTAAAAGCAGTAGAAGTACGCCATCCGGTTGGAATGGGCGATTTTCTCCTGGAAATTGTGTTGTTCTGGTTTTACCCGGTTGGCATTTGGTTTATTCAGCCCCGACTCAATATTATTTTCAGCGGACAAGCACCGCCACCGATTGATCCGGCCGATCATTTACTTACCTAAGGCATGGCTTCTATTTTTGGACATATAGCCGCTTCGACCGCTATCGGCGCGGCATTCTTCCCGAAACAGATGCGCACTGCCACGTATGTATTAGCGGGTTTCTGCGCTTTTGCCCCCGATCTGGATGTGCTGTCGTTTCGCTTTGGCATTCCGTATGGCAGCGAATGGGGACATCGCGGCTGGACGCATTCCTTGGTTTTCGCGGGGGCATTAGGCAGTCTGACCGGCTGGTTATTTTTTCGAAAAGACCCGCATTTGCTTAAAATCATGCTTTTACTGGTCATTTGCACCGCCTCGCATCCGCTGCTGGATATGTTGACCAACGGCGGTTTGGGTGTGGCATTATGGTGGCCCGTGGATGATACGCGTATATTTTTCCCCGCCCATCCCATTGTGGTTTCCCCACTAAGCGCCGGCGCATTTTTTAGCCGCTGGGGCTTGAAAGTACTGCAAAGTGAATTGCTGTGGATCGGGCTGCCCGGGATTGTAATTGTCTGGGCCATGCGACAATTCAACAAGCGTGAACCCTGAAAAATTAAAAGGTAAAGGAGAGGCCAGCGATCCAGGTTCGGCCGGCAGCGGGTTCGTAATAACGTCCGGCAGCAGCGTTGAGCCGGATATTATCAAAATAGTCCACGTCAAAAATATTATTGGCGCGGGCAAAAAGGTCGCCTTCGGTCTTGCCGATATGCAGTCGCCAGCCGATGCAGGCATGCGTCACCGCAGTGGCAGCCACGACTTCCGTATTGGCATCGTTGGCGTACATTTTTCCGGTAAAACGACTTTGGAGAAAACCATACAGGCCATATTTCGGCTGGTAACGCAGTTCTGAA
Source organism: Chitinophagales bacterium (assembly GCA_038203695.1). GTDB lineage: Bacteria > Bacteroidota > Bacteroidia > Chitinophagales > Saprospiraceae > M3007. The sequence goes on from JBBRDQ010000182.1 coordinate 6,053, forward strand.
AAACCCAGATGCGTGGGAACGGCCGGCTGGGTTTTTCCGGCAAAATCGGTCGCGTTGGCTGCGTAGTTTGCATAGATGAAATCTGAAAAAGTATAGGCGGCCGTCAGTCGCCAGTTGTGTACAAACAGCCAGTCGCCGCTTACTTCAATGCCCTGGCGATCGGTTTGTCCGGCATTGCGGTAAAAGGTCCGGTTATTATTTTCATACGGTACCAGTTCCTGTTGTACGTTCATGTAGAATAGCGCAATTTCGTAACCGAGCCGTTTTTGCAGGATGCCTTTTGCCCCGATTTCATAACTATGCACCCGCTGCGGGCCTATCTCCAAATTAAAGCCCCCGGCGCCGCTTGGGTTGTTCGATAATTCATTCAAAGTCGGCGTTTCAAAACTATAGGCGTACCGCGCGGTTAAATTGAGCGCAGGAGACCACTTCCAGGCGGCCCCCAGCGCCGGCGCAAACTGATTAAAATGCTGGGTACCCGATTGGTCGCCATCGCTTAAAAAGTGATCCTCCACCCCTAGTTTGATGATATCGTAGCGCATGGCCAGTTCCAGGGTAAGCGGCGTAAGCGGATGGTATTGCTGTAAAACGTACATACCGATGGCTGAAAATTGTTCCAGTTGGTCCGTTTTCAAGTTACCTTCCTTTCCATTCAAATTATCGTACCGCTGGCGGTCGTCGGCCTGATTATCGAGGTCGAAACCAGCAGTGAGGTGGTATTCTTTAGCGCCGATTTTCCCATTGTAGCGATACGTGACACCGCCACCGGTAAATGCGCGCTGGAACTTCACCACCCCGTTGTTCTGTACGGGCAGTGTGTTTTTGAAATCGCGATCCGTGCGGTAGATTTTCGCCGTCCACTGTTGCGGGCGATGGACATCTGTTTGCCAGATCAGGCCAAAACGGCTTTGTTGTAACGATTCGCCGGCGTCGAATTGCCGGTTGGCAGCGCGGCTCATGCGGCGGTCGATCGCCACTTCGGCCAGGGTTAACCCGCCGGCATCGTCGGCTTGCGGGCTGTTGGCATAATTGGCCAGCAAGGTGAGTTGTTGTTGTTTTGGCAAACGAAACACAAAACGGCCATTCAGCAGACCGTTGCGCATCCCGCTTTGCGCCCGGAATCCGGATACCTGTTGCCAGGCACCGTGTACGACCATGCTTAAACGGCCGGCCGTAGTGCCCGTCTGTACCTGATACTGCTGGAGGCCATACGATCCAAGCGTCGCGCGTACGGCACCAAAAGGGCGTTCGGGTGCATCTTCGGTAAATAATTGAATGACACCGCCTGCTGCGTTTCCGTACAACCCGGAAGAAGCGCCGCGCAGTATTTCAATGCGTTTAACCGCCCCCAGCAACAGATTATCGACCTGCGCCTGTCCATCGGGCGAGGATTCCGGAATGCCGTCGACCAGAATTTTAACGCCTCGAATGCCAAACGCCGAGCGCGCGCCAAAACCCCGGATGCTCACCCGCAGATCCTGGGCAAAATTATCGGCATTCATAGCAAACAAACCCGGCACATAACCCAGTGATTCATAGAGCGATACCTGCGGTTGTCCGCGCTGAATCCGGTCGCGGTCGATCGCGCTGATCGGTTGAATACCGGTGTATAAACGCGTATCCAGGCGACCAGTCGTAACTGTAAAAGTAGGCAACGTATCGACGCGCAGGGTGTCGGTGGCCGGCACCTGGGCGAAAAGCGGCATTGCAACAAAACAAATAAACAGCAGTACAATCGAACGCATGGTATTCAAAGAAAAATGGATAAAACGAGCGGATATTTTCTGAATCTTTGGAGATCAAACCTTAAGAACCGTTTTTGAAATTACCGCCAAACATAGGGCATTTTTGCCACCTGCAATTTTTCAATCTTCTCACCGGCTCATGTTCAAAACGTCGACCATAAAACTCTATCACGCGGCACTGCTGTTGTTATTATTCGCCTGCTGCCGCCGCGCTTCTCCCGATTGGCCGGAATATCTGGGTGGTCCATCCCGCGATCATTACTCAGGCCTGCAACAAATTACCCCGGACAATGTGTCGCAACTGAAACTCGCCTGGGAATACCATACCGGCGATACCACCGGCCAGATGCAGTGCAATCCGATCATAGTCGACGGCACGCTGTACGCCACCACCGCTTCGGTACAGGTGTTCGCCCTGAATGCCGCGACCGGTCAGGAACGCTGGCGATTTTCGGCAGCGCAACAAGCCGCCTGGTTCAACACCAATCGCGGCGTGGTGTACTGGGCCGATGGCCCCGACAAACGCATTTTGTTTTCGGTCGGTCCGTGGTTATACGCCCTGGATGCCGCGACCGGAAAGGTCATACCAACGTTCGGGCAGCAGGGACGTGTAAGTTTGAAAGAGGGCCTGGGCAGTGATACGACCAACGTTTTTGTAGTAGCCACCACACCGGGCACAATCTATAAAAACCTGATTATCATGGGTTCACGTCTGACGGAGGGCGATGATGCCGGGCCTGGTCATATTCGCGCATTTGATGTGCGGACAGGTACACTGGTCTGGGTATTCCACACCATTCCAGAACCGTTTGAATATGGATATGCCACCTGGCCCAACGACCCGACATTGCATCGGGGCGGGGCCAACTGCTGGACCGGCATGTCGATCGACCCAACACGCGGCATGTTGTACGTACCAACCGGTTCGGCGGCCTTCGATTTTTACGGCGGCAATCGCAAAGGGCAAAATCTGTACGCCAACTGTCTGCTGGCACTGGATGCGGCGACCGGCAAGCGGATCTGGCATTTTCAATTTGTACACCACGACCTGTGGGACCGCGATCTGCCCTCGCCCCCTACCCTGCTAACGATCCATCGCAATGGCCGGGAAATCGACGCAGTGGCCCAGGTGACCAAATACGGTTACGTGTATGTATTCGACCGCGTGACCGGCGAATCGCTTTTTCCGCTGGCGGAAATTCCGGTGCCGCAATCTTTGCTGGTGGGAGAAGAAACCTGGCCGACGCAGCCGTTGCCAACCAAACCGGCACCCTACGGCCGCAGTATTTTCAATGATGAAGATATCAACCCGTATGCTTCCAACAAAGAAGAACTGCTCAGCCGTTTGCGTCAGGTGCGGCGCGGCCATCTGTACGAACCGCCGAGCACGCAGGGAACGCTGATCTTTCCCGGTTTTGATGGCGGTGCGGAATGGGGTGGTGTTGCTGCCGATCCACAGGGCGTTTTATATGTCAACGCGAATCAGATGCCGTGGATCCATACGATGATCGCGAAAAAGGTCGCGGCAGATGTACCTAATATTTCACCGGGTGAAACTATTTATCAGGGAAAATGCGCCGCCTGTCACGGGCCGGATCGCAGGGGCAATGTGGCCGGTAATTATCCGTCGCTGGTAGACATATCCAAACGCGCCAGTCGCACGTATGTCGAGACGGTGGTGAAAGGTGGCAAAGGCATGATGCCGAGTTTCAGCAGTCTGGGCGAAGCGGAGCGCAAGGCGATGGTGGATTTTTTATTCGGCGAAAAACAGACCCTCACGGCGGCCGAACTGCATACGGATAAAACGCCTTATACGTTCGACGGTTACAAACGTTTTATCGATGCCGAGGGAAATCCGGCCGTGAAACCACCTTGGGGTACGCTGCACGCCATCGACCTCAATACCGGTGAATACCGCTGGACCGTACCGCTGGGTGAAGTCAAAGCGCTGCAGGATAAAGGTATACCGACCACCGGTACTGAAAACTACGGCGGACCAGTCGTTACGGCCACCGGTTTGTTATTTATCGCCGCGACCAAAGACGGGCAATTCCGCGTATTCGATACCAGCAACGGGCAAATTTTGTGGCAAACAACTTTACCTGCTTGCTCCTTCGCTACACCCGCTACGTATGCCGTAAATGGGCAACAGTTCATCGCACTGGCTTGTGGCGGCGCGAAATTAGGTACGAAAAAAGGCGATAGTTATGTGGCGTATGCGTTACCGCGATAACACAACAGGTGGCAGGCCTTGGAAGTATGCCACCTGTTTACACGTTCCACCAATACGTAATCTTCAATACGAATGCCCGGTTTTTTACGCCAAAGTTGGTGGAAAAATCGCCGGGTAAATAGTTGTCCGTGTACACGATATACAGATCGGATGCCGGCGCGTACCGCCATTGAAAGCGCGTGTTGAGGTTTACGTTTTTGGCCTGCTCGTTGTATTGCAGGAACGTGGTGAAATAGAGTTTTTTGGTAAAAGTCACGTCGATACGCGGTCCAACCAGCCAGAAAGAGGCGTTTTTCAGTCCAAATTCATTGTCTGCCGGAAATTTGATGTTGTTGTATTCGGCAGCGATGGCGAAACTACCGTACGGCTGCACGCGGTACGATGCGCTGGCATTCAGGCGCAGGCGCGTGCCTTTGGCATAATAACCACCGTAGCGGCTGCCGCTGCTAAAGGTGAAAAGACGCTGTGGTTTGGTCTCAAACTGCGTCCCTCAGGAATTCCAAATATGCTGCGAACCCGCAGGCACCTGAATGCCGGTTAGGTTGGTC
>JBBRDQ010000183.1:0-10569 GCA_038203695.1 Chitinophagales bacterium
ATAACGGAAAAGAGAAAAATGGCTATTTTTTGCATATGTTGTGGTAAGTTGGTGGACAGAAATAATCCGTATGGGGATGCCTACGTTTTAATTTATTTAAAAAGCCGCATTACCGAACCGCTTTGTGTTTCCGACGACCCAATCGTATCTCCGTTAAATAGCGCAACCTCAAGTATGGTGTTACCTCCACAGCACGTACCGGGCGGTGCTTTGTGGGTTTGCAAAAACAGAGTGTCGCTTTCGTTTACGCTGTAATAAAAAATATAGGCATGAACATCCTGCTCCAGTTCGATATAAGGCGACATGCCGGGACTGGTCGTGTGCAGCAACCAATTATAAGGCTCATTTTTGCGATCCTTTAGTTTGAAAATTCGCAGGCTGTCGGCTAAAATCCCACCACCAGCCAACAAGTCAGTGCTGTCCGTTTTCGATAAGAATTTCAGTATATAAGAGGTTGATCCGATACAGTCAATGCAACCGCAATTGTTGAAACCGCAACTGCCCAAGCTGCCGTCACAGCTGAATATGCCCAATGAAATGACTACGAAAAAAAGTAGGGTTATTTTTTGCATGATTTACAGAGATTGGAGAATACCTGAAAGACGTATTATGGAAAGAAAAGGTTGGGTGATGAGACTACTGATAGCAGCAGGGTAGGAACCGAATCAAACACATTCTTCAGATTTTTATACAGGCTAACCTACCTTTGTCCCAAAATAAAACTTATGCCGCATATTGCAATTATCGCTGCCAGCGTACGAACCGGTCGTAAAAGTGACCGCGCAGCCCATTATTTTCACAACTACCTGCAGGAAAATAACCTGGCCACCGCCGAAATCCTGGACTTGGCCGAATACAATTTTCCAATTTTTGAAGAGCGCCTGCGGTTGCAGAAAAACCCCAGCGCCGGCGCCCTGGAATTTGCCGAAAAAATCAAGGCGGCCGACGGCGTACTCATCGTCACCCCGGAATACAACGGCGGATACCCGGCCGCCATCAAAAATGTGGTCGACTTACTCTACGAAGAATGGCACCGCAAACCGGTGGGCATCGTCACCGCGTCCGATGGGATGTTTGGCGGTACACAGGTGCTGATTTCGCTCCAGTTTTCGTTGTGGAAAATGCGCGCCTGGACGATTCCGGCCATGTTTCCTATTGCCAAAGTGCAGGAAACCTTTGATAAAGCCGGAAAGCCAACCGACAAAGCCGCTACGGACAAGCGGGCGGCGGCCTATCTGAAAGAATTGCTGTGGTGTGTGGAGGCGAATACGCGGATGGCGGAGTAGTTTGCGGACACCTTACCCTATTTGAAACGTCCGCATACTCATCCCCCCGAACGTCACTTCTTCGTAGGTCTGCACAATGTTTTCCTTTGCATCGGCTAGTCCGACGGAGTACAACAACGGCACATAGTGATCCACGGTAGGTACGGCGAGCACTCCGGCGGGGCCCATTTTTTCATAATTTACCAGGCTTTGAAAATCACCACTGTTGATTTTCTCGCGGCTCCATTCGTCAAATTCGACGGCCCAGTCGTACGGGGTCGGGTCGTTGGCTTGCAGGCGCGGCACACTCATGCGCAGGTTGTGCACGATGTTGCCGCTGCCGATAATCAGTACGCCTTTTTCGCGCAGCGACCGGAGTTGTTTAGCCAGGTCGAAGTGGTATTGCATGGGCTGGTTGTAGTCGATGCTCATCTGAAAGACTGGTATATCGGCCTCCGGGAAAAGGTGCAGCAGGATCGTCCAAGCGCCGTGATCCAAGCCCCATTCATTCGTTTCGTGGAGCAATGTGCTTAGCGTAGCCGTCGTTTTGGCCACTTCCGGTGCGCCAGGAGCAGGGTATTGCGCGGCAAAAAGTTCCTGCGGGAAACCGCCAAAATCGTGGATCGTCTCCGGTTTGGGAGAGATATTGACATAACTGCCGCGGGTTAGCCAGTGTGCCGAGACGACCAGAATAGCGCTTGGTTTTTGCTTGTTTTTCAAGGTTTGACCCATGGTGCGCAGACTGCGGGTGAACGCGTTGTCAGCCAGCGCATTCATCGGACTGCCGTGTCCGACAAACAACACGGGCATTTTTTCAGAAGCGGGCAGCGCCGCCGTTATGGTTGGAAATTCCTGTAGTTTCATGTTGCAGCCGGCAAGTGGCAGAAGGGCCAGGGATTTGAGAAAAGTAAGTCTGTTCAAGGCAGGTCAATTTAGATGTTGCAACCTTTATCATTAAAACAATAAAATTAAGGAACAGTTTTGAAGTACTTGAAATTTTCTCAAAACGCAAACCTGAGTTTACTTTAAATTATTCTGCTTTAATACTTTAACGTATGCAATTAACATGGCATTACTTTCCTGTAACCTTATTATATCAGGATCAATTGGTCGCTCCACAACGCCAGTATCAGGATTAATATAGAAAAAATCAGTTACAGGCATTTTTAGATACGTCGCCATTCGGAATAAATCTTCTATAGTTTGCGGCGAATTTCCTATCTCTGTTTTATGGTAAGTGCGTAAATTCCTGGCACAAATTTCTGCCCATTCTGATTGGTTTTGACCTTTTACTTTTCGAAGTTTTCGCCAGGCAGTTCGAAATTTTTTAAGTTGTTCTTGCGTGCTCATCCTATATGTATTAAATATGAAATTATTTTTAAAATGAACTGGTATAGCCTTTACTTAAATGAATTCCAAAGAAAAACAAACTATGGCATAAATCTGAACGAAATACCATTATTATTTGACTTAAGTGAAAAATGCGTCATTTATTACCTATTTTTACAAAAAAAATGGGCTTGACTACTTTAATGACACAACCTACTTTTGTACAATAATTTCTAACGTTAACCTTTTAAATAATTGCACAATGAAAAAAGTACAAGCGCTTATTTTATTCACCGTGTTTACGGTTGTCTCCCCATTATGGGCGAAAGTGAACTGCGAATGCGGTTCTCCTGAATCAGGTATTACTACCTACAGTGTAGGAGATCACCAAAATTGTTGTACAGGAACGGCTGCTGCTACTGGCATGTTTATTACGTATCTTCCTGATGAGGGCAATACTTGGCATGTTGATACTCAAACTGTAATCAGTGGAACTGCGGCACAAAATGGTTGCTGTCCTCCGGGTTAGTCCTGCGAATAATGAATTCAAGTTCAATACAACAAATTTTCTTGCAAAACCTAAACTTTATACTACAAATGAAAAAAATATTTTTTCTTTTTCTTACAATCGCACTATTCAATGCCTGCGAAAACGCACAAAATGCTACAATAGAGGCAGGGATTCCACTGGACAAAGTAGCGCCTACCGATACTAATAAAGGACAAATTCCAGCCGATCACCCAATCATGAATATGTGTATCGAACGCGAAAATTACACCTGGAGAGATATAGATCGATATTACCGCACAGAGATGCAGCAAGACAAAGACAAAAGTTATTTCAAAAATGTAAAAAATGTTGCTTTTAACGTACTCGTAACCGTTTTTAGCCTCACTGAACAAGCGCCTCCTGAAGTAATTGCCTATTATGTAGAAGAACAAGCAGCCATAGATAATACGCCTTTTGCTAATGAATTTGTTACCTGTTTAAAAGCGCTCAAAGGATATTGGCCAGAGGCTAAAATTACAGCGGTGGCGCAACAACGCTACGAAAAGACGCAGGCTTTTTATGCAAACAGCAGTATCTGGCAACCGCGGTGGGAAGCACACAAATCAAGATTCGCAGTGTTGCTGGCGGATGATTTGAAATAGACAATTTGTAACTATAGTCAACACAATGTGGTTATGAAAATGGCTGTTTTCTGATCCATTTAAAATCAATATTTTTTATCCATCCATCTTTCAAATCCACTTTAATCCTGGTATATACAATAAGAGATCCCGCTGACGATCCATGGTCGTCAGCGGGATTCGTATTTCATATTGATATCACCTTACTTACAAATATCCAGCGGCCCGTTCACACATTTCAGCGCATCCAACAAAAATTTCATGTGCGTCGGTGGCGCCAGCGCGATATTGCCCAAAGCCAGGTTGGTGACCCGCAGCAATTCATTGATATTCGGATTGGGGGCCAGCGCCTGTAGAATGATCGGATGAATCGTACAACTCAGCGTGCTCAACTGGGTAGTCCCGAGCGCCGGTTTCAGCCGCACCAGGATCGTCAGTCGCAACGCTTCGGCAAACAAGGGGTTGCGCAAATGTCCGCTGACATCGACCAGGTTGGTACCCGGCAGGCAGTTGGTACCTACCATCGGATTGCCAAATTTCAAACCCGTAGGGGCCAGCGTACCGGTGTACGGCAGCCATTTCTGGATACAGGCACCCGAACCCGGCAGGATCGTCACGGTGCTGTTGCTATATCCCATCACAATGCCATCGGCCACCCCGTCGCCCGTAACATCCATATTCAGCGCATCTTCCAGCAGCGGAAGGGTGTTTTTGGTAATTTTCTGGACGCATTTTTTCGAATTGCCACAGTCATCGACCGTGGTCCAGGTGCGTTCGGTGACACATAGCCACGCGCAATCACCGCTGGTCACATGGTCGGCATGGGCCATGCCGAGATTGGCGTCGCAGTTATCCAGGGCAGTAGCGGTGCCGGTAATCGCTGGTTCGGTATTGCAGGTGACAGTGATATTCGGCGGACAAATGATCGTCGGTGCGGTCGCGTCCTGCACGCGGATGATCTGGTTGCAGGTACTGGTATTGGCGTGAACATCTTCCACGCGCCAGGTCCGGGTGATTGTTTTGTTGGCCGCGCAACTGCCGTCCACTACGTTGTCGGTAAAAGTGGGCTGGCCTACGCCGCAGTTGTCGGACGTATTGGGAATGCCGGTCATGTTGGGTACCGTCGACATTTCACAACTCAGCGAAAGATTCGCCGGACAAGTGATGGCCGGGACTTGTTTGTCGGTTACCGTTACCGTGAACTGACACGTGGAAGCAAGTCCGGCGGCATCCGTCACTGTGAACGTGGTGGTGGTTACACCTTCCGGGAAGGCTGCGCCGGAAGCCTGGCCGTTGGTTCGCACCGTATTTTGACCACTGCAATTGTCGGTTCCAACCGGCGTTCCATAGGTCACTTTGGCGCTGCACAGATTCAGGTCGGTGTTGACGGAAAGATTCGCCGGACAAGTGATGGCCGGCGGCTGATTGTCTTTTACCGTCACCGTAAACTGGCAAGTTGCTTTCAAACCAGCAATGTCCGTCACCTGAAATATATTGGTCGTAATGCCCTTCGGAAAATTTGCATTGGTGGCTAATCCATTGATTTGCAAGGTATTTTGCCCGGTACAGTTGTCGGCACCAAGCGGGGCTGTGTAGGCGACCGTAGCAGTGCATAGATTCGGGTCCGTATTCACCACCATATCTGAAGGGCAGGAGATGGTCGGCGCTTTGGTGTCAGTGCCGGTCAGGGTGATCGTATATCTGCTTTTACAGCCGTTTTTATCGGTGGCGGTGGCGGTGTAGGTGCCGGGTGAAATATTGTTCAGGTCTTCGGTTGTCGCGCCGTTACTCCAGGAATACGTGTACGGACTGGCACCGCCGGTAATGGCCAGATTGATTGCGCCGTCGCTGGAGTTCGGGCAGGTCGGTGACTGGATGGTGTACGGCGTTTCCACCTTGATTATAACGCTGGTAATACTGACCGTTTGCACGTTGAAAGCCGCGCCGGTAGCGGCGGTAAAACCCCAGAATACCTGCGGGTCGTTGCCAAAAACATTGGCGACAATGTTGTTATTCGGCTGGATGATACGGACGATGCCATCCAGGGTAACCTGAAAGGTATTGGTGGATTTTTTCCACTCGATTATGGTGTGGTGCGCCGCACCGTTTTCGAGTTCCGGCAAACTGATCGGTCCCACCAGATTGTCGGGTATGCCGTGGGTAACGATGCCGTTGCGCTGCATGGAAATGTGATCTTCGGCCGGATCATTGCGGTTGGTATTGCGCCAGGTGTCATATTCGATGGCGATCGAAGGGTTAATGCCTTCATAACCAATGCCTTCGCCGACCGTACCCAGTCCGGTGCAGATGGGTTGCAGGACAAAAGCGATGCCGTCGGCTCCGTCGGCGTTGCGCGTGCCGAAATTCAGATCGGCTTCAATGACGAAATCGAAATCCAGGTTTATTTTGTTCTGGAACCACACCGAACCGTGTTGGTTGAGTTTAGCCTCGGTCAGGCGGAATGAACTGGAGCCGAGCACCGCTGCATTGCCATTCACGACATATTGCGCGTTGGCAGCGAAGGACAACAATAGGCACATGCCCAGCAAAACGGGCAGCGTAAAATTTGTTTTTAAACACATGTCATTTGATTTTTAATGTTTTTGGAAAATAAATGGGGCGTGCGCGGCTGTTCTGTCTGTCCAAACGGGCAATTACAGACAGCCCCGAGCGGTCCGGGAGCATCGAAAAACGGCAAATGCAGGAAAGCAGTAACGGAGACGACCAGTGGATAGATATCCACCTGGTAAGGACAAAATCAGTTGGTAAGATCGGTTTCGGGATTAAAAGAAGGGTGAAATCGGTTGTCCGTGTAGGGCAAATCTATTTACAAGGAATCAGGAACAGGGTATTTTCGTCGTTTTTCTTTAAAAATATAAACAAATATATCGGTAAATTTTGCTGATATGCAAGTGTACAGTGAAAATTAAACCATACTGCATGCTTTGTGCTAACAATTTGCGTACATTTTAAATTTACACAACCTATACCGCCAGCAACATTTCAACAATTGCGCCCAGCCACAGCGCAGCGGCGGGCTGGCCATCGGCCCACAGACTGCTCATGCTCCCGAGGGCCAAGTAGGCGATGATTTAAGAGAAACGCTGGATTGCGTATGTTGTACGGCTGCCTTCCTGCGGAAAAAATACAACCTATGCTTTATCTTGGGTAATTTTGACGCCATTTTTAAGTTAATGGGCTTCCTTAATCCACCATCCATGTCGCAACGCAAAGCCCAGTCGCTCCGGGCACAACAGATTTTAGTCGTTATCGCCATCGTGCTATTCGTGTGCAAACTTTGGGCTTTTTACCTGACCGGGTCGGTGGCGATTTTGACCGACGCGCTGGAAAGCACAGTCAATGTGGTGGCGGGTTTCATCGGGCTTTACAGCCTGCGCTTGTCGGCGCGTCCGCGCGATGCCAACCATCCCTATGGCCACGGTAAAGTCGAGTTTTTGTCCGCCGCCGTGGAGGGCACGCTGGTACTGGTAGCCGGCATGATCATCATTTACGAAGCAGCGCTGAACCTGCGCAATCCACATTCCTTGCAGCGCATCGACGTGGGTATTGCCGTTATTTCTGCCACCGCCGTGGTCAATTACATCGTCGGCGAATATTGCGTGCGCACCGGCAAAAGAAACAGTTCGCTGGCCCTAATGGCCAGTGGCGCGCACCTGAAAACGGATACCTACACGACCATCGGGCTGGTAATCGGCCTGATTTTGCTCTACCTGACCGGGCTGAAATGGCTGGATAGTGCGGTGGCGCTGGTATTTGCGCTGATCATTATCCGCACCGGGTTCAAAATTATCCGGGAGTCCGTTTCCGGGATTATGGATGAGGCCGACGGCGCACTGGTGGAGCAGATCGTCACGGTACTTTCTGCGCACCGCCGCGTCAACTGGATCGACATTCACCACGTGCGCATCATCAATTACGCCGGGTTTTTTCATATCGACTGCCACCTGACGGTACCACGTTATTTTACCGTGGACCGGGCGCATGATGAAGTCGATGCACTGACGGCGGTTTTGGAGGAACAGTTTGCCGGTGAGGTCGAGTTTTCCATTCATACTGATCCGTGTATTCCCACGCAGTGCAGTCTGTGCGAGCAGCATTATTGCCCCGTGCGCGCTACGCCGTTTGTAGAATTAGCGGCGTGGAATGCGGAGAACATACAGCAGAATCAGAAGCACCAGCGGTAGCCCAAAAATAAAATAAAAAATATTTACCCCGCCATACAACGCCTGCCCCGGTACGCTGCCTCTTTGTTTGAAATAGCGTACCATGACAATCTTTCTTCCCATCCAGTTACTTGTACCATGTCCGAACGTGAGCTGATCGCCGGCTGCCTGGCGCAACAGCGTCTGGCGCAGCACGCCTTGTACGAGCAGTACAAACGCGCCATGTACACGCTGGCGTGGCGGATCACCAACGACTGGGGACTGGCGGCCGAAGTATTGCAGGACGCTTTTTTACTGGTCTTCCAGCACCTCGGCGATTTTCAGGGTAAGAGCACGTTGGGCGCCTGGATCAAAACGATCGTAGTGCGCACGGCCATCCGCAGGGCGAAATACAAACCAGCCACGTTCGAGGAACTCGATTACCGCAACGATCAGGATTCGGTGGACTGGGGACATGCACTGGATACCGATTACCTCGAACAAGCCATCCAATCTTTACCCGAAGGTTATCGCGCCGTATTTATTCTGGCCGAGGTGGAGGGATTCAGCCACAAAGAGATCGGCACAATGCTCGGTATTTCCGAAGGTACTTCCAAGTCGCAATTATTCAATGCGAAAAAGAAATTGCGCGATGCGGTAATGATTAATGGATAATGGTTAATGGATAATGGATAATGATTAATGGTTAACGGTTAATGATGCGCTGGGTTTTAGACTTGTTTGCGCAAAGGATGCCAATAAATAAACTAAATCCCAATAAACCAATCAACTACAATACCATGAACGAACTCAATAAAAATACGCTGCATACGGCGCTGGCCGGTTTGCCGCAATACGAACCGCCGTTCAGCGTCTGGGAAAGTCTGAATGCCGCATTGGATGCGGATGCAGCGGTGGTACAGTCGGCCCGGCAGCTGGCACAATACGAACCGCCGGCGATGATATGGGAAAACATTGCGCAACAATTGCCGGCGACGCGTCCGGTAGCGCGTCGGGTAAGTCTTTGGACGCGGTATGCCGCAGCCGCAGCGATTATCGGCATGTTGTTCGGCGCGTGGTGGTTGTTGTCTCCGAGGACAGAATTGGCGGTATCTGAACAGGTTGTGGTGACGCAGGAAACGATCGATCCTGAAATCGCCGCCACGGTGCAAGAAGAAGAAGACGTGGCTTTTACCTGGGTCCAGGATCTGTGCGCTTCCCGGGCACCCATCTGCGAACAGCCGGCCTTCAAATCCCTGAAATCGGAACTCGATGAACTGACCGCCGCTAAACAGGAACTCCACGCTGCGCTCGGCCAATACGGCGACGACCCGGACATGGCCGCGCAACTGGTGCAGATCGAACTGGCGCGGACGCAGTTATTACAGGAAATGATGCAGATGATTTAATGGTTAATGGATAACGGTTAATGGATGCTATGCACCGCAGACTACTTATCAATCAATTCAACGATATGAAAAAGATACTTTTCCTGTTCGTTTTGCTGCTTGCAGCAGGCGGGACGGCAGCCCAGGGTGCGCTCCAGGTGGTCACTAAAACGGTGCAAAAATCCATTGCCTGGAAAGCGGGCTACAGCGTCGAGATTAATTGCGAAAAAGCCGAGGTGGAAGTCGAACCGGTGGCTTCGGGCAGCAACGTCGCGGTAAAAGCCGAAATGTCGGCCCGGCATCCGCAACTCGACAGCGCCAAATACGACCTGACCGCGTGGCAATTCGTCACGTCGACCGTCGGCAAAAAGATCTATATCCGGGCTTATATCGGGTTGCGCGGCGGGCAGGCATTGCCGAATTCGAACCTGAAAGTCAAAATTACTGTGCAAGTACCGGCGCAGTGCCCGGTGACGCTGTCCAATAAATTCGGCAAAGCCAAACTGCAGCACCTGACCGGCGCGATCCGGCTGACCGGCGAATTTTGCGCTTTCACGCTGCTGGATTTGCAGGGCGGCGTGCGGATACAAAGCCAGTACGGCAATATAGATGGCCGCCAGTTGTCGGGTTCGGTGGATCTACAGACCAAACGCTCGGCGGTTGCGCTGACGGGGTTGCGGGGTGATTGTAACGTCCGCAGCGAGTACGGTGCCGTATCGGTAGAAGCCGGTTCGCAAACCGGCAACCTGCACATTCAATCCAATAAAGGCGATGTAACGATCGAAACGGGCAGTCCGCCGCGGCACAATTTCACCTTGCAGGCTACCTACGGCGAAGTAAAAGTGCCCTTCAACCAGCACTTCGCAAGCGGTAGCACCGGCAATACGCACAACGCCTCTTTACAGCAGGGTGCCGGCCGGCCGCAGGTATCGGTGGAAACGACGTTCGGCAAAATTACGGTGCAGTAGGGGAGCGGTGCATGCAATGACCAGTTGGGTCGACCGCTTAAAATCCCGTGGATAAAACAAACCAGCAAGCAGTGTCTACTAATCACTAGATCAATCTTTTATGAAATCAGCATACGTTCTTTTTATAGCCATTTTATGGCGCATTACCCTGACCGCCCAGACCGCCGACACTACGTTCGTGTCGGTCAGCCAGGAAAACGGGCCACTGGAAAAACAACAAATAATCGATCGCTACGATGCGGCCTTTAGTACATTCGAGCCGACGCGCTGGTTGTTTAAATTGAATTTGTCGGCGCTTTCCGGTTCCCGCAACGATCTGGTGCGG
>JBBRDQ010000184.1:0-10278 GCA_038203695.1 Chitinophagales bacterium
GTATCGCTGGTCCATTCAAAAATACCAAACAGCGTTTTACCGGTAAATGGCCCCGTTTGAAACCCATTAAAATCAAGCGCCGGCGTTTCCGCACTGCAATCAAGCCGATAATCGAAATAGTCGGTGTCGTTTTGGCTGCCGAACTGCGTAAGCCAAAGCGCTTTATTACCCGCCAGAAAAATCATTTCCTGGCCCTCGTGATTCGTCCAGTGCCCTTCCGGGGCCATACAGTGTGACTCCGATTTACATTGTTCCAATAAAAAAATAGACGCTGCAACGGACAGGACCACAAAAAAGACAAGCGTACGCATAATCGTTAATTTTAGACACCGGACAAAATAGAATTTGCATCGCTAAAATACCTGCAAAATCTAGTATGCCTTTGGCTGATTTTAACATAGACAAATTTTTTTGGTAAAAGATGTCTGTATCCGTACAAAATGGTGCTTAAAATCGAGGACTTATCGATTGAAGGCAATTCCACCCATATTCCATCCCGCTTACAATTCCGGTTTTAAAAATATACCCGTCCAACTTTCCGGCACCTTGGCTATATCTTCGGGTGTACCCGAACAAACGATATTGCCGCCGCGATTGCCGCCGTCCGGGCCGATATCAACGACGTAATCGGCCATTTTTACTACATCCAGGTTGTGTTCGATTACAATGACCGTATTGCCTTTTTCCACGAGCCGGTTGAGCACGGTAAGCAATTGGCGGATGTCTTCAAAATGCAGTCCGGTCGTCGGTTCATCCAGAATATACACGGTGCGGCCAGTGTCTTTTTTTGATAATTCCTCGGCCAGTTTTACGCGTTGGGCCTCGCCGCCCGACAAGGTAGTGGCTTGTTGGCCCAAGGTGACATAGCCCAGTCCCACCTCTTGTAATGTCCTGATTTTGCGATAAATAGACGGCAGCGGTTCAAAAAACTCGGCCGCTTCCTGGATCGTCATATCCAATACGTCACTGATACTTTTGCCCTTAAACAGTATTTCCAGGGTCTCGCGATTGTACCGCCGGCCCATGCAGCGGTCGCAGGGGACCGATACGTCGGGCAGAAAATTCATCTCGATCACTTTCATGCCGGCACCTTCGCATACTTCGCAGCGACCGCCTTTTACATTGAAGGAAAAGCGGCCGGAACTGTACCCCCGGATGCGCGCTTCCGGCGTATCGGCAAATAACTTGCGGATATCGCCAAAAACATTGGTGTACGTGGCCGGATTAGAACGCGGGGTGCGCCCGATCGGACTCTGGTCGATTTCAATCACCTTGTCAATATGCTCCAGTCCGACCACCTTTTCATAGGGGAGCGGACGTTTCAGACTATTATAAAAATGCTGTTGCAGAATCGGGTACAGCGTCTCATTGATGAGCGAAGATTTACCCGAACCGCTGACGCCGGTGACGCAGATAAAAGTACCGAGCGGTAGTTTCAGGGTGACATCTTTTAGATTATGGCCGGTAGCGTGGTGTACCTCCAGCCATTTTCCGTTGCCGGCACGGCGTATTTTCGGCACATCCAGTTTGGCCCGACCCGCCAGATAATCGCTGGTAATAGTGGGTTTGGCCATAAAATCGGCCGGAATACCTATATCGACGATTTGTCCGCCGTGTTTACCCGCACCCGGACCCAGGTCGATCAGGTAATCCGATTGCAGCATAATATCGCGGTCGTGCTCGACGACGATCACTGTATTACCAATGTCACGCAAGTTTTTAAGCGCTTCGATCAGGCGCATATTGTCGCGCTGGTGCAAGCCGATGCTCGGCTCATCGAGGATATACGTGATGCCGGTTAATTGCGACCCGATCTGCGTAGCCAGGCGGATACGCTGACTTTCGCCGCCGCTCAGGGTGCGTGCCGGGCGGTTCAGTCCGAGGTAATCGAGGCCCACCTGTAGCAAAAATTTTAACCGGAACCGGATCTCTTTCAATACGTCTTTAGCGATCGTGCGTTGCCGCTCCGTCATATCGGGCTCGATATGCTGCAGCAATTCATACAATTCCGTCAGGTCCATCTCGGCCAGTTCGGCGATATTGCGCTCGGCAATTTTAAACCACAAACTCTCCTTTTTCAGACGGGTGCCCTTGCATTCCGGACAGGGTGCCACGGCCATAAAATCTTCGGCCCACTGGCGGATTTTTTCGCTGCCGGTATCGGCGTACCAGCGCTTCAGCATATTGACTAAGCCGTCGTACGCGAGGTTGTAACTCCATTCATCGCCGCCCCAGGTCATGTCCACTTTCAATTCTTCATCACCGCCATATAATAAGGTGTGCAAGGCCGCTTCGGGAATTTCCGACACCGGCGTACTAAACGAAAATTTATGTTTTTTGGCTAGGGCCCGCAGTTGCTTGAACATGGTATTCTCCCGAACTTCGCCCAACGGCACAATCCCTATTTCATTGATATTCTTGCTTTTATCCGGAATGACCCGCGCCATATCCACTTCGTGCACCTCACCCAAACCCTTGCAGTGCGGGCACATGCCGTAGGGCGAGTTGAAGGAAAATGTATTGGGAGAAGGCTCGTCGTAAGAGATGCCGGACTCCGGGCACATCAGATTTTTAGAATAATTGGCGACGCGTTCGGGGTTATTGGCGTTCGCATCCAGGTCCAGTACCTGTAGCAATCCTTCGCCCAGGCGCAGGGCCATGCGAATACTTTCACCCAGGCGATCTTCGCGGTCGTCGCCGGTGCGCAGCCGGTCGACCACGATCTCGATATCGTGAATCTTATAACGGTCTACCTGCATGCCAGGCGTAATGTCGATAATATCACCGTCGATGCGGATTTTGGTGTAGCCCTGTTTGCGCACCTGTTCGAACAACTCGCGATAATGCCCCTTCCGGGAACGCACGGCCGGAGCCAGAATAGCGATCTTACGATCGGCAAAGCGTTCGAGGATACTTTGAATAATCTGCTCTTCCGTGTATTTCACCATTTTCTTGCCCGTCACGTAGGAATACGCTTCGCCGGCGCGGGCAAAGAGCAAGCGCAAAAAGTCATATACTTCGGTCACGGTGCCCACGGTAGAGCGTGGATTGCGCCCGGTCGTTTTTTGCTCGATACTGATGACCGGGGAAAGTCCGGTGATCTGCTCCACATCCGGGCGTTCCATTTCCCCGATAAACTGCCGCGCATAACTCGACAGCGTCTCCATAAAACGGCGTTGCCCTTCTGCATAAATCGTATCAAAAGCGAGCGAGCTCTTGCCTGAGCCACTGATCCCGGTCAGTACGACGAGTTGGTTGCGCGGAATACGGATGTCCACATTTTTCAGGTTATGGACCCTGGCACCAATCACCTCGATGTATTGCTGATCGAGTGCGGGATTCGGATGTTGATCTGTCGGGGCTGCTGTGGCAGCGGTCTGTGCTTTTGTCTTTGCCATTTGCAGGAAAACAACGGAGTGTGATTAGGGTTGTGACCCAAAACGCAAAGGTACGGACTTGGCGGAGAAATTAAAACAAAACGTTTAATTTTAAAGGTGGGATTTATGGGTTTAACGGTCTGGGAAACTGGAATTTTATTAAATTTTTTCCTGCGCAAAAGGAATAAGATGCAGCCTGGAAGCCCAACAGGTTACACAGTCTGTAAAATATATACATTTGCGCTACACTGCTCCGCATATTAGAAAAAAATACAGCAACCCATCTCCATCCGCCAACACTTACCTTATGTCTATCCTTACCAGCAAGCTCCAGACCATTGAATCGCTCTACCAAGCCATCAAAGCCTATGGCAAACTGTCGGATGATGTGTTGCGCAAGATCGAGTACAAGCTTCGACTCGAGTGTAACTACCATTCGAACAAAATAGAGGGTGGCACGCTGACCAAACTCGAAACGCGCAGCATAATGACCGGTAACATTACGGTAGAAGGGAAGCCGTTGAAAGACATCCGGGAAATGACGGGACACGACGAGGTTATGAAAGATATTTTTGCCATTGGCATCGGTGATAAGCGAGTGTCTGAAAAAAGAATACGGGATATGCATAGAAAGGTTATCGTCGCGCAGACATCCGAACAAGAGATAGGAAATTGGAAAACAGTCGGCAACCATGTCTTTAATTACCGAGATGAACAATTCCATTTTACGCCTCCGGAAGCAGTACCGGCAGCCATACATGACCTGCTGAACTGGCTTAATGCAGAGATTGATAAAATAGAACGCGATGTCAAAAACGCACCCAATCCACTCTTACTGGCTTTTGAATTTCACTTGCGATACTTAACCATTCATCCTTTTTCCGATGGGAACGGGCGTACTGCTCGCTTGTTGACCAATCTGGTGCTGGTGTCGCTGGAGTACCCGCCTTTTTGGGTCGCTGAAGGCGGCGAGAAAGAACGTTACAATCTATATCTGGCCGATGTACAGGCTTATGGTGGCAGTCCGGATTTACTATTTGAGTTCATGGCGGGTCTTGTAGAGCGATCGCTACAATTGGTGCTGGATGCCGCCGCTGGGAAAGATATTGAGGATATGGACGACTGGAAGAAAAAGGTAGTGCTTCTGAAAAACAGTCTCCCGGAAGAAGATGCTTTGAGCGTAATGCGTTCGGAGGAAACCATCATGCATGTGTACGATCAAAGCATTAAACCGACGCTTCTCCAAGTCATGGAAGAGATGACCGTTTTTGATGATTTATTTCTTACAAAGAAATTGTGGCTTGGTACTATGGAAAGCAGCAAACTAGTTTCTGAGATAAATGATTTAGATGATATATTGTTGTCAAATCCGGTAAGGGAGGATATTCGTTTCAATTATCATCTGGAAGGGTATAAGAAATCAATCGAAAATCCATTTTATATACAGTGCAGGCTAATTTGGAAATTTAATAACGATACTTATTCTTTCCACATGGACAGCATTCACGCGGAAGCACAATTCAAAAAACAATACAACGCGTATTACACTGCGCATGAAATCAATGACATTGTTCGGCAATGCGGCGAGTTCATGTTGCAAGAAATAGAAAAGCATACACACCAATAGTTCTCTAATCCACCTGAATATAATCGTACATACTTAAAGTTACACCCTTGAAAAACGACAAAATTCAAGCGAATCAGCACCTTTGACTATCCAACAAACCATTTCTTTCCAAAACCCAACCCGATGCAAAACAAATCTAAAACGCCCCTTTTCAGTACCCTGCGCAAAGC
Organism: Chitinophagales bacterium; assembly: GCA_038203695.1. Taxonomy (GTDB): domain Bacteria; phylum Bacteroidota; class Bacteroidia; order Chitinophagales; family Saprospiraceae; genus M3007. The sequence goes on from JBBRDQ010000184.1 coordinate 5,175, forward strand.
CTTTCGCCTGGCCCTGGCCGCCGACCAAAACGAAATGACGGCGGAAGAAGCCGTGCAGCGCGATGAAGAAATGCGTCGTTCGCGGCGGCGTTTTTTGCAAAACACCAGTAAAACCATGCTGGGCGCAGCGATTTTACCGCAACTACTTGCGCCAGGCAAACTAAGCGCCACCAACCGTTTTTTACGCAACCTGAATGCCCCGAAAATCGCCATCGTCGGGGGCGGGATCGCCGGATTGCATGCCCTGCACATTTTAAAAAAGCACCAGCTCGATGCAACGATTTATGAATCTTCCGGGCGTTTGGGCGGTCGAATTTTCACCGTACAGGAAGCGATGGGCGCGGGCACCTGGACGGAATACGGCGGCGAATTCATCGATACAGACCATAAAGATATGTGGGATCTGGCGGCGGAATTCAAACTCGAACTGATCGACTATGAACAGGAATCCGAGCATAAACTCAAAAAAGAAGCCTATTTTTTTGACGGCAAACATTATTCGCTGGCACAATTAGTCGCCGCTTTTCAGCCCATCGCCCGCCGCATGAAGCGCGATATGGAAAAACTGCCTGACGATATTTCCTATAAAACCAAGGACCCTTTTACCAAAAAATTAGACAACACCAGCCTTTCCACCTACCTGGCGAATATCGGCGCAACCGGCTGGATCAAACGTTTTATCGAAGTGGCGTACGAGGCGGAATACGGACTTTCGCCCAAAGTTCAATCCAGTCTCAACCTGACGCTGCTCATTTCACCGGAGATAAAAAACGGGGCGATCGAATTATTCGGCACCAGCGATGAGCGCTATAAAATTCGTGGCGGCAACCAGTCCATTCCCAATGCGCTGGCAAAATTGTACGCCAATCACCTGGAAACCAACCGCTCACTGGAATCCATCCGCGCCAAAGGCTCGCAATATGCACTCTATTTTTCCGGGGCCGCCGAAGAGGTGATTGCCGATTTTGTCATCCTGGCCATTCCTTTTACGACCCTGCGCAACCTGAGTGTCGAATTGGAAATGCCCGCCGTTAAAAGAAACTGTATCAACCAGTTAGGCTATGGCACCAATGCCAAATTAATGATCGGCACGAAAAACCACCACTGGCGTACGCTGGGTTATACCGGCCTGACCTACGCGGGCAATGGCATTCCCAATGGCTGGGACAACGCGCAACTGCAAACGCCGGACGAGGGCCCGGCCGGACTGTCGATTCTATTTGGCGGCCCATCCGGAGTGGCCGTATGCAAAGGTTCGCCGGAGCATCAGAAAGACATTTATTTGCCTAAATGGGAGCAGATTTATCCCGGCACAGCGGCGGCGTTCAATGGCAAAGTGGCGCGCATGAACTGGCCGACCTATACGCACAATCTGGGCAGTTATGTGTGTCCGACGCTGGGCCAATACACCTCAATCGGCGGTGCCGAGCAGATGCCGCTAGGCAATGTTTTTTTTGCCGGCGAGCATTGTGGCGGCGATTTCGCCGGATTCATGAATGGGGCAGCCCAAAGCGGCCGAGAAGCGGCGGAAGCAATTATCGCCAAAGTGGATTGAGCATATAGTGCATGCGCGTATTGCAGTAATGGCCTGACAATCAAACATTTACTGCAATACGCGCATGCGCCAATAATTTCAGGGTTTTCGCTCTACCCCATCGGCGTTTAATACATTGCCGAAAAAAATGGCGTTGGCAAACAGTCGGTTGGTACCGTACCAGAAACCGCGAAAATTCGGATCGCCGGCAAAACAGATGATTTTTCCTTTGCCCAAACCGCAGGTTACTACGGCAGCCGACCGGGCCACCAGCCCTTTTTGTTTGGGGTGGATATAACCGGCGAGCAGCGGGTTTTCGGTAAAAACGAGCGGCGTGGCGTACGGGTTTTTGGCCGTTTCCACAAAGATCGTGTCGCCGAGAAATAGTGGCAAGGTAGGACGGGTGTACCCAAAACACAGCGGGTTGGTCAAATCCAGCTCCGCTTCGAAAATTGCCCCGGGCAAATTGCGCGCGCCTTTGTCTTCAGCGATACTGGCATAAGGGCGGCGGCCGGATTGTTTGGCCGGACCGTTGCGAAAATTCAAGTCGACTAAATTGGCATTATCAAGCCAGCGCAGCGCACTGCCGATAGCGACAACAGTTCCACCGCCACTGGCAAATTCCCGCACTTTTTCGATGGAAAGATTGCCCAGGCTGCCGTCGGGTAAAATCAGTACGTTGTATTTTGACAAATTGACGCTGGGAAAACGATCCCCTTCCACCAGCGTAACCGGCAAATTATAACGTGTATCCAACAAATGCCAGACCTCGCCAGCCGATTCCGGGCTAATACCATCGCCGGTAATCAATACTACTTTCGGCGCGCGCAACGCAACAAAACTGCTGCTGCCCAGATCCGGACCTTCCGCAGTAAGTCCATTTGAAATGGTAAAAACCGGCAGAATGGCCGATATTTCATTCATTTTTTGCAGTAAAACAGTTTCATTCATGGGCTGATTATCACCCGGAATAAGGATAGAACCAGCCGCCATTCGCCGACCATCGGCTTGAAATGGTTGCATGGCCAGTTTTACCTGCAAGCCAGCGCGGAACAGCAGCGCCATTACTTGCGGCAATTCATACCCCACCGCATCTAATGCATACGCATAAGCCGGTGTACCGATAATGGCAGCGCCGTAGCGACTGGTGATGGCCATGCCCGGATTCGGATCAATCCAGGAAGATTTAAAATCCCTGACTTGTACCGGCGCCCATTGCAAACCGAAAGCATCGGGCAAAGTCCAGGCGGAAATATCATAAAAAATGCTGTCCGTGAAGGTCGTCTGATGTTCGAAAATCCCTCGAACCAGGCGATATTGTGGCTGTTCAGTTGGAATCCAAAAGGTATTCCCGGCGGGAAATTGCTGGCCGTTCAGGCTGATATTTTCCTGCACATTGCGCACTTCGATGCCGTGTTCCAGTAATATTTCCAACAAAGCGTACGCCGGCCGGTCGTGGCTGACATTGTTGATCAGGTAGCCTTTTACCGGATTTTTGCGCGCTTCTTCCACGGCGGTCTGGTAAAAACTGCGCAGGTATTCATTCAATTCCACCCGCATTTCACCCACCGCTTTCAAAGTAGACAAAGAAGTAAATACTTGATTTCGAATAGAATATGCAAAGGTCAATAATCCATTTTCGGTTTGTTGTGCGCTGCCGCGGCTGCTGGCCTGTTCGAATAAAATACCGATACACCCGTTGGCGTCGGGATAGGTCGAACCTTTACCGTAATAGAAATCGTCGTAGTTTTCACCGGTATAAAACAGTACTTTTTTCTCGGAAAGCAACTGCGCATGGTACTGTCCGATTTTGGTGGTCAGTTCCTGATTGCGGATGGGCGTAATAGGGTTCACGCGACTGGGGACGCCAGGCTGAAAAAAGAACGTGGCATTGCTGCCCATTTCGTGGTGATCGGTGAGCACATTCGGGTGCCATTCCTGAAAAATAGCCACCCGTCCCGGCGTTTCCGGTTGCTGCGTCACCAGCCAGTCGCGGTTCAGATCGAACCAATAGTGGTTGGTGCGGCCGCGCGGCCAGGGTTCGTTGAACTCATCGTTGACCGCGTCGCCGGTACCGTTTATGCTACGGCGACTGTTGACCCAACTGGAAAAACGCTGCATACCGTCCGGGTTGAAACAAGGGTCGAGCAGGATGATGGTATTGCGCAACAGGGCCTGCACTTCCGGGGTTTGCGCGGCGGTCAGGTAATAGGCGACGAGCAGCGAGGCATTCGCGCCGCTGGCTTCGTTGCCATGGATAGAGTACCCCATGTAATTTACCGCCGGCATATTTTTGAGATCGACCGAGGCGCTGGTGGCTGCATAGAGCAATTGCTGCCGCTGTTTTTGAATTTCCGGCAAACGGGCATGGTTGGCCGGATCCGTAATCGTCAGGCAGATCATCGGCCGGCCCTCATGCGTGTGCCCGTACGTGCGCAGCGCAATGCGGTCGCTGGCCTGATCGAGCGCGTGCATGTAAGCGAGCAGTTGATCGTGCGAAATATGGTGTTCCCCTATTTCAAAACCTAGAAACTGCGTCGGTGTCGGTATCGCAGCGTCGAAAGAAATGGCCGGAAGATAGTACCCCAGCGTAGGTTTGATTTGTGAAAACAGGCTATTGGCCAGCAGCAAAAACAGTATTGTCAGACGATATTGCAACATCAAAGATGATTTTTGCGGGAAAGTACGGGGATTGCCTTTTTAAACAAAGAGATAAGAGACTTCAATTTTACTCCCTACTTTTACCACCTGATTTTTTCATTTACCCGCACTCACCGTTCCCATGCGTCGTTTCTCCTTTTTTTTGTTGCTCGCGCTGCCGTTTTTGCTATCTGCACAACAACCGATTACGCTCGAAGACATCTGGCAAAAAGGCACATTTGCCACCAAAAGCGTTCCTGGTTTTAATTTCCAGAACGACGGCGTGCATTACACCCGGCTGGTTGAAAAACGCATTGAGCAATATGATCTGCGCACGGGCGGCCAGACGGCCATAATTTTTGATGCAACGACGGTGACCTTAGCGGATTCTACCTGGAAAGGCTCATTTGATGGCTATTCCTTCAGTGCCGACGAAACCAAAATTCTGCTGACGACCCAGCAGGACGCCATTTTCCGGTACAGCAGCCAGTCGCAGTATTTTGTGTTTGATATGGCTACGAAAAAACTGACCCGGCTTTTTGACGGCGCCAAACAACAGCATGCCACGTTCTCGCCAAACGGATCTCGAGTGGGTTTTGTGGTAAATAACGACTTGTATTTCAAGGATTTTGCTTCCGGGAAAACCACGCGCGTCACCACCGACGGCAAGAAAAATAACATCATCAACGGCGCCTCCGATTGGGTCTATGAAGAGGAATTTGAACTGGTGCGCGCCTTCGACTGGAGTCCCGACGGACAGCGGCTGGCCTTCCTGCGTTTCGATGAAAGCGCCGTACCGAAATACATCCTGGAGATGTATAAAAACAAAGAATATCCGCTGGCTGATACGATCAAATACCCGAAGGTAGGGCAGCCAAACGCCATCGTCACTGCCTGGAGTTACAATATCACGACGGGCAAAACGGCCGC
>JBBRDQ010000185.1:0-10266 GCA_038203695.1 Chitinophagales bacterium
GCGGTTGTTGAAATGCAGGTCGAAATCGCCGTTGAAACGGTATTTATCGTCGTAGCGCAACGTGCCCTGTATCCCCCAAGATCCGCTGGTGTAGGCATTGAGCAACACCTTGGCATCGATGTGATCGCTAATGGGCTGATACCAGCCGAATTCTTTGATGCCCAATCCCTCGCGATCGGCAAATTCAAAATCGCGCGGAATAATGAGCCCCGCTTTACGCGTTTTAGAAATAGGAAAAAAACCGAATGGCAACACCAAAGGCGTAGGAATCCCGCCAATCTCCACATTGGAAAACCCGGTAACTACTACTTTATCGGGAACAACTTTCAGTTTCTGGGTGTGGATGCCAAAGTGCGGATGCACGGCATTACACGTCGTCAGGATAGCATTCTCGTTGTAAATGGTATTGCTGGAGCGGCTCGACGTATCCTGCGTCGCGCTGCCGATAAATTTTGCACGCTCGCTAATGACGTACAAATCTTCCTGGGTCGTCCGCGTCTGGTAAATAATGCCTTTTTTAGTTTTGAAATTGTAGCGCAGTTTATCGGCTTTAAACTTCTGATCGCCGTCTTCAAATTCGGGCAGCCCTACCAACTGACCGGAGGTGTCGGCAAATTGCTCGGCGCTGATTTCATTAATATTGTAATCTAATAAAATGTATCCAGCCTTGATATTCAGGGAAGTGTAGATCACCGAAGCCTGGCCGTACAAATGCAGTCGTTTGTTTTTTACATCGAACCACATGGAGTCTTTCGCCGCGTATTTCACCTCGTCGTCGAACGACTGACTGGAAAATTTAATCTGTTTTAAACTGACTACTGTGGAGTCCGTAAAACGATTTGGCACCGAATCACGTTGTAGCGCCGGCAGTGTATCGATGGGAACCTGTGCATACATCGTTAAAACCGACAGTAAGCAGGTCATAATTGGGAAGAAAACCCGATATTTGCCGAATAATTTTATCACTACCCTGATTTATGGCTTCAAATTTCGCACTACGAACGTTCTCGTTGGTTCTATTGTGGCTTTTTTCACAAAATTTTAACGCTTCCACTTTGTACGGACAGCCCTCGAACCAAGCGAGCGGTAAAAGTACTTACAAAATAAGGAAGGTTGTACTCGATGCCGGACATGGCGGCAAAGATCCTGGGTGCATGGGCGTCACGTCTACCAAAGAAAAAGACAATACGCTGGCCATTATCCTGGCCTTGGGGGCGCTGCTGGAGGCGAATTACCCCGATATTGAAGTCATTTACACCCGCAGTACCGACGTTTTTATCGAACTGAACGAACGTGCGGCCATCGCCAATCGCAACAATGCCGATCTGTTTATCAGCGTGCACTGCAATTCTATGTCGGTGTCGTCCGTAGCCGGTACAGAAACGTATGTGATGGGACTGCATACGGCTGAGCACAATCTCGAGGTGGCCAAGCGTGAAAACGCCTCCATCTACATGGAGAAAGACTACGAAAAAAATTACGACGGCTACGATCCGAACAGTCCGACGGCGCATATCCTCGGTAGTGTATGGCAAAGTGCGTACTTGGAACAAAGCATTCTGCTCGCCAGCCTCGTGCAGCAACATGCCGCTGTAATCGGTGGCCGCAATAATAAGGGCGTAAAACAGGCCGGCTTTCTGGTATTGCGCGAGACCGCCATGCCGGCTATTCTGGTGGAAAGCGGGTATATGACCAACGCAGCCGAAGAGAGTTTCCTACTCTCGGAAGAAGGCCGTAATCAGATCGCAGCGTCTATTTTTGCCGCCTTTGAAGGGTACAAATCGCAGATGGAAGGCCATACCGTGGCCCACAAACAACCCGTCAAAACGATCCAGGCTAAGCCGGCTAAAGTAGCCCCAGCCGCCACTGCTTCGGCAAAAACGCCCCCGGCCAAAACGATTCCAACTACACCGCCGCCTCCGGTCAAGCCAACGCCTGTGCCTAAAGTAGTCGCACAAAATACGAACAATCAGCCCGTTGCCCAAAAAATACCAACCACTATTCCGGCTAAAAACGTACCCAACACCGGTTCATTTCGCATCCAGTTATTGTCCTGGCCAGTGCGGCTGGATCGCAATGTGGGTCAGATGGCAATGCTCAACGATGTCCAGGAAGAAAAACGGGAAGGACGTTATTATTACTTTGTCGGCGATTACGACAACCGCATAGAAGCAGAAAAAATACTCACCGAAATTCACAGCTTGGGTTTTAAAACGGCCAAGATCGAAGGCGTGGCAGCGAAGGTACCGTGAGGAAGTCTATATCTTCAATTACCCGCTCGCCATTACGCCCGACAATGCACGGCAACAATACACCATTGCCACCCGGATGATCCGGTATTTGAAACTGGCGCTGGTGCTGGTTTTCACTTTGATCGTGTTCGGTACTTTCCGTGGGAGCGCGCCTGTGGCGGAAATATTAGTGGCGTAATTAGCCAGCAGGCTTTCCTTGATTCCTGTCCACGCTCAGCGCAGCCGCGCTGGGCAATTGTGGCTACCAAACAAGCATATCACCTCCCGGAGTGGTATGCTTTTCTTATGTATGACATATAGTGTGAGGATTGGTCCTATGGCACGATGCATATTATTGGCATCATGCCTAACATACCTTTAACCATAGACGGCCCAACCCAACCCATCATCCGGTCGTCTAACACCATATATAAAAACATTTTCAAAAACAGTTAACGTATGAAAACGCACCAATTGCCCTGTCTGGCGCTGCTGATTCTTGGCTTCGGCCAATGCAAAAAAGCCGACACCAACGGCTGCCAACCGTTTAATTTTAGCCTGAACGACACCGTAGAACTGTGTCCCAATGCTGATGCAACCCTACATAATGGCAATACGCCGCTGGTCGTGCGGCTCAAAAGTGTGATCGACGACAGTCGCTGTCCGGTAGATGTGGATTGTGTCTGGGCGGGATTGACGCACCCGATCCTGGTGATCAGCCAGGAAGGTTTGGTGGAAACCGATACGCTGGAATTGATGGATCAGCCTGGAAACGACTTTACTGATCACGTGTTGGTCGGTGGCTACAAGATCAAGTTGATTTCGGTCAGCCCGGAACCGCATTCCGGCCAAACGATCACCGCCGAAGATTACCGGGTGAAGGTGCAGGTGACGCAGTGAGTATTTTTTGAGGTATGAGCGTTTCGCAAAAGGGATGATTTCGGGTTTCGCTTTTGAGACACACTCATATCCTCATTTTACTCAATCCTTGATATAATCCAGTTTGACTTCCTTGAACCGGTCGTCTTTGAGATATTTACGCACACCTTTAAGCGATTCGCGTGGTCCCGTCTCGATAAACATATTGACCACCCAGCCGGGGATATTGCCCTCCGGGGTTGATTTTACACAGTACTCCAGGTATCCCCAGCCATTGGTGCCCGGCAAAATCGTCCAAGAGGTGCGCGCTTCCCGGACGCGCACCACGCCCTTGGTGGCCGGTGCATAATCGGGGGCAGCTACCGACTGAATAGTCACGGCTTTGGTAGTCGGATGCTGGGTGACGGTGGTGTGCAGCACCAAGTCGCGGTCGTCGAGCGGCCAGGGGAAGTCGAGTTTGGTATAATAATACATTTCGGTATTGCTTACGCGCTTGATCAACCGCGTCTCCAGCACTTTATATCCCCACACCGGGTAGTTCTCCACTTCATGGAACAGTTTGACGAAGGCGGAAAGGTTGGTTTGCAGCGACGTAGTCAATTTTAACTCCTGCACGCCGTCGACGGTGCGGTTGTATTCTTTGATGCCGTCTTTTTCTTTCTTGAAGGTCCAGCCGGAATTGGTTTGGGCGGGCAAAAAGATCGCAAAAATGCATACTGCGGAGGCGGTCAGGACTATTTTGGTAATGTGCATCGTATCGGTTGAGATGGTTAGGAACTGATTGGCTGTGATTGAGGCTGTTCAACACATATCTAAAATCCGGTGCCACAGGCGCGGGTCTCCAAAAACAAACCTTTCTTAAACGCCGGATCCTCAGAATAATTTCTCCAGGAACACATTGAGCACTTCAATACAGATCAAAATAATGACAATCCACTCCAGTTGTTTGCTCTCGCGGTGCAGGTAGAGCTCGCGGAAAACCGATAGATTGTCCTCAATGATCTTGAAGGTGTATTCGATTTCTTTGAAGCGGCTATGCAAATCGAAAGTACGCACCAGCCCGCGGTGTACCTTATCGAGGTATTCATCGTCCCATACCTGATCGGGGCTGTCAAAGATGAAGAGATTTTCGATGACTTTGTTCTTATCATTTAGCATACGTCCGATAAAGCGCAGCATATTTTTTCGACTGATGCGGATACTACCCTCTATTTCCAACTGATTGGTGAAATTGCGCACCTCACTGAGCAGGATATTGGCCCGTTGGTCGTAAAAATCCATGGCGACCGACTGAGCAGTGTTAAGCATGGCGATTTTGGTCACGTTTTCATCGATCAGCGGCACTGCCAGGTTGTCGAAATGAAAAACTGGCTGTTCGCTTTTGCTGAGCATGATCTCAAAGTCGTCGCGGATTTTGTCGGCTTGCGGATTGGTGCAGTACGCCTGGAGCAGTGCCAGGTTTTTACTCATATCGATGTCGGGCATATTGGCAAACACCACGGCACCGTAATCGAAAGCGTAGAAATACGTGTCGGCATCCACGCGGTAGAATAATTCAGAAGGATTTTCCTGTAGCAACGAAGCCGTGTAATTTTCACGTAACTGCTTCAAATTCAATTGCTCAGCGATATAAAAAGCAGTGATTTTCATAATGTATATGGCAATAATAAATAATGTACAGCGCGAATATCGGAATAAAAAAATGAACTGTCCGTTTTCAATGGTGTTCCCGTCCCTACATTTGTGCCGATTTTAAAAATTCCAAACTTTGACTCCTGCTACTTTTGTTGACCTGGCCGTGGGCGGCGTACTTGGTTTGGTGATGTTTGGTGTAGGCATTTCGCTGACGCTGGCCGATTTTACCAACATTTTTCAGCATCCCCGCGCTTTCTTTTCAGCGCTGGGAGTTCAAATGCTCGGACTGCCATTGATTGCCTTTATTATCAGCCTGGTAGCGCCGATACCACCGGAAATAAAAGTAGGGTTGATCATTCTCGCTTCCAGTCCGGGCGGAGCCACCTCCGGATTCCTGACCTATCTCTGGCGCGGCAATGTAGCGTTATCGCTTTCACTTACTTCCGTCAACAGTTTTTTGACCCTTTTCAGTATCCCGGTCATCGTGAATCTGGGTTTAAAGGTGTTTATAGGCCGCGAGACGGACCTGCATTTGCCTTTCTGGGAAACGGTCAGCCATATCTTTTTTATTACCATGATTCCCGCCACCCTGGGCATCCTGTTGCGCCGGTATGCACCGGTCTTTGCTGAAAAAATCAGCAAACCCTCCAAATACGTCATGCTTTTCCTGCTGGGCGTTGTGTTTACCATTAAATTGTTCGCCGGCAAAAGTCAGGGCGGCGCGGGGCTGAGCCTGGACGATTTTATCCTCATTACGCCGCTCGCCCTGTTACAGAATGCTGCCTGTTTATTGCTGGGCTATTTCTTCCTGAAATGGATGGGCCTGCCGCATACGTCGCGCCTCACGGCCGCCATGGAAAGCGGCGTACAAAACACCACCCTGGCCTTTCTGATCGCCAGCAACATGCTCGCTAACCCGGAAATGGTCAAACCGGCGCTGGTTTATTCGCTGTACTCTTTCTGGACGGCCTGTTTATTTGCCTATACCGCCAACCGGTTGACAAAAACAGAATAACATTTGTTTAACGGTATTTTTAACCGTATTGGACGAATAAAGCGTTTTGGGTATAGGTTGTACCGTACTTTTGCTCCCGCAAAAAATTGCCTTTGGAGCGGCAACCCTATTTTTCAGTTTTTTGGTCTCGTCAATCTTTGTCTTTCCATGTACAGGAAGACTGGTTCGCAGTAGGCCAAACTAACCTACTCGATTGATTATGAATACTTACCGCCGTATTGTCCCTGCCCATTTGCGCTTTTTAATCGTGGTGCATATTCTTTTGCTGGGTATTTATTCGCTGTTCCGCTATGTTACGCTGATCTATAACCGGCCGTCCTACTTTTTTCAGGCTGATCGCACTTTGCCGGTAGGCGAGGCATTTCGCATCGGTTTTGCCTTTGATGTGACGGTGGCCAGCTACGCACTGCTGCTCCCGTATGTGTTACTGACGTTTGCGTATGTGCGGCGCGGCCTGCACGTACGGCTCATTAAATTCGTCCGCTTTTACTGTGCGACGGTTTTGCTGGTTTCGCTGATCATTTGCGCCGCCGATGTACCTTATTTTAACTTTTTCAATTCCCGCCTGACCACAGTTGCCGTCAGCCTGAAAAATACCGGCCAGGTGCTAAAATACCTGGCGACCGAATTTAAATACTACCCCTTTATCATTATCATTATCGCCTGCATCTGGGGTGCCGGAAAACTGATGCGCACCATCTGGAACCGCGCCTGGACGACCAATGAACATACCCGCCGCAGCCAATTGATGGCCACCGGACTGGCGACCACTATTATGCTGTGCGGACTGTGGGGCGGCGCTACGCCGAAACGCCCCGACCTGAAAAGCGCTACGTTCAGCAACGATGGTTTTATGAATCAATTGACTCTCAACCCGGTACACACTTGGTTTGACTCCTACTTTGATTTTGACATCCAGGTATTTTCCATTGAAAAAGCGACGGCGAACGTCCAGAAAACCCTGGGTATCACCCATCAAACGATGTATTCTCCGATTGCCCGCGAACATCATTTTGACAAACCAGCCCGCCCGATGAATGTGGTACTGGTGCTGATGGAAAGTATGAGCGCCGACCGGATGGGCGTTTTTGGCAACCCTAAAAACCTTACCCCGGGCCTGGACAGCCTGTGCCGCAACAGTATCTTTTTCGACCACAGTTTCTCCAACGGTATTCATACCAACGCAGGTCTGTACAGTTCGATCTATGGCATGCCGATCATGATGATGGAGCACCCGATGAACAACGGGCATTCCGAATTTACCGATTTTACGGGACTGCCAGTGACCCTGCGCGATGCCGGATACCATACCGAATTCTTTTGCACGCACCCCAAGACGTTCGATAACCTGGATGTTTTCCTGCAAAAGAACGGGTTCGACTACCTGAGCGATCTGGCCGATTATCCGCCGGAAAAAATCGCCAATTCCTGGGGTGTCGGCGACGAGACCTTACTCGAACACGCTTTCCACACGCTGGACACCCTGGCCAGCGACCCGAATGGCAAGCCGATTTTTGCTACGATTCTGACTATTACCACGCACCCGCCCTTCAAAATTCCAGCATTTACAACGTTCCAGCCGCGCAGTACCGATCCGATTGAGATCACTTATGAGTATTCGGATTGGGCGATCAAAAATTTTATCGATTCCTGTGCGCAGCAGCCCTGGTATCAAAACACGGTGTTTGTATTCGTCGGCGACCATGGCGTGAACCTCCCCTACCCGTATGATGTTCCACTATCTTACAACCACGTACCGTTGATCATTCACGCACCGGGTTTGTTCAAAAAAGGTGCCGTGCGCCATGATCTGGCGAATCAAACCGATATTTACCCCACAATCATGGGCCTGATTAACCAGCCCTACACCCAAAATACGCTTGGAATTGACCTTTTTCGGGAAAAACGCCCGTTTGCCATGTTTTCCCAGGATCATAAAATGGGTGTGGTCAACGACCGCTATCTGTATGTGGCGCGTAAATCAGGCCGTGAATCCTTGTTTGATTACACCAATGGCAGTGGCGAAGATTTAATCAAACGCTACCCCCAACTGGCCGATAGTATGCGCAATTTCGCCTGTTCTAACCTGGAAGTGGCGCGGTGGATGATTTTGCATAAAAAAACCGGGAATCCAAAACAGTTGCTGCCAGGAGGAGAGTGGGAGTGAAAAGTGAAGCGTTGGAGGCTCTCAAAAAATTAGCCAAGGTTAGTGGTCGTTAAGCCATTGATTATCAAGCATTTATTAATCTTAACCCATATTTGCAGGTTATAGTTGACCGCACCTTGCTTATCTGCAAATCGGGATTCCTTTTTACCAGTCCCAGGCAGACGTGTCCTATTGAGCGCAGCGAAACACCTGGGTACAGTGGTCATTATCAGGTGTTTCGCTGCGCGCCACATACAGACTAACTAAGCCAGACACAAAGGCAAGGCAATGCCGGTTAAATTAAGGTCAAAACAGGAGATAATTTCCCCTAGAAAGAACGGCATTGCCCATCATAAAATCAAATTTTCACTTTTCACTTTTCACTCCTCATGCTCTGGAAACAACCCGCCACCATAGAAGGTATCAATGCCCTGAACGAACGCACCATGGGCGAAGCCCTGGGCATCATTTTTACCGAAATCGGCGATGACTACCTGGTGGCTACCATGCCGGTCAATAACAATACCGTCCAGCCATTCCGGATTTTACATGGCGGCGCGAATGTGGCGCTGGCAGAGACGATGGGCAGTGTGGCCAGTACGCTGTGTATCGAAGACCTGACTGCTTTTACGGGAGTAGGATTGGAAATCAATGCCAATCACCTGAAAAGTGTCCGGGAAGGTGGCATGGTGACAGCGACCTGCCGGCCGATCCGCATCGGGCGCCAGGTGCACGTCTGGCAGATCGAGATTCGGGATGAAAAAGGCGATTTGTCCTGCATTAGCCGATTAACCGTGTCGATCGTACCGCGACGTTAACCATGAATTGTTTAAGATAGTCCTACTTTTGCCGCCCGCAAAAAACAAGTGGACGCTGATCGTCAAAGACCACTATGTTAGGACGCTTTTTTCAACACTCAATTTTTTCATGAAAAATTTACTTCAAAGTTGCTTGTGGTTAGCCCTGGTGCTGACCGCCGCACCCCTATTTGCCCAGGATTATAACCTCCAGTTTCGGGGGTCGCTCGAATATCCTGGTCAGACACTGGCGAATATCTGCGGATACGCGCAGGCAGGCCGGGAATATGCACTGCTCGGCGGATCGCAGGGATTGCAGATCGTCGATGTTACCAACCCGGATGCGCCGGTCGACATCGTCCAGATCCCGGGCCCGAATAACCTGTGGAAAGAAATTAAAACCTACAGCCACTATGCATACGTCACTTCCGAAGGCGGGCAAGGGCTGCAAATTGTCGATCTAAGCAATTTGCCAAGCACTACAGTGGCTTCGCATTTTTATACAGGCGACGGTGCAATTGCCACACAACTCAATACCATTCACGCCCTGCACATCGACGTAAAAAAAGGATTTTTATACGCATTCGGTAGCAACCTTTTCAATGGCGGTGCGGTGGTACTGGATTTGAATACCGATCCGTACAACCCGACGTATGCGGGCAAATTTGATCAGTTGGGCTACATACACGACGGGTATGCCGACAACGATACGCTGTATGCCGGCCATATTTTCACCGGGCTGCTGTCGATTACCGCTATGACCGACAAAAGCAACCCGCTTTTGCTGGGCACTACGCAGACACCGGCCAAATTCACCCACAATACCTGGCTGCTCGACGATCACAAGCACATTCTGACTACCGACGAGAAGGTGCCTTCCTTCGTCACGAGTTACGATATCAGCAATCCGGCGGACATCAAGGAACTGGACCGCGTATCAACTACGCAGGATGGATTGAATTCGATCGGTCACAACACGCATGTACGCAATGACTGGGCCATTACTTCCTGGTATACCGACGGCGTAACGATTGTAGATGCGCACAAGCCCGACAATCTGGTGCAGGTAGCCCGTTATGATACTTGGGCGGCTCCACTCGATGGCGACTTTTTCAAAGGCTGCTGGGGCGCTTATCCGTTTTTACCTTCGGGAAATATCTTGTTGTCGAACATCCCGGTAACGGGCGGCGGCACAGCAACCGGTAAATTATTTATCCTGACGCCAACCTATGTTCGGGCTTGTTATCTGGAAGGAAAAATCACCAATGGCTGTACCAATACACCGCTAATTGGCGCGACCATTCAGATCAATAGTTCGGACGCCAATAACGCCGATCTTTCGAAAAATAACGGCGAGTTCAAGATGGGCCAGGTCACGCCAGGCAATTTTACCGTTACGATCAGCAAATCCGGATTTATTTCGCAAACCTTTAACGTTACCTTGATTACGACGCAAGTAACGCTGCTGAACGTAACATTAGAACCGGAATCGGGTTTCTCGGTAGCTGGCACCGTGGTCGAAGCCGGCAGCCTGCAGCCGATCATCAATGCGCCGGTCACACT
>JBBRDQ010000186.1:0-10184 GCA_038203695.1 Chitinophagales bacterium
TCAGCAGGTCGGCCTGCCGTGGCGAGAACGACAGGCGCTCCATCCCAAAACGGGCCAAATCGTAGTGGGTACCCATGGTAGCCATAAACTCGATCCCGCAACAGGAGGTAGCAAACGGCAACGGCCAGATTGAATTGGCACGTGCCAAGCCGATCGCCTTGTCGATGGTCGTCAACTGATACCCTTCACCCATGATACTTTCGGGCATTTCCGTTATTTTTGTCATAACTCAAGGAGTTTGAAAATTCACTTAATTGCTTGAAGATCAAATAATTTCTTCACTTTTCACTATTTTCACTTGTCCCATTCAAACGCACCTTTACGCAGCACATAGTAAAATCCAATCAGGAACACGGCTACGAACAGCAGTATGGCAAAGAATCCGTCGAAACCCATGCCACGAAAATTGACGGCGTAGGGGTAAAAAAAGATAACTTCCACATCGAATAACACGAACAGGATGGCCGTCATGAAATATTTGATGGATACCGGAATCCGGGCATTGCCCTGCGACTCGATACCACATTCGAAATTTTCGTCCTTTTTTTTGCTGCTCCGGCGGCTGCCGATGCGCGGCACCACCACCAATACCAACAAAACGAAGGCAATGGCCACTAAGGATTGCAGTAGCACTGGAATATAACCGGATGGTTCCATAAATCTGATTTGCGTTTTAAGTTTCGGATTTCAGGAAGAATTGGCTTGGAATACGCCGGTGATACGGACCGCAATCCATTATTTCAACCCTGTTTTTAACGTTTTAAAGAGTATTTGGTTTAGAATTATTTAAAACCGACCCGAAAATCCTCTTGAATGTACGTTCGCCGCAAAGGTATCAAAAACCCTTTCAATCTTTGGCATTCAAAAGTATGCGAACCTGCATTTCTGTGCCATGTTTAGAACTTTTCCACGGTGTGTACGAAAAAGGGGCTGCACATTGCGTGAAATTGCGAAAAAGTAGAACCTTTGCCTGAAATAACTACAGCTATGAATCGCGATTCCATTATTGCCCTGACCGTTGCCTTCCTGGTACTCATTTTCGTGTTCCTGCAATCGCCGACCAGCAACTACCCGATCGAGCCGGTGGCGCCCAAGACTCAATTTGCGGCCGTGTATGGTACACCGTTATTAGATGGCATCGGCAGCGATGATGTTTGGCAATCCGGACCCTGGCTGGCCCTGGATCAAGCCTGGATCGGCAGTTACCCGATGCTGCCCGATTTTACGGGACGGTATAAAATTGCCTGGGACGAAAACAACCTCTATTTGCTGGCGGAAATCGTGGATGATACGCTGGTCGACACGCACCCGGATGGTTTGTCACACTTTTGGGACGATGATTGTCTGGAGATTTTTATCGATGAAGATGCTTCCGGAGGCATTCATCAGTACAACTACAATGCTTTTGCCTATCATATCGCCCTCGATGGTAAAGTAACCGACACGGCGCCGGATAGCACGGCGCACTACTACAATGACCATTGCACCACCCGCCGGGTGACTACGGGCAAACGAAGCGTTTGGGAAGTGGCGATCAAGATTTTTGGTGATAAATATACCGATACCGGGGAGAATATTCCCAAGTTGCTCAAAGCAAATAAAAAGATGGGTTTTGCCCTGGCGTATTGCGACAATGACTATTCCAAAGAGCGCGAAAACTTTATGGGAAATGTATTTGTAAAAGGCGAAGACAAAAATCAAGGCTGGATAGATGCCAGTATCTTTGGGGTACTGACGTTGCAATAGGCTGTTTGGGCCTGCTTATTCTCCACATTTTCAATCTGTTGTATGAAACTCTTTCACTTGTTGGCCTTTGCGGCGCTGTTGTCCGCCTGCCAGAATCAACCTTCCTCCGCTGTGGATACTTCTGCCATTCCTGCGCCAAAACCCGGATTTCTAACCGAACCCGAATGGGTGTGCAACGCCGTTCTGTATGAGTGCAATGTGCGTCAATTTTCTCCGGAGGGTAATTTTGCCGGGGTGCAGCGCCAGATTCCCCGTTTGAAGGCACTTGGCATAAGTGCCTTGTGGATTATGCCGATTCACCCGATCGGTCTGGTGAACCGCAAAAAAAATCCGGGTGATCTGGGTAGCCCGTACTCGGTACGCGATTATTACGCGGTGAATCCCGATTTCGGTACACTGGAAGACTTCCAGGCACTGGTGGCTGAGGCACATGCGCAAGGTTTGAAAGTCATCCTCGACTGGGTTCCCAACCATACTTCCTGGGATGCCGTCTGGATGAAATCGCATCCGGAATACTACACCAAAATAGACGGAAAATTTACGTTGCCAATCAATGAGCACGGTGGTTTGACCGACTGGGATGACTGCGCAGATTTGGATTACGGCAATCCCGCCCTGCGCAAAGCCATGATCGCCGCCATGCAATACTGGCTGCGGACGGCCGACATCGATGGTTTCCGCTGCGATATGGCCGGTCTGGTGCCCAATGACTTCTGGGCCGAGGCGCGTCCAGCCCTCGATTCGGTCAAAAATGTCTTTATGCTGAGCGAATGGCAAGATGAACCGGGCCATTTTAAAAGCTGCTTTAATGCCAATTACGGTTGGAAATGGAAAGATGTCACCAAAGATATTGCCGCCGGCAAACAGGATGCCCGCTCCCTGGATACCTTAAAAAACTACCTGGACAATTTTTACCCCACCGATTATTACCAAATGTATTTCACCCAAAACCACGATGAAAACAGTTGGAACGGTACGGAAAGCGAATTGTACGGCGCTGCTGCAGATGCGTTTAATGTGCTGGCTTTCACCTGGCAAGGCATGCCGATGATCTACAGCGGACAGGAAGCCGGCCTGGCCCAGCGGCTGGCCTTTTTTACCAAAGATCCGATTCAGTGGGGAAAACAGGATCGCACCCCGTTTTTTCAAAAACTGGCCGGTTTGCGACGACGCAACCGTGCCGTCTGGTCCGGTAAAAACGGCGGTATACTGACCAAAATAAAAACCGACGCCGATGAACAAGTGTACGCTTTTACCCGTGAAGGGTATGGCGACCGCGTCATTGTCGTGCTCAATCTCAGTAAAATGCCCCGTACAGTTACCATCAATCCAGACGACAAAACGCAGGGCGCATACACCAATTTATTTGGCGCCAGCACCGTACAAGTCACCCGTGAAATGCACCTTACCCTGAAACCGTGGGAGTACCTAGTTTTAACCAACAAGAATTAATGATTAATGGTTAATGGTTAACAATTAATGTATAATGATTAATGTTCATAATCGAGCATTAACCATTAATCATTATCCATTATCCATTAACCATTAACCATTACAAACCTGTTGTACGCCCACTCGTTGGTCCCGATGCGCAGCCAGTCGTCTTGGACTTCGATGATCTGCACCCGGTCGCCGAGTTTTAGTTTGCGCACAATCGGAAATGTCGTGGCAGGACCGGAGCGCACATTCAGGTCGTTGGTGCCGGTGACCTCGCCATCCTGTACGTCGATAATTTCCAGTAGCGAAGCATGTACCCAGCGATTGGTACCAAGGGCATACCAGTCGGGTTGCCGGTCGATGATATCGATCCAGACGCCGTTGGGCAGCGCGTCCACCTCGGCGGATTGGGTAGTCGCATTTTTACGAACATTGGCGCCGGTAGTAGAAACCACCCGGGCAAGTTGCGTGCGAAAGGTAATCTGCACGTAATTTTTACTGACCCAACGCCCTGGGCCAATGCGTAGCCAGCCGTCTTTTTCTTCGTAAATATCGATACTGGTGCTCTTTAGCAATTTCGTGACAGCCGGATTTTGTACGCCGGGGCCGGTGCGTACATTCAGACCGGCAGCCGTGACGATTCCCTGGGCGATCGGCGGCGCTGGATCGTTGGCCATTTCGAGGGCGATGTCTTTTTTAAAAGCCTGCCATTTATTCTCATCCAGCATCATGTTCGGACAGTCTTTGCCGGTAATGTCAAAATGCCGGTATAAGTCGTTGATACTGAATCGGTATTTGCGCAACAAGTGCGCTGCCAGATCGACCGAATTGCGGTAGGTTTTATTCCAGTTGCCATCTTTATTTACACACATTTCAAAGCCGATCACGAAATAATTGGGGGTAAGAGCGGTACTTTCCCGGATGCGCTCCCCATCGGGCTTATAGGAATTCGCACCGACATGATAGCCCACTTCATTGTCGCGCAGACACTGTATAATGCTGCGGTCGTCGACAATATAATGCGCCGATGCGTACCGATCCGTGTTGTTGAAATAATTGCGATTGGCTTTTGCGGTAGCGCCTTTGTCGGTATTGGCCGTCCAGTGGGCGATAATGCCTTTCAATTTACGAATGGAATAACCAGTAGCATCGCGCAGAAAAGGCCGATTGCGGCTGTTGGTCAATAAATCTTGTGTAATGGGTAGCATTTTATTGGTTTTGGCAGCAGAAAGTGAATGAATGAAGGTAGAGCGTGTAATTTTGCGCAAATTTAACTGAAAATGCGTTTCGATATTATTTCTGTGCTGCCCGAATTATTAGAAAGTCCGCTCAATCACTCCATGATGCAACGCGCAAAGGACCGGGGATTGCTGGAAGTACAGTTGCACAACCTGCGCGACTACGCCCCGGGTAAACACCGGCAGGTCGACGACTACCAGTTCGGCGGCGGTGCGGGTATGGTGATGAAACCCGAACCCATTGCGGCCTGTATCGAAAAATTGTGCGCCGAACGCACCTACGATTTTATTATCTACACCTCGCCAGATGGCATTCGTTTGAGCCAAACGCTTTGCAATCAATTGTCTATGTGCGAAAACCTGCTGGTATTGTGCGGTCATTACAAAGGCGTGGATGAGCGGGTACGCGAAAAATATATCAACCTCGAAATCAGTATCGGCGACTACGTACTTTCCGGCGGCGAACTGGCGGCGGCGGTATTGGTCGACTCCATCGGACGCTTGATTCCCGGGGTACTGAACGATGAAACCTCGGCGCTGTCCGATAGTTTTCAAGATAACTTGCTGGCACCGCCGGTTTACACCCGTCCGGCACTATGGGAAGACCGGGCGGTTCCGGAAGTACTATTATCCGGTCACGAACGCAAAATTGACGAGTGGCGGCAGGAGCAAAGTCTGGCGCGTACCCAGGCGCGACGACCTGATTTACTCGAGTAACGCTGGGTTTATACATCCGTTGCGGACTTTCCCCGGCGGCACCGCTCGCTGCAATACTTCACGTCCGCCCAGACTTTTTCCCATTTTTTGCGCCACACAAACGGCCGCCCACAGGTGACGCAAATCTTTTGCGGCAAATCGCTCTTTTTAATATTTTTTGACATTTTTAACAAAAAGTTTTTAAATAAAAACAAAAAGTTTTATTTTTGTCGCCTGAAATAAGGAGACCTATGCATCTATGTTCCAACTGCGCAACAGAAATTATCCCCGGTGCAAAATTTTGCCATCGCTGCGGCGAAAAATTTGCCGAGAAAACCAAACCCTGCCCGGCTTGTCAGCAAAAAAGCCCTTTGGGATCGGTATTTTGCCATCACTGCGGTTTTCATTTTGAAGGTAAAAATGGTGGGCATGAAATTATTTATCAGTCCGTTTTCCCGCTCGATTTCAATCCGGATACCTTAACAGAACAGGTAAAGGCTTTGTTTTTTAAAACCCTGCGCCAGCGCGTTCTGGAAGAACACGACGTGGCCAGATACAGCGACTATGTGGAACGGTTTTACCAGTCGCAGTTCAAAGATATTTATGAAGTTCGGTCGGAACAGATCGCCGAAGACGCTTTGATCCAGTGGGAGCGCTTTGGTCAGGAGGCCCTGCCGGAGCTGGATCGCCGGCTGGAAAAAGCATTCGATGGCCTGCTGGATTATTTCATTATTCAGTATTGCCCGGATCTGAACGGGATCGTCCTGCCATCCGCTATTTTAAAACATGAACATGCGCGTCCCGACAAAACAGATTTACGGGAGATGATCCACGATTTTTTGCATTTTGAGCGGGAAACAGAGGTTATTTACTTCGATTTTATCAAAATGCCCAAGGAATTGCTGGCCAATGCCTGCAAGAACTTTTTAACCGCCAATGCCAAGGAACGCGTGTATTTCATCTGCGATCTTTCGTTGAAAGGTTCGTGCAAAGACGGTTTTGCGCTTACGGATAAGGGCATCTATTGGAAGGCACCCTATGATAAAGCACGGCGGGTTAGTTATGCCGACTTATATGAAGTGAAACGGCAAAAAGACTGGCTTTCGATCAATGGCCATTTTTTTACCGCCAATCCGGCGCTCAATTTAAAACTTTGCAAACTGCTCAAAAAACTGCGAGGCTGGAAACCTGCGGCAGCGGTAGCGGCTTGATAAATAGGGGGCAAACGGCGCACCGGGGTTGGTTGTGAACCATGTAAAGTGGGAAATCAAGCGCCGGCACGTCCCATCCATCCATGTCCGTCCACTGTTTACAGTTTATCGTCCGGCGAAACTTTTTTCGATTTTTCCAGTTCGATATTTGTGCGTTTGCAGTTAATGCAAGTATCTTTGCAGCCGCATAACATGGAGGGTGTAGCTCAGCCGGTTAGAGCGTCGGTTTGTGGTACCGAAGGTCGAGGGTTCGAGACCCTTCATCCTCCCAGCGAAGGGAATTAGACGGTAATCCGTTTAGTTCCCTTTTTCTTTTTCGGTTAGGCTCGTCAGAAAAGTCATGACATCCACGCCATCCGGATAATCCGCCAATCCAGGCTCCTGGGTTTTCCCAAAAGGCAGCGCAGCTAGGCCGGCCAGTGGCATATTGCTGACAATACATTGAATATCAGTTTGTTGGGTTTGGAGCGCCTTTTCCAGGGTGCTTACATCATCGTAGTATTCGTAATGGACGGAAGCGATGCGGGCCTGGAGCGAAGGATCTTCCCGCAGCAGCAAACAACCATTGTTCAAATAAGGCATCTGGTTGAGAATGTACAGCGTGAAGTTGTAGTCGAAATTATTCTTGTATTTGTTGTGGTGAATGAGTTCGCGGTACTCGTGCAGCGCTTCCAGCAGCGGCTCGAAATTATAGCCGCGTGGTACGTAGAGCTTGCTGACATTGCGGCAGCCCAGCCCAAAGAATGTAAAAATATCACGGCCCAGCGCGTATAGATCCGCAATGGTTTCCTGTCCGTTCAGTACGGCGATACCATTGCGGTTATGCCGGATTACATGTGGATATTTACTGAAGTATTGCTCGAAATAGCGCGCCGTATTGTTACTGCCGGTAGCGATGATGGCGTCGACGCCCTTCAAGGGTTCGTTTTCAGGGACAAATTCGGTGTATTCCCAGGATTCAAAATTCCAGGTGCCCATTTTTTGTACCAGCAATGGTAACAGGTGTTTATCCTTATCGGAAAGTTTGACCTTCGCGCGTTGACCGGCCACAAATACACAGAGCCAATCATGAAAGCCGACCAGTGGAATATTGCCGGCCATCACCAGGCCGACGGTGATTTGCGGATGCAGGTGGGTCGTGATGGGATAGGCTGCTGCCCAGGAAATTAATAATTCGGCGTCGAGCATGGACGTAGCCAACGCCTGGAGGGCGCTGCGGGTATTTTCTTCCGTAAACCAACGGTTCTCTATAAACGACTGCTGAATAGCGGATGCAAGGGCTTCATCGCCGCCCGAGCGGAGGTAATGGCCTAATTCGGCAAGTAGATCAAGGCGTTCTGTAAGCGTCAAAGTCGAGATTTTGGCACAAAAATAACGAAAGTCCTACTAATGCTGCTTGAAAGGTAGAATTACTGTAAAAAGAGCACCTTGGCCGACCGTTGCATCGGCAAAAATCACGCCTTCATGGTTGACCACTATTTTTTTACAAATGGCCAGTCCCACACCCGTGCCATCGTATTCGGAACGGCCATGCAAGCGTTGAAAAATAGTAAAAATACGCTCGGCATTAATCGGGTCAAAACCGATGCCCTGGTCCTGGATTTCGATTACGGAATACGATTTTTCCGGCAGCAGCGCCGGTACTGCGGGCAGGTCTGCTCCGGATATTCGCCGGTGCCGAATATCCACCACGGGCAATTGGCCGGCTTTGGTAAATTTCAGGGCATTGTTCAATAAATTCTGGAACAACTGGCGCATCTGGCTGGGGATTGCTTCGACTACCGGCAGGTTGTCGGGCAGGGTAATAATGGCCTTGGTGCGCTCTGCCGCATCCATATCGGTCAGCACTTCCGCCAGGATATCATTTAGATCAGTCGGCTCGAACGGTAAATCGGAACGCGTAGCGCGCGAAAAAGACAGCAAGTCATTAATGAGCGCTTCCATGCGTTGCGCAGCATTGTTCATGCGTGTGATATACTCTTGGCCTTCGCCCATTAACAAATCGCCATACTTGCGGGTCAGGCGTTCGCCAAAGGACATGATTTTGCGCAAAGGTTCTTGCAGATCATGGGAGGCCACATAGGCAAACTGCTGCAACTCCCGGTTGGAGCGATCCAATTGGTGGACTCTTACTTCCAGTTCCCGTTGTTTCCGGTTGAGTTCGCTCACATCTTTCAGCAGCAGTACGCCGATTATATTTTCCTGGTCATCGTCGTCGCCGGCATGGGAGTACACGCTGGCTTTATAGAATTTGCCGCTGATTTCTTTTTCAACCTCGGTGCGCCCTCCACTAAATACATTGGTTACGTACTCATTTAAAAACGTAAAATTATTGCTTTCAAAAAGCGTATTGAGTTTCCATCCGTTCAGATTTTCTTCTATCCCCACTCGAATAAAACGCGGATTGCCCTCATTGAGCAAAATATTGAAATTTTTATCGAACAGGATAATTTCATTGTCGTCCAGACTCCCGGTGAGCGACCGGTATAACCGCATTAGACGGTGATCCGAGAAAGCCGCTTCTTTTTGCCGGGTGATATCCGTGAGGGCAATTGTGAGCAATCCATTCATTTTATTGGCACTCGCCAGCAACCAGCGCCCTTGCTCGCTGACAAAAAAATCTACGGAATGGTTGAGCGGATACGTCAGAGCAGCATCGCCAAAATGTTCCGCAATCGCAGTGGGAAATAAATCGGCCATCGGCAGTCCATCCAATGGCAACCGCCCTAATAAATTGCAAGCCGCCTGATTGGCAATGGTACATAACCAGCCGCTCGGTGGCGCAGGATGTTCGATATTAAAAATCAGCAGGCCATTCGGCGACCAGGTAAAGGCATGGTGTATCGTATCATCCATATCAAACTTCTTATAGACTGGAACAGAATTCCATAGTGTTTTAATTGCTAATGTATCGTCCGGCAAGCGGTTTGTGCCGGTAAAATAACTGTAAACGTTGCGCGCTCGTCCGCTTTGCCTTTTCAAAACGGGTTTACAATCACGCTATATTATAAACTTTTAATTTATTATACAATGTTTTCCGGTCTATGCCAAGTACTTGTGCCGCTTTACTTTTATTAAAGCGGACTTCCTGTAAAACCCGCATGATCATTTCATATTCTGCCGTACTGGCGGCTGCCTTAAGGTCTGTTTTCTCTGGAATGGGCGTCGTATGTTGTGCAACAGGCGGCGGCGTAACCTGGGGGGGAGCGTGTTCGTGCGTGGTAAGACTTCGACTTTCCGGTACAGACGCAGTTGGTGGCGGTGTTTGAACGTACTGCGGAACCGATGGATAATCGGGTTCAAAAAGCGTCGGGTCGTCTATGGCAAGTTTGTGGAAGTGAGCGATTTCAAAAGGCAGTGATTTCGCTTCTATCCATTGTCCGTCGGTCAGTAGCGTGGCGCGTTTGATCACGTTTTTCAATTCGCGCACATTGCCATACCAAGGGTAGGCTAAAAAGATGCGTGCCACGTCCTCGGAAAAGCCTTGAATTTGTTTGTTCAGTTCGCTGGAAGTTTCCTGTAAAAAACGCTCGGCAAAGAGCATGATATCGTCGTGGCGTTCGCGCAGGCTGGGTAATTCGAGGCTGAACTCATTAAAACGATGGTACAGGTCTTCGCGGAATTTTCCTTTGCGACAGGCCAGCAGCAGTCGTTCGTTGCTGGCGACAATAATGCGTACGTCCAGCGGGATTTCTTTGGACGAGCCGATGCGTTTCAGGCGGCGTTCCTGCACTACGCGCAACAAGGCTACCTGAACGTCGTACGGCAAATTGGAAACTTCATCGAGAAATAAGGTGCCGCCGTTGGCCATTTCAAAATGCCCGATCTTAGTGGACAAAGCACCGGTAAATGACCC
>JBBRDQ010000187.1:0-10099 GCA_038203695.1 Chitinophagales bacterium
CACTTTACCCACACTGTGTGCAGTAAATCCATAAACTGGGCCGGGCTTTCGGCAGGCATCAGACTACTTAAAAAGATGCTGCCGTAGGTAGCAGCCAACCAGGTTTTATACAGGTAAGCGCTGAACAGGAAGCCGTAGGCAAGCGCGATGGCCCGCATTGCACGGGGTGGCCACTTTTGTTTCGAGCGTACCCACATCAGGCATTGCTGTAATACCACCGCAAAAAGGAAGATGTGAAACGGCATGCGGCATGCGGCGGCCAGCACAAAGCAAACTATCGCCGTGTAAAAATCCCGCAAAACGACGCTTTTCTGGTAGCGGAACCAATAGTAATACCCGATCCACACAGCAGCCAGGCTCGTAGCCGAGGGAATAAAACCCGCTTGGTAATAAACGATGATCGGTGCCGAAAACACAAAAGCCACTACTAACATGCCCTTGAGCCATGAATCGGTCTGCATACGCACCAGCCGGAATAAATACCAATATCCCACGCAGCAGAACAGCAGCGACCATACCCGGAAAATGCCCGGTGCACGACTGCCCGATATCTTCATCAAAACGCCGACTATATAATCGTGCAGCGGCAAGTCGACGGCCGTCACCCCGTCTTTAGGAAACAAATCAAAAGTCCGGGGATGAAACAGATCCAATCCATTATCCGCAAATTGCAGCGCCAGCGCGTAGCGGTCCGCTTGCGACCAGGCATGGACACACAACGGAAATGCCGTAAGCGTATCGCGGTAAAACCAGGCGCTCAAGGCGAGCAGCAAGACAATGCATACAAGGGTGGAACGGGTATTGGTGGACATGTGCAGCCATCGAATAATTGCGGGAAAGTACACAGTTTTCGAAAATTAGGGCCGCATTATTGGCAGATAACAGGATTACGGCTCAAAGCTGGTTTCCTTTAGCGTATACTGGTCGTTTTCATACTTGTAATGCCGGATCATTTTGAAAGTCGTCTTTGGTTTTCCCGCCAGGTATTCCTGCAATGCCTTCCACCACGACAAGTTTTCACACCACGTTATCTCCTCTTTATCCGTTGAATCAAAATTGCCTGTAGTGACCAAATCAATATCGGGAAACTGCGCTTTGGTGGGGGCTGGCTGTAGGATCGTCTTCCAATGCATGAGGGTTGGTTCGTGTGTTTGGCACGTTGCATCAAAATCGTGCAGTAATTCCACCAGCAGGCCGTTTTTAAGTCCAAAAATATATTGATCGTAATATAAGTACGCTGCACCAGCACCGTTTGCACTTCCACCGTCCAGCACAAAAAAGGTCTGATTAGGCGTTTTGATTACTTTTTTCGGTGCAGCCGCTGTTTTAAAACTGCCTTCTGCGGCTACGTGCGGGGAAAATGCCTGTAGATACCAGTCTCCAGGGTTTTGTTGAAAAATGGCAATACCTAAAATGCCCGGCGAAAAACGACCTGAACCAGGGTAATCATCACTGGTGGAAAAGAAAACAGCACGATAGAACAGACCGGCTTCGCTGTAGGCCAAGGTGCCGATGACCGTGGTGTAATTTGCCCACGCGCTTGGAAATCCAACTAATTCGGATGCTTCGTTTATAAATGACTTCGCATCTAACGCAACTTGTGGACAAATGTCACAAACCCACATCACCATATTAGCCTCATTGTTGTCATACATAGCATAAAAACGCCCGGGAAACAACGCTTTTAAGGCCGATAAGGAGTCAAAGTCGTCGCCATCACCGGCAAGGATTATCTGCTGCGGCTTAAAGAAATTATACCCAATGACGTTAGCATCCGGATTATAAGCAGGAATAGTATCTTGGGCATGCAGGAACAGGCAGATGAATAGAGCAAGGCACAAAAAGATACAACGGAGCTGCATGATACGGCGTTTAAATTCGTTTTAATCCGTTTAATCCGTACTCCAATCCTGCCGTAACGGAAAAAAAATCCGCCCCCAATCTTTAATATCCCAACTGCCCCTGCAATCGTTTCAACTCGATCTCCGCCAGTTTGGCCGTATACCGCAAATCTACCAGTCGGAACGCGGCATCTTCAAAACTCTTTTGCGCTTCGCGCAACTCAAGGATCGTCGCGGCGGCCAGTTCGAAACGCTGGAGGGAGAGATTGACAAGTTGGGAAGACAAGTCGTAGGTATTTTGTTGTGTTTCAATCTGTTGCAGGCTGCTGGCGTATGCCTGATAGGTACGCAGCGCCAACGCGCGAAAATCGAGCAGCACATTTTCGCGCTGTAACCGCGAATTCTGGGTGACAATACCGGCGGTTTGTTGCTGGCGTTTAAAAATGCCGCCGTTGTAAATCGGCACCGCCACACTCAGACCGATAAATGGTCCATAAGACTGGTTGAGCAAAAATTGTCCGCCTGCGCTTTGGTTGCGGCCGTAATTGATGCCCGCGTTGGCACGCAGCGAGGGATAACGTTGCGCAGCGACCTCTTTTTCAATCAGTTCGTTGATATTGATTTCCTGGTTTAACACCGTAATTTCCGGATTTTGCTGCAAACCGGATAACACCGCTGCCAATTGCACATTTTGATCGACCAGGATAGAATCGGTGATCACGACCGTCGAATCGGCTTCCACATCCAGCCAGGCCAGCAGATCCGTCTGGGCTTGCGACAGGGCTAATTGCTGGGCTTGCAGGTCTTGTTTGCGGGTATTCAGGTCGATTTGCGACTGAAAAAGATCGGCGTTATTGGCCAGGCCGACGTTTTGCTTGGCCTGTACGATTTCCAGTTGTTTTTCACTCAGACCGATGCTTTGCCGAAGCGTCAGGATGTAGCGCTGTTGTCGCACCACGTCGTAATAACGCACCATCACTCCGGCGATCGTGTTCTGGATTTGCGCGGCCAGTTGCTGCTCGCTTTGTTGTTGCTGCACTTCCAGGCGGTTTTTGGTATGGCGCACGCGAAAGCCATTGTACAATAACTGACTACCGGTCACATTGGCGTTCAGGATATTCACGGCTGCGCCGGTGCGACTGATTTCGATGCCGGTGTTAAGTCTTTGGTTGATATTGGCCACACTTTCCTGGTCGCTGACATTGCCAGTGACGGTAGGTAACCCGCCGGCATTGCCGATATGGTTGTTGGTGCGATTGATCTCCACGACATTGCGGGCAATACGCAGGTCGTAATTTTTTTGCAGCGCCAAATTAATTGCATCCGGCAGAGTCAGTCGCTGGGCGGATCCCTGCAGGGCAAAAAAACTGCACAAAACGATGATTATCTTCATATTACACATGGTGGTCGATCATGGATGAATTGGGTTCGTCATTATCCGTGCGAGGTGCATCCGACTCCTTTTTATCATACTTTCCGCTAATATAGGTGTAAATGGCCGGGATTACGAACAACGTCAGGATCAAACTGAACAACAGTCCACCCACAATAACAATACCCAGCGGACTGCGGCTGGTGCTGGCGGAACCCAAACTCAAGGCGATCGGCAATGCGCCCAACGCGGTAGCCAGACTGGTCATTAAAATCGGTCGCAGGCGTTGCTGGGCGGATTCGAGTACGGCCTGGCGCTTATCCAGCCCCTGTTCGCGTTTCTTGTTGGCAAATTCCACGATCAGGATCCCGTTTTTGGTGACCAGGCCGATCAGCATGATCATGCCGATCTGCGAGAAAATGTTGATGGTTTGATTAAAAACCCACAGACTCAGCAACGCGCCGGCCAAAGCCAGCGGCACAGTAAACATGATGATGAACGGATCGCGGAAACTTTCAAACTGCGCAGCAAGCACCAGATAAATCAATACCAACGCCAGCAAAAAGGCGAAGGAGGTATTGCTACTACTCTCGGCAAAGTCGCGCGAAGGTCCGCTCAGTGAGGTTTGAAAGGTTTCATCCAGCAATGTATCGCCGATCGCCGTCATGGCCGCTACGCCGTCGCCGATGGTTTTGTCGTCGGCCAGTGAGGCTTGAATGGTCGCGGCTTTAAAGCGATTGTAGTGAAAAAGCGTGGGTGGGTTGGAACTTTCCGCCAGTTTGACCACCGCAGTAAGTGGAATGTTTTCACCGCGACTGTTGCGTACGTACAGGTTGGAAATATCTTTGGGTGCCTGCCGGTCTTTATATTCCACTTGTGAAATAACCTGGTACTGCTGGCCATTCATGATGTAATAAGCCAGGCGGCGACCGCTGAACGCGCTTTGCACCACATCGGCCACGTCGCTGATACTTAGGCCCAAATCCTTCGCTTTGATGCGGTCGATGGTGAGTTGTAATTCCGGCTTGTTGAATTTCAGATTGACATCCACGTTTTTGAAAGTCTTGTCCTTGCGGGCCGCTTCCAGGAATTTCGGGATCACTTCTTTCAGTTTTTCAAAATCCAGGTTCTGCAAAATATACTGCACGGGCAAGGAACCGCGCGAACCGAGTCCGACCGAAATGGTTTGTTCCTGTACCGGAAACATCCGGGCCTGATTGAAACGGCTCAAAGTCTTTTCCAGGCTTTTGGCAATATCATTTTGACTCCGCGTACGCTCGTCGGGCGGAACCAACCCAATCCGCGCACTACCAGAGTTCACGCCGCTGCCGCCAAAACCGGGAATAGCTGCAAAAACGAAGTCCTTTTCAGGGACTGAGTCATTCAGATAATTGGTCAATTGATCGCCCACGTCCACCATATACGGATAACTGGCACCTTCCGGTCCGGTGATCTGAAAACGGATGCTGCTTTTGTCTTCCAGCGGTGCAAGTTCGTTCTGCAAGGTGGTCAAACCCAGGTACATCAGACCGCCGCAAGCCACAACAATGACCCAGGCCATCCAGCGTATTTTCAAAAAACCGTCGAGGATACGGCGATATCCGGTTTCCATGCCGCGGAAAAAAGGCTCGGTCCGTTCATAAAACTTTCCGTGTCCCCCGTCTTTCCGATTCAGCACGACATTCAGCACCGGCGTGATCGTCAGCGAAACAAATGCACTGATCAATACTGCTCCGGCCACCACGATCCCAAACTCGCGAAACAAACTGCCCACAAAACCTTCCAGGAAAACGACCGGTAGAAACACCACTGCCAGGGTAGCCGAGGTAGAAATGACGGCAAAAAATATCTCCTTGCTGCCTTCCAGTGCCGCCTGCCGGATGGGTAAACCCTCCTCCACTTTCCGGAAAATATTCTCCGTGACCACAATGCCATCGTCGACCACCAGACCGGTCGCCAGCACGATAGCCAACAGCGTCAGGATATTCACGCTAAATCCGGCCAGGTACATAATGAAAAATGTGGCGATCAGCGAGATCGGAATGTCGATCAGCGGCCGCACGGCAATCAGGATATTGCGGAAGAAAAAGAAGATCACCAGCATCACCAGGCTGAGAGAGATCAACAAGGTCTCTTCCACTTCCTCAATACTCTTGCGGACATTTTTGGTGGCATCGATCAGGGTAAATAGTTCGATATCACCTTTTTGCGACTTTTTGATATCCTCGATCCGCTTATTAAATTCGTCGGCGATCTTGATGTAATTAGCACCGGGCTGCGGCGTAATGGAAAGCCCGACTGCATTCAGGCCGTTCAACCGCCAACTGAATTCGTCGTTTTCCGGCCCGATCTCCACTTTGGCCACGTCCTTGAGGCGGGTAATACCGGTAGCGTCCTGGCGTAAGATCAGGTTGTTAAAATCTGCTTCGGTGGTGAGTTTGCCGAGGGCGCGGATGGTCAGTTCGGTGGAATTACCGTATAATTTGCCGGAAGGGATTTCCACATTTTCCTTATCGAGCGAAGTGCGGATATCGCTGAAAGCGATATTGAAAGCAAGCATTTTATCCGGGTCGATCCAGATACGCATGGCCGGCCGTTTTTGTCCGCGGATATCGACCGCGCTCACTTCGGGAATGGTTTGCAGGCGTTCCTGCAAGACATTTTCCGCGTAGTCGCTCAATTCCAGCAGACTTTTGGTGCGGCTTTGTATGGCCAGCAGGATGATAAAATCGCTGTTGGCATCGCTTTTGGCCACTACCGGCGGCGCGTCGACATCCTGGGGCAGGTTGCGGACCGCCTGGCCGACTTTATCGCGCACGTCGTTGGCGGCGGCTTCCAGGTTGGCATCCACATCGAATTCAACGGTGATATTGCTGTTGCCGACGGCACTGGACGACGTAATAGAGCGAATGCCGGGTATCCCGTTGATGACTTTCTCGAGCGGTTCGGTGATCTGACTTTCAATGATATCGGCACTGGCGCCGGCGTACGCGGTGCGCACATTGATGGTCGGCGGGTCAATCGCCGGGTATTCGCGGACGGCCAGAAAAGTGTAACCGACCGCGCCGAAAAGCACGATCATTATGTTCATCACCGTGGCCAATACCGGCCGACTGAGTGATAGTTCTGAAATATTCATCCGCTTATTACTCTTTGGTTAGTTCTTCCAAGGTGCGTACTGCGGTGACTTTGACGGCAGCATTGGGGCGCACAAACAATACGCCGGCTACCACTACACTATCGCCGGCTTGCAATCCGCTGGTGATTTCGATGCCACCGGCACTGCGCACGCCCGTTTCCACATTGGTAAATTTACCTTTGCCACCTTTCACCACGACCACCTTTTTAGAATCGGCATCGGGAATGATGGCATTGGTGGGAATGACGATATAATTGGTAGCCGCGCCGGCTTCCACGATTACTTTGACAAACGTACCGGGGTTGACCGGTTTGCCGTCGAGCAGTGCGCGCACTTTCAGGTTGCGGGTGGTCGTGTTGATCTCCGGTTCGGTAGCGAGGACCGTGGCCGTGCGTTTTCCAGCATTTTCGCCCAGCAAGACCGAAACTTTTTGTCCCTTGCGGATCAGGGTGCCGTATACTTCGGGCAGGGTGAAATCGATTTTCACCTGATTGACCTGCTGTAGCGTGGCGAGCACGGTCTGCGGCGTGACGACTGCGCCCGGACTAACCATCCGCAGTCCCAGTACCCCGCTGAACGGCGCTTTTACCACTGTTTTGGCGATCTGTGCCTCCAGCAAATTGATATCCGCTTTGATATTATTTACACTGTTGATCGCCACATCGTAATCAGCCTGATTGATGCCGTTGACCGTCAGCAACTGCTTGAGTCGTGCTTCGGTCTTTTGGGCCAGGTCGAGTTGCACCTTGCTTTTACCCAGTTGGGCCTGCAACTCCGCGTCGTTTATTTTTGCCAGAATAGTACCGGCTCTAACGGCAGCGCCATCGGGCACATTCAGATAAGTGAGGCGGCCGCTGAGTTCCGGAAAAATCTGGAGGCTTTCGTTGGCGATCACCGAACCGTTGGCTTCCACCGTATTGGTCAGTTGTCTGGCACTGGCAATGATAATATCGACTGGTGTGGCCGGTGGCGGACCTGCCTGGCGGGGCGTCTCCTGTTTATTGCCCTGACAGGCAAAAAGTAGTATGCAGGCAAAAGCCAAACTGATTTTGATGTACATCAATACGGTAATTGTCAATGGATAAATAGGCGCTTCCCCGTTAAAGCGACGGTTATTGGACTGAAAATCTGCTACCAGACGGGACGTGGTGGTAAACGCAATGGCCAGAAAACCGTTCAGACACCTGTGCGTATTTGGGCATACCGGTGACCAAGCGCAAAAATAGATCGAATCAGAGTCAGGACATAACGTTTCCTAAAATTCCGTGCCTGCGCCAAAACAAAGTTGCCGTTCCGGATCGTCTGATCGGAACGGCAACACTAGATGTATCATTATTACCGGAGCGCACAGGCGTCCAGTGCTACTTGCAATTCATATCGGATTTTGACAGCGGATCATTGTTCGGGAAACACATCCCCGACAATACGGCATCCGGCATGAAACGCCGCAAGTTCGGATCGTGCAAACCATCCTGTAGGAACACCGTCAGGTCATGTATCTCCGGTTCGGTCATACCGAGCGGGTGCAAGAAACTGGCCAGGTGATCCTGAGGCACGCGCGGGTTTTCCGGCACGCCATCGTTGAAATAGCGTACGACTTCTTCCAGTGTGTTTTTACTGCCGCCATGAAAATAGGGTCCGCTATCGCCCAGGTTATACAGTTGTGGGACCCGGAATTTATACATTTCCGCTTCATTTCCGGTGAATCCACCGCGGCCCAGGTTGCGGCGATCCGCCAGCGAGGTGCGCAAGCCGCCGTTTTCAAACAAGTCCTTCACTCCCAGCGCTTCAAAACGGGTCGAGCCAAGGTTGCGTTCATAGTGGCAACTATTGCAGTTAAGTTTTCCAAAAAACAACAATGCGCCGCGTTTTTGCGCATCGGTCATCGCATCTTCCTCGCCTTTCAGCCAGCGCTGGAAGGGGGCTTGGTCGGTATTAAGCGTACGCAAATAAGCGCTGATCGCAAAACTCGCCGTCACCCGGGTATACCGTTCTTCCTCCGGCACATCCGGGAAGGCTTCGTCGAACAGTTGTTTATAACCGCTTTGCGCTACGATGTCTTTGGTAAAGTTCATGCGGTGTGTTTTCAGCCCTTCGATGTTCTGGCCTTCCAATGCGCCCAAATGCTGCGCGTTAATCGCTGTAGCGGGATCGAATTTACCCCACAGACTCTCGGTACCGGTATTGACGCCATCCGAACCGAACGAGCCGTTCCACATGGTGTTGGTCACGAATGCAACGTTCAGCATGCTGAGTGGTCGGGCTCCTTGCGCGTCGATACTGTCATTGGGATACGTCGGATATTTTATGCGCAGTTCACCCTTGAGGCCAAAGCCATAACCGCCATCAGCGATACCCTGCATACGCGCCGGCCGAAAACCGGCATCCGGCACGTGGCAAGTGCTGCAGGAAAAAGTAGACCGTCCGACAAACTGTTTGGGCTGGTTGGCGAAGGCGGGTTCGAAAAACAGCAACTTGCCTAATTTTACTTTAGCCGCAGTCAAAGGGTTGACCGGAGACTGCGGGATGATGGACAGGTCGGTCCCGTCGGGTAAGATATACTGTTCCCGGTTACCGATCGCTGTCTCCAAATTTTTTTCGAGTACCGAGACCTGCGCTCGCTGACAGGCCAAAACAATACATACAATGGCACCAAAAACGGTGTAGATTTTAAGCATATCAATAGGATTCTAGAATGGAAAGACATTACAATGTACAAATTACGTACCGCTTTTAACGGATGCGGTGCGATTGTGCGGTTTCTTTTGATGGAACTACGCTTATGACCACGGAGGACAAATATGCGGGCGGTTTCGGCCGTAGCAAGAAATATAGGTGGTAAAAGAACCGTGCCGCAAGGGATCATTAACCCACATAATATGCTGTTAGATAGCACATTTTCTCTTTATAAATAACAAGTACATTACCCTAATTTCAGTTTTGCCCGGATGGCAGGATTGTGGATACCGATACCCTGCTCCTGTACGACCGGCAGGTTTTCAATTTGAAGGTGCAGCAGGTGTTCCTCCCCACGTCCCCGCTACCCCAAACCCAGGGCCGCAGCATTGTCTTGGGCTTGTGAGGAGATGCCGAGGAAGACCTGCTGGGGCTAAATTTAGTTTGCTAGGTTTTTTATATTTATGTTAAAAATCTATTCAAGTTTTATAAATTTTCCGGAGTATATTTCATTATTTATTTTAATTACTACATAGTATATGCTACTAGGGTAGTCTTTTAATTCTATTTCGGTTAAGTGACTTGAAGTAGTTTGAGTGAAAAATAATTTTCCCGATACTGTGTAGATAAATAATTCGGCAGTCTTAGTATTAAAATTAAATGGGGCTTCAATACTCAACTTTGTTTTAGCTGGATTAGGCCACAGATTTAAATTTGCTTTCTTATCGGATGGTGTAAGTTGGAGGGAAGTTACAACGCTGGGCTGACAATTCATTTCTGGGCTAAAAACTTCCATTTCATTTAATGAATAAGTACCAAATAAAGATGAGACTGTTGCTCTCATTCGCACATATCTGGTGCTTACGCTTAAATTATTCACAATATCAATATTACCATCTCCAGTTGTTGTAGTATATAATGTAGACCAATTCATACTACTGGACATTTTTGAAAAACGCATGATTTTTGGGACTTAGACTGCTAAAAACATATCGAATAAATTCCACGAATCGAGTGCATTTTAGGATTAGAATTGCCAGACCTGCTCTAAAAATGGAAACTTCGGGCGTT
>JBBRDQ010000188.1:0-10069 GCA_038203695.1 Chitinophagales bacterium
CTTCCAGTCCTTGTTGGAGCGACCGCAACATTTTTGGCTCATCTTCAATGAGTAATACTTTCATAGCGGTACTTTTAGCCCCGGAAAACGGCAATGGGCTGCCGAACGTCAATGGGATATGTTATGCTTTAAAACGTGCACAAAACTACACATAACCGCTGTTTTTAAACCATTGAACCTGTAATCTGGCATTTTTTAAGCATTTTTTAAGAAGATTTAACCGCATAAGATCTCAGTTAAACACGATATTTACGATTGTTTTTTGGGCAATACTTCCCGCAATTTTTAAGCCTTTTTTAATGCGTTCCACCGGCAGTTTAGTTAAAGTGGAATGATAATTGGTCTCAGATGCTGAATTTAATCACTTCACCCGATATATTCCTTTCATGAAATTTTTGAAAAACTACACCCTTTTTTCCCTGATGGTGCTGGCGATGGGGCTATTTGCCCCTGCCTGCAAAGATAAAGACCCCGGCTCCCCGGCAGATTCCAGTAAATTGGTAAAGAGTTACTCTTATCAGATTATGTACGATTGGAATGAAAAATTCCTGGAAATTGAACGGTATGCCGCCGGCTATCGCCCGGGTCCTGCGCCGCGCGCATTGGCGTATATGAGCCTGGCGGCGTATGAAGGCTGTATTGCCGGTATGCCGGAGTATAATTCCATGCAAAACCAGTACGCAGGTTTGTCCGTGCCACAAGTAGAAGATGGCAAGGAGTACTACTGGCCGGAGGTAATTAATGCATCGTATGCTTATTTGTCGGAGCGTTTTTTCATCGCCTCTGCCGACGACCTGAAAGAAAAAATCGGTCTGCTGCGCCAACAGAACGAAGCCAGATTCCTGGCTGCAACCAACCAGGAAGTCTTTGATCGCTCTCGTTTGCATGGCGAAGCTGTGGCTGCTGCGATGTGGCAATGGGCAATCACAGATAATGTCGGCCATGATGCGTACCTGAACCCATTCGGTACCTACGACTGGCAGGCACACTACCAAAAACCTGGTGACTGGGTGCCGACCGTGCCAGGTCCGGGCAAACCAATGTTCGGTTACTGGGGTAATGCCCGCGTATTCGCGATCAGTGCTGCTGATCGGTTGTGCGCTGCGCCGCTGCCTTACAGTGAAGCGACCAATTCGCCATTTTTTGCCCAAGCAGTGGAAGTATACAACCGCAGCGGTGCAGGTATTTCTTACGAAGACCGCTGGATCGGCCAATATTGGAGCGATGACCTGGTGGATGTTACGTTCAGCCCGGGCCCACGCTGGCAGGCCATTACCGACCAGGTATTTGTCAATAAAAATGTAGATTTGGAGACGGCTATTTTTGCCTCGGTTAAAGTAGGTATGGCCATCAATGATGCCGCAGTAGCCTGCTGGTATTCTAAATACTACTATAACCTGGAACGTCCAGAATCTTACCTCCAACGGGTGGTTGATCCATCTTATGAGCCACCATTGGATAATCCAAATAATGGCCAGAAAGGTATTACTCCATCTTTCCCGGCGTACCCTTCCGGTCACTCGACTATGGGCGCTGCTGCTGCGGAGGTGTTGACCGATGTATTTGGCATCGACAACGCTATGTCTGATCTGTGCCACAAAGACCGCACGGATTTTATCGGTACGCCGCGTTTTTTCAACTCGTTCTATGATATGGCCGAAGAGAATGCTATTTCCCGGATTGCTTTGGGCGTACACTGGCGCATGGACAGCGAAGTAGGTGTGGACCTGGGCTACCGCTGTGGCCGTAAAGTAAATGACCTTCCCTGGAAAAAATAAGTCAACCGCACTCGGTTGGCCCAAAATATTTGAAATCAAGTGCTTTGCGTCGGGTCACTTTAGTTAAGTAACCCGGTCGATCGCGTCTAAGGAATGGTGCCGACACCTTTCCTGGCAGCATGCCAGGAAAGGTGTTTTTTGTGTAGCCCCTTGTAATGGAAATATAAAGTTCGTCCGATCCGTCGGGCTGTTTGTCGGCAGATTTGACCTGTGCAAAAATATTCCGTAGAAACTGCCGTACTTTTGCGCAATCGGACAAAAAGCCGCACTTTTCGCCCACTTTTTATTTTACATTTCCAAAACTAAACTAACAACATGGCACGGTTGACCACCTTTTCCCGCTTGCTCATTGCCGTTGGCATTGTCGCAGCACTCTATTTTGGCGTACGCCACTTTTTTCCCAATCTTTTAAACGGATCCGGTGCTACTACGACGGAACAGACTGGTCCCGGTACTGCCGGGGATCGGCCCGCAGCTGCGGGAAATGACGCATCGTCGTCTTCCGGCACCAGTACATGGGGTAAATCAAGCGGCGCCTTTACACCTGCACCTTTTACTTTTACCGCTCCTCAACCCAATGGCGGCAAACTGAAAGGGGTAGTCGAATTGGGTTCGACCGGTTTTAACTCGTTTATTGTCAGAATAGACGCGCAAAAAAACTGGAAGCTCGAGAAAGCCGAATACGGTGCCAGTCTGGTCTACGAAAAACTGGCCACGGACGATGATATTAAAAGTGGACTGAAGCGCTATATTGCCGATATGCTCGGTTTTGGGGTGGGCGCGAAAGACATCCACTTCGTGATTAGTTCCGGCGCTACCAAAGTGGATATCACTAAAAAGATCAGCGACGAACTCAAGAAAATGAACTTTTTTGTGAATGAAGTAACCCCACAACAGGAAGCGAAACTCGCACTGAAAGCCGCACTGCCCAAAGAATTTTCCAATAGAGCGTTCGTCGTTGACATCGGCTCTGGTAACACCAAAATCTCCTGGTTGCCAGGAGGCGCACTGGAAGCACCCGGTGCCAAATACTTCAGCAATATGACAGCGGAGGCCGCCTATGCCGATGTAAATGCCAAAGCGAAACAGGTCCCGGATAATCAGCGCAGCACCTGTTTTATCATCGGGGGTGTTCCGTATGAATTCGCTAAACAAGTGCGTTCCGGTAAAGAGCGTTATACAGTGTTGAAAGCCCCGGCCGATTACAATGCCGAAGGCGAGAAACAGAAAGCCGGACAGACGATTTACCGGGCGGTCGCCGATGCTACCGGCTGTAAGCAGTTCATCTTCGACTGGGACGCCAACTTTACGATCGGATTTCTTTTAAATCTTTGATAATTAGCGTATTATAAATAAAAAAGGGTCGGCTGCGCAATTGCACAGCCGACCCTTTTTATGATTACTCAACCCTTAGTTGTTCAGCATCACCGGCATCACCAGCATCAGGATTTCACGATCGGTATTCGACTCCTCTACGGGGGTGAGAATGCCGGCGCGACTTGGCGTAGACAATTCCATTTTTACTTCTTCCCCATCCAGCACACCCAGCATTTCTACCAGGAATTTAGCGTTAAAAGCGATGCGCATCGGGTTTCCTTCATACGTGCAGGCCATTTGCTCGGTGGCTTCGTTGGAGAAATCAAGGTCCTGGGCCGATACTGTCAGGCTCTTGTCGGTAACATCCAGTACCACCTGATTCGTCGTTTTATTGGCGTAGATTGCGATGCGTTTGAGCGAGTTCTGGAAATCCGCGCGGCTCACTGTCATATTATTCGGATTGTCGACCGGAATAACCGCATTGTAATCCGGGTAACGCGCGTCGATCAGACGGCACACCAGATTCATGCTGCCGAAAGAGAAAAACGCGTTGGCTTTATTGAAAGAAATAGTCACCGCATCATTGGCCGGCAAGGCGTTTTTAAGCAGGTTAAGCGCTTTTTTAGGCACGATAAACGTGGTGGAAACTTCGCCGGCCAGGTGGTGCGTAGCGTATTTCACCAATTTATGCGCGTCGGTAGCCACACAGATCAGTTTATTAAAATCGACCTGGAAATAAACACCGGTCATGGCCGGGCGCAGTTCGTCGCTCGATGTAGCGAACACCGTTTTATTGATTGCTTCCAGCAAGTATTGGCTGTTTAATTTTACGGTATCTACCGTGTCCGCTTCCGGGATATTCGGGAAGTCTGCACCGTTTTCACCGGCCAGTTTATATTTCCCGTAAGAAGACGTAATTTCTATGCCGTAATTTTCTGTATTCACACTAAAGGTGACCGGTTGCTGTGGCAGGGCTTTGAGGGTATCGAGCAGTATTTTGGCTGGAATGGCCACGGAGAAGTCATCGTCTGCCAGTACTTCGATCGTAGTGGCGATACTCGTTTCCAGATCCGTTGCGGCGATGGTAAGTTTTTTATTTTCGATTTTGAACAAAAAATCCTCCAAAATAGGCAGTACCGGATTGGAGCCGATCGCACCTGAAGCGATTTGGAGTTGTTTTAAAAGTTCGGAAGAAGAAACGCTGAATTTCATAGCGTGCATGTTCGAGAGTTTGAAGTATGTGGTTAAAACGCCTGCATAAAAGCGGGGGAGTACAGACGACCAGGCCAATAATCAGCAAAAGTAAAAGCCTTCCACGGCGTTTTTAGTACAAGTAGCTAACAGAATGTGGAAAAACTGAAATATTGACGGTTTAAAGGTAGAAAAAGTCAGAAAAAACTACCTTTGCACCCCTTTAGGAAACTGCCTTGCAGGAAATGCCGGATAGTTCCTTGACCACTTACGATCGTTATACCGTGCTGAATCGCAAACTTGCTCCCCCTGTCCAGGAAATTCATAATCTTACGCTGCCTCATCCCGAGGTCGTGCAGTTAGACAATGGGTTGAAAGTCTACGTATTAGACTTTCCCGGACAGGCTGTACTCAAGGTCGAAGCCGTTTTTCATGCGGGTCGTCCCGAGGAGTCGGTACGCCTGGCCTCGCGGGCTACCGCCCGCCTGATGCGGGAAGGGACGCGTACGCGGACCGGGGGAGAAATTGCGGAACACTTTGATTTTTACGGCGCTTCGCTCAGTGTACCCACCAGTTTGGACACTGCCAATTTCAGTCTTTTTGCCCTGAAAAAATATGCCGCCGAATTGATCCCGGTTTTTGCCGAGGTACTGCAACACCCTTCTTTTCCGGAAGAAGAATTGGAAACTTTCCGCCGCAACAGTATGCAGGAATTGCAGGTCGATCTGGAAAAAGTAGATGTCCTGGCGTATCGAAAGATCACGGAAGTCATTTTTGGCGAGCGCCATCCGTATGGGTACAACTCGTTTCCGGAAGATTACGCAGCGCTGACCCGCGATCACGTGGTGGCCTATTTTGAGCAATGGTACACGCCGTCCAACTGTATGCTTTTTGCCTCCGGCGGGGTCGATGCAGCCGTCATCGCACTCCTGAACCAGCATTTTGGACAACAACCGATGATTGGACAAAAGACTGATTATCAAAACAATATCAATGCGGACAAGCCAAAAAAAATTCATATCCCGCATCCCGCTTCGCTACAAACGGCTATTCGGGTAGGTCGGCGCCTCTTTGATAAAAAGCATCCTGATTTCCGGGCTTTTTTTATTTTAAATACCATTCTGGGCGGTTATTTCGGCTCTCGACTGATGACTAACATTCGGGAGAAAAAAGGCTACACCTACAATATCTATTCTACGGTGGACGCCATGTTGTACGATAGTTGTTTCTACATCGCTACGGAGGTCAATACCGATAACGCTGCGGCTACCTTGCGGGCAATTTATGCTGAAATGAAGCGTTTGCGGGAAAAACCAGTGGACGCGAGCGAGATCGAAATGGTGCGTAACTATCTTTTAGGAATGATGTTGAACGGCCTCGACGGCCCGATGAATATTTCTGAAGTGGTGCGCGGGCTGATTGTGGAAGAAATGTCGTGGAGTAGTTTCGATGCATTGATTGAAACCATCCGCACGATCACGCCCGAACAGTTGCAGGAAATGGCGGTGCGGTACTTGCAGCCGGCGGATTTCTGGACGGTTACCGTAGGTTGAACGGATGCGCAAGCAATACTTTTTAACTACGAAAATTTGCACCCTTGCAAGCGGTACGAATACTTGCCGATTGTCGGCAAAACATTTCAAATTTGATGAAAAAATAACTGAAACATACACATAATGTGCGTAGTTTTGCGCGCTTTTAATCGAAAAGGTGGATCAAAGAAGGTTTTGTAGGAGTCGCTGATTTTTATGAAATGACCCTTGACTGCTGCATAACACTGAAAACATCCTGGCTCACAATTTAAATTTCTAATCTACTTTGGCTTTTTTTGATTTTCTTAAATTCAAACAGGAATTGGCGGTGGACCTTGGTACAGCCAACACCCTGATTATGGTGGACGACCAAGTGGTGGTGGATGAACCGTCGATCGTGGCAATCGACCGCACAACAAAGCAAACGATCGCAGTAGGGCATCGTGCTATGCAAATGCACGAAAAAACCCACGAAAATATTAAAACAGTACGCCCGCTTAAAGATGGCGTCATTGCCGACTTTCAGGCTGCCGAAGCGATGATCCAAGGGATGATCAAAATGGTGGGCCGCCGCAATAGTTTTATGAATCATCTGAAAATGGTGATCTGTATCCCAAGCGGCATTACGGAAGTAGAGAAACGCGCGGTATTCGACTCTGCCGACCACGTAGACAGTAAAGAAACGTACCTGATTCACGAACCGATGGCCGCAGCACTCGGGATCGGTCTGGATATCGAAGAGCCGGTCGGCAACATGATCATCGACATTGGCGGTGGCACCACCGAAATTGCGGTGATTGCGCTTTCCGGGATTGTTTGCGACCAGTCTATCCGCATTGCCGGCGACGAACTGACCAACGACATTATGGGCTACATGAAACGCGAACACAATATCCTGATCGGTGAGCGTACCGCAGAGCAAATTAAGATCAATGTAGGATCGGCGCTGCACGAACTGGAAAACCCACCGCCGGATTACGCCGTGAATGGTCGCGACCTGATGACCGGCATCCCTAAGCAAATCAAGATCAACTACCAGGAAGTCGCCTACGCACTGGATAAAAGCATCAGTAAAATTGAAGACGCGGTACTGCGCGCACTTGAACTGACGCCTCCGGAGCTGGCTTCGGATATTTACAAGACCGGCCTGTACCTTACGGGTGGTGGTGCGCTGTTGCGCGGTCTGGACTTGCGGTTGCAGGCAAAAACAAAACTGGATGTACGCATTGCCGACGATCCGTTGCGTGCAGTTGTACGCGGCACCGGTCTGGCTTTGCGCAATTCTCACCGGTATTCGTTTTTGATCGACCGCAAAAGTGTCTAGTACAGGAATTTAACGGATTATGCGTTATAAGTGCCGGAACAATTAAGTTGTCCCGGCACTTATAACGTAATCCTACTTATAATCAACTCGGTTAAGATGGGCAGATTACTCCAGTTATTCATGCGGAACGGTGGTTTTGTGGCCATTGTACTGGTGGAGGCATTCTGCTTTTTTCTGATTGTGCAGTTTAACACGAAGCAGAACGCCATTTTTGCCCACACGGCCGGTGTTTTTGGCGGCACGCTCCTGGAAAAACGCCAGCAAACCCTGGATTACCTCAGTTACAAGGAACGAGCGGACAGCCTGGCCCTTGAAAATGAACGCTTGCAAACCAAAGTGGCTAATATGCAAGCCATGCAGCTGCCTTACCGCGATACTTTTTTTACAGTACTTTACGACACGCTTAATCGGGTTGACTCGGTCCGACGCCGCGCTACGCGCCCTTTGTACGCGTTTATTGCTGCCAGGGTGATTGGAAATAACATCAGCAGTGTGAACAA
The DNA here is from genome assembly GCA_038203695.1 of Chitinophagales bacterium. Classification (GTDB taxonomy): domain Bacteria; phylum Bacteroidota; class Bacteroidia; order Chitinophagales; family Saprospiraceae; genus M3007. The sequence continues at coordinate 7,643 of JBBRDQ010000188.1, forward strand.
CTGGATTGTATTGAATCGAGGTAGCCATGATAACGTGAAGCCCAATATGGCAGTTGTTTCCCGGGAGGGGATAGTAGGTATTGTGCGGCATGTAAACCCTGATTTTTCAATGGCCATGTCGGTATTGCACCGGCAGTCGCGTATTTCGGCTTCTTTGCGTTTGCGTGGGCAACAGTCGGCCCGAAAAGGTAAAACGGAACGCCAAGAAGCTGCCGGTTCGTTGATCTGGGAAGGTGGCGACCCGGAATTGCTCACACTGAAATTTATTCCACGACATTTTAATGTCACGATCGGCGATACCATTGTTACCAGTGGCTATTCTCAGATGTTTCCAGCTGGCGTCGTGGTAGGTTTTGTCGCCGATAATGCGCAACAGGACCCGGAAAACCCCTATTTCTGGACACTTAAAGTGCGCCCTAGCCAGGACATGGCTTCCGTGCGAGACGTTTATATCGTGAATAATATTTTTAGTGAACAGATAGACAGCACCAAAAACCTGGTAAAAAAAGATGAACAGTAGTATTCTGCCTAACATGTGGCGTTTTTTTGGGCTGGTGGCAGTACAGGGCTTGCTCTTACATCAGATTTCTTTGTCTTTGGGCGAATACTTTAATATATTGCTTTATCCGCTGTTCATTTTGTTTTTGCCCATGCAAATGTCGACTCCGTATCTGGTGGGACTGGGCTTTTTAATCGGATTGGCGGTCGACTTTCCTTATATGTCCATTGGTGTCCATGCCAGTGCGGGCGCATTCGCCGGTTTTGTGCGACCGATCGTTTTGGCCGCCTTCGAACCCAAAGGGGGGTATTCCGGTAAAGAGCCGATTTTTTCGCCGTATCATTTTGGCTGGCAAATGTTTCTGCAAGTCACGGCGCTGTTTTTTATGCTGCATCTGTTCTGGTACTTTTCTGTGGATGCTTTCACTTTTGTCTATTTCAGCACGATTACGTTAAAGACCTTGGCGGGATGGGTTTTAACGATGATATTTGTGGTGTTTTATGGATTCCTGTTTAATCCGAAAAATTAGTACTTTTACTGTATCGTACACCCAGTTGTTTTTACATAGATCAGAGCCTTTCGTATGATTAGCGGACTTGACCGGCAACGCAGTATTCAATATGTCTTTATCGCTTGTGGATTGGCGCTGGTGCTGAAAGCGGCTCAATTACAATTGTTCGACAGTTCCCTGCGGCGTAAAGCCGATGCTACGACCATCGATAAATTGCGGGTGTACCCACCTCGCGGGCTGGTGTACGACCGCAATGGCAAATTGATCGTAAACAACGAAGCCACCTACGACTTGATGGTAACCTATAGTCAGGTGGACTCCAAACACATGGATATTCCCAAATTCTGCGATTTATTACAGATTAAGGAATCAGAATTTTATACCTCCCTCAATAAAGACTTTAAGAGCGGCAAGTTCTCCCGGTCTGTTCCCTACGTTTTTCAGAAAAAACTTTCCGCAATAAATTATGCGCGCTTGCAGGAGAGCCTCTATGAGTTCCCGGGCTTTTTCGTGCAGGTGCGTAACATCCGTGGCTACCCATACCCTGTTGGTGCCCACGTATTGGGTTATATTAATGAAGTAGATCCGCGGGATGTAGAGCGCGAAAAAAGCCAGTATGAACCCGGTGATTATATTGGTGCCGCCGGTCTGGAGTCGGAATACGAACCGTATCTGCGCGGTCAAAAGGGAACCACTTCCTTGTTGAAAGACAATCTGGGTCGCATCGTAGGTAAATACAAGGATGGACAGTACGATACCGCTGCCATAGCCGGTAGCAACCTCTACTCAGCGATCGATATCGATTTACAGGTCTATGGCGAGCTGCTCATGACCAACAAAACCGGTAGCATCGTGGCGATCGAGCCTAAAACCGGCGAAATTCTCACCATGATCAGCGGGCCGACCTACGATCCAAACCAGCTGGTGATGACCAAAGCGCGCGGCCTCGTGTTCAGTAAATTATTGACTGATCCGCTGAAGCCTTTTTTCGACCGCACGGTCATGGCTAAATACCCGCCGGGTTCTATTTTTAAAACGGTGGTTACCCTGGCCGGATTACAGGAGGGCGTATTGCAGGCAGATGGCGGTTTTAACTGTTCCGGAGGGTATTTTTATGCCGGCAGGTTGTACAAATGTCACCACCGCGGGCACTTAAATGGAGTAGTAGATGCCATTGCCTATTCCTGCAATACCTATTATTTGAATAAATACCGCGATATCATCGACCGTTTCGGGTTCTCAGAACCACAACGGGGACTCGATGAATTTAATAAATACATGACGGAATTCGGCTTTTCTCAAAAGTTGGGGATCGACTATCCGAATGAAAGTCCCGGCGGATTTCCGACTTCGGCCTATTATGATAAATTGTATCCACGTAACCTGGGCAGCTGGCACTCGCCGACCATTATGTCCT
>JBBRDQ010000189.1:0-10033 GCA_038203695.1 Chitinophagales bacterium
CGGCCTTATGCAAATCCCGGTTTTGCGCGCTTGGAGGCGGATGAAGCAAAACCATGTTTGAGTCCCGACGCAGGAGGGGCGAGTTTGGTTTTGCGCCGCCGTAAAGTGTGGCAAAACCGTTGGATTTGCATAAGGCCTTGACTTTTTTGGTACTTTTTGCGTCAAGGCAAAAAGTACGAAGCCATACGAGTGTTACGATCTTAAAGTTATCTAAATCGTACAGTAAACTTACTATGGTGGTTAGTATCAGGATGATGGGTAATGTGCAAAATCAAGCATTTCGCAGGGCATTTGTTACTTTTTGCGTCCAAAAAGTAACCAAAAAGACCTGGCTTTCGAAAAACCTAACCATTTTGCTCGCATCACCGGCGGCGCAAAAAAAACTCGCCGGATGGTTTGTGGTGGGCCGTTGGCCCCAATGATCTGGTAGGCTCAAACAGTTTTTTGCTTCATCCGCCGCTGAGGCAGCAAAATGGGGGTTTTTCTAAGGCCGCAAAACGCCTGCCCAATCGAAGGGAAATAGCAAATTCCGGTGCTTTGGAGTAAATCAATGGTATTAATTTGAATATTGGGTTAAGATAAATACTTGATTGCCAGGGCTAGTGACGGGGTTACTTTAAGTCACTCCGTCACTAAGCAACTGATTATCAACCACTTTCTAATTCCAACCCAATATTTGCATGAATTCATCAATCACAACTTGGGACGACCCAAAACTTGTGTACTCACGTAGCATAGTAATTAATTTTATGTAAAGATAGCGCAAGATTTCCCAAGTGCGCGATATATGCCATGCCTACAACGGCACATTCCCATGTTTCCGTTTCGGCCGCTCTACCACCTTGTTTTCCAGCATGGCAAAGGCTTTGATCAGTTTGCGGCGTGTTTCCCGGGGCTGGATCACTTCATCGATAAAACCACGCGCGGCGGCGCGGTATGGATTGGCAAACGTCTCGGCGTAGGCGCGTTCTTTTTCGGCCAGTTTGGCGACCGGATCGGCTGCGGCGTCGATTTCACGTTTGAAAATGATCTCCGAAGCGCCTTTCGCGCCCATCACCGCGATTTCTGCGGTCGGCCAGGCAAAATTCATATCGGCACCGATGTGTTTGGAATTCATCACGTCGTACGCGCCGCCGTAGGCTTTGCGGGTAATGACGGTGATGCGCGGCACGGTAGCTTCGGAGAAGGCGTATAATAGTTTGGCACCGTTGGTGATAATAGCATTCCACTCCTGATCCGTACCGGGCAGAAAACCGGGCACATCTTCCAGCACCAGCAACGGGATATTGAAACAATCGCAAAAGCGCACAAACCGGGCGGCTTTTTTGGAGGAATTCACGTCCAGTACGCCGGCCAGGTTGATCGGCTGATTGGCCACGATGCCGATACTGCGACCCGCCAGCCGCGCAAAACCGACCACGATATTTTCCGCGTAACTTTCATGGATTTCAAAAAAAGACTCGGTGTCTACGGTGCCGGCAATGACTTCGCGGATGTCGTATGGCTGGTTGGCATTGTCGGGGATGATGGTGGTTAGCACATCGCGGTATTCGTCGCCCAGTTCAAAAGGCAGGTGCGGTACGGTATCCCGGCAATTCTGCGGGATGTAACTGAGCAGGCGCTTGATTTTGTCCATGCAGTCCACATCGTTGGCCGCAACCAGGTGCGTGACGCCGCTTTTGCTGGCGTGGGTGCTGGCACCGCCGAGTTCTTCGGATGTCACTTCTTCATTGGTCACCGTTTTTACCACGTTGGGGCCGGTCACGAACATATATGAACTGCCTTCGACCATCATGATGAAATCGGTCATGGCTGGCGAATACACCGCACCGCCGGCACAGGGACCGAGAATGGCGGAGATTTGCGGCACGACTCCACTGGCCTGGACGTTGCGATAAAAGATATCGGCATACCCACCGAGCGAGTTTACGCCTTCCTGGATACGGGCACCACCGGAGTCGTTCAACCCAATGACCGGTGCGCCGTTTTTTAGGGCCAGATCCATGATCTTGCAAATTTTTTCGGCGTGTGTTTCCGACAAAGAACCGCCGAAAACGGTGAAATCCTGCGCAAAAACGTACATCAGCCGCCCGCCGATGGTTCCATATCCGGTCACTACACCATCGCCCAGAAACTGCTGGTCGGCCATGCCGAAATCAGTACTGCGGTGGGTGACGAGTGCGCCTATTTCTTCGAAACTATTGGCATCCAGCAAAAAGTGGATGCGTTCGCGAGCCGTGAGTTTGCCTTTTTTATGTTGTGCGTCGATACGCTGCTGACCGCCGCCTAACTTGGCTTCGGTGAGTTTATCCTGCAATAAGGTCAGTTTTTGATCCATGTCGGTTGTTCTATCGGGCAAAGATAGCGACAACTTTAAACTGTTTTTGTACGACTATACAACTGGTGCATTACTTGTGCATGGGGCAAGGTAAGTACGCTGAGCAGGATGAAAATAGCGGGTAAACCGGCATTTTGCCATACGGTGGGCTCAGAAAGGTAGTAGACCAGGATCAGGAACGTGTAAGCGATGGCAGATAAGGGTATCGCGTTTCGCCATACGCTCAGCAATTTCCCCTTCGGAGAGAGGAAATTATGGATATCAATAAAGGCCAATACGCCATGCCAACCCGTAAAATAAAGGGCGAAGCCGCTTAAAAGACTCATTTTGCCGCATAAAAATATAAAACCAGCAAATAATATCCAGACTATCCACTTTTGCCGGTCTACGGAGCGAATCGGCATCAACACGAGGATGGCCACGATAAAAAAAAGATACAAGGGCACTTGGGCTGCTGTACCGATGATGCGGGAAATTTCCGGAGAAGCCGGCACCAATAGTTTAATCCAGGACGCTAACTCGACACTATGATTTAGTAGCAACCACGCAACCAGGCAAATGCCGTAGACAAGCATTCTTACCGATTTTAAACTGCCGGACATGCCTACAAATTTGCTGTCCGTCTCCCCGAAATGCCAGGCCGACAACAGCAGAAACAACGCTAGGCTAAAACTGGGACTTATCCACCAAGCCAACACATACACCAGTATCCAGACCAGATATCCGGCAATAAATTTCCAGATGATGAACGGTTTTCCTGCCTGGATCGCCTGTTGTTTGGCTACATAGTGATCCATCGCACCATGCGGAATCCCGGTAAGCAAAATACCAATCGCCAGGAAGATTACCTCAATGGTTTGCCACCAATGCGGAAAATGAAATTGCGCAGTGGTGGCAAAGAGACTAATGACCACCAGCAAAATCAAATACTTATAGGTTATGCGCATTGCTTTGCTTCTTGATTAGTATGTACACTAAACAAATGTGTGAAGTATAAGTACTAGACCTATACTTCACACAAAAATTGTTGGTTAATTGCTGCATTGATAGCAACCACCCTTTGGACCAGGAGAATTTAAGCCCGTGCCGATGATTTAACGGCCAGGCTGTAAATAACCAGACCAAAACCAATCTTATTCACTGCATCACCCAGGTTGTAGATCAGGTCCATATTGCGGACATCAATCACACCGCGCAGCCAGCCGTCTGTTTCGATAGCCATGTAGCCAAGCGGGTAGATCGCCCAGCCCACCAGTACGAACCACGCCAACGCCGACATGGCGCTTTTGAGGTTTGGGTCATTTGAATTGTTGGCCAGTTTACGTGCCGAGCCAAACCAGATTTCGTACACGATGCCAACGTAACCGACAGTCGACAATACGCCCCAGATTACGCTGTTGGCGCGGAAAGCCGTTTCGCCTAAGTAGCCGCATACCAACATGATCAGCGAGTAGGCAATCATTTTCCAAAGCAGCACTGGTGTAGCGCCAAATGCTTTCAGAATTAAGTAAAACTCCACGCACATCAATGGCACCGTCAGGGTCCAGTCAATGTAGCGAAGTTGGGTTGGCGATTGGCCGGTCGTCATCCACACATCGCGCATGTAATAATAGTGTACCGAAGCGATCATCGTGATCAGACCGGCAATGAGCAAGGAAGTGCGCCATTTGCCTTGTACTTCATTGCGCTCAAAGAAAAAGAAAACGGATGCGGCAAACATGGCCATGTACCCGATGAAGAAAGTAAACCCGACATAATCGTTCGGGCCAAGCACGGTTAGAAAGAGATGGTTTGACGTGAAAAGAGATTCCATAATGTGTAAACTGTTTAATGATTGTGTGAAATTCACTTAAAAAAGTTAAACAAATGTAATGTTATTAAGATGAGGTTTGCTCCCGTGTTTCAGCGTATTAAGCATAATTTAGATAAAGTCTAAATTATTTATTTTTTAAACAATTTTAAAATCAGAATTTAATATCGTTTTAGCAATAGATGCCCTCCTGAATCTGATTATTCTAGGGTAGGACAGCAGAATAGCCAAATAAAATGTTAATACATGTTTTTTCCAGCGATGCGCAATCGATCTAAATTTTTTTTAAAAATAGAAGGCCGCTTGTCACTTTTGTGGCAAGCGGCCTTGCAAAAAGATATTTTGACCTCGCCGGGAGCATGGCGGATAATCTATTTTTTTAGCACAATCCCTTTGCCAATACTGCGGCTCGTCCAGCCGAACAGCAGGCGATCCAGCCACAGGATAAAATCAGTGCTGAAAACCAGCGCCGGTTCTGCGCTGGACGCAGGGCGCACCGTCAGCGAAGTGCCGGTATCGGTCGTGACATTGCGCGCATTTTTCTTGAAAATACGTTGGACAATCCCGGTCCAGTAGACTTCCAGGATGCCGACCAAATGCCGACTCAATCCTTGAAACTCGACTATTTCAAAACCGCTATCCGTCGCCCATTTTTTAAAATCGGCCGAGCCGATCAGGTAGTCGTGTCCGAACGCGTACGCACCCTGTGCAATCAGCCATTCCCGGCTGCCCGGTCCGCGCACAAACTGCCAAAAACGGTTGATTGGATCGTAGGTGACCGGGAATTCACGACTGGGAAACGTCATAATCGCTACGCCGCCCGGACGCAAGACGCGGTACATTTCCTGCACCATTTTTTCTGGCTGACCCACGTGTTCGATCACTTCGCAACTGACGATTAGATCGAAGGACTGGTCGGCATAGGTCAACGCCAGTGCATTATTCAGTTCGTACCGCAGATTCGGCACGGCTTTGTTCAGTTCGCGGGCATGCACCAGATCTTCCTCATTCACGTCGCAACCCACCACCGAGGTAGCGTGGGCGGCGATCATCCGGTCGTAATCACCTTCGCCGGTGCCCAGGTTTAGCGCTGATGCGAACTGTTGGTTTTGTGCAACTTGCCGCAATTTTTCACGTACGAAAAGATAGCGGTTCCGGAAAGTGGGAAACAAAAATTTAAAATTCATATACGGATGCGCGGGATTCATTCCGCTGAAAATTGATAAGCAATGGTGCCGGGATAAAGGTGCAAATTCCAGCACCCTTCCGAAGACCTACTTTATTTGTTGCATTAATCCCCGGATTTGCTGGGCTTTACCGCTGTCGCCCCGGTTGTCATAAATCTGGGCCAGCAGTTCGTACGCCGGTTTGAATTTAGGCGCAATGCCGATGCACTTGGTCAGGTAATTGATGCCGGCCTGATCATTTTGCTGCTCTATCGCGATAGAACCCAGGTAATAATAGGCGCTGGCGTTGGATGCATCCATTTTGACCGCCCGCTCAAACTGGGCTTTTGCGTTGGGCACATCCCCTTTTTTCAGGTAATAAAAAGCCAGGTAATTATTGCCCGCGTTATCGGTCGGATTGATTTTGATGGCATGTTCGGCGGCATCTTTGCAGGCTTCGAGACTGTCCATCGACATATAAGCAGCCGAAAGATTGCCCCAGGCAATCTCATTGTCGGGTACATTGATGATTTCAGCCTTGAATTTTTCCACCGCATCGCCCCAGTTTTTCAGTTTCATCGAAGCCATGCCCAGGGCGCAGTTTTTACCCGTATCTTTCATCACTGCCAGCAAGGGCACACCGGCAGCGCTGACCACGTGTACGGTATTGGAGGGGGGCCATACACCCTTTTGCAGGGTCAGGCCATCGATAAACCGGGTAGGGTAGAGGGCATAATCCCAGGCGTCGTCGTAGCGATTTTCCCAGCGGAAGTATTTCACTTTCACTTTGTCGCCGTATTTCGCGGTTAATTGTTTGACGGAATAAAACATGTTGGTCGCAATCACCACCGTCTCGGTCATATCCGGTTTCAGAATGCCTTGTTGTTCCATCCATTCAATGCCCTGCCGGGTCGTAATGCCCCAGTAGTCCGTTTCATATTGCCCATATGCGCCTTTTATGCCCCCGTTGATCGGGTTGAAATACACGTATGGATAGGCGGAATTGGTAACAATAAACCACGCTGAATCAACTACTAATAAGCCCATTGCTCCAAAAACGGCATATTGCACGGCCTTTTTGGCTGAAAAAAACGTCGCCAGTTCATTCCAGAACAACGCTGCCAGAATACACAGCGGCGGATAGGCAAACGTCAAATGTCGCCAGCCATCGTGAATAACCGAATGTTTGTAAATGATATAAGCAACCGGGAATACGGCCGCAAAGTAGACCAGGGCGATCCATAACGGCTGGTACTTCCGGAGCAAACGCGGCAGTAAAAAAATGCTGCCCAGAAAGCCGATCAGCGCCGCCAACGGAATGGTATTCAGCATCCATTTCAGCGGGTAATGCCACGGTGTTCTGTTCGACATAACATTGTCGCCTTCGTACAGCACGCGGATTTGCACTTCCAGTTCGGCGAATTTATTCAACGCTACAAACGGATTTTTTAGCGGATTCTGCAAGGCAAATGGCCAGAATAACACAGCCAGGATATAACCGCCGATGGCAGCACCCAGCACATACAGTGCGTATTTGCCCAGCGTTTTGGGGTTAAACGCCCCTTTAACGCCGTATTTCAGCAACATAAACAGACCTGTAAACAGTCCGAGATACGCGAAATTGAGCAAACCACCGGCCCGGACTGCCAGCGAAATACCCAGTCCGGCTACCAGCCCAATCACATTCCAGCGACTGGGCGTGGGCATACGGGCCAGCATGGCCGCCATGTTGTAAATGGCCATCATATAACCGGCCGCAAACGGAATATCTTTGGGATTCATCAAGGAGTCACCGATAAAACGCGGTGATAACCCCATGATAATCAGCGTAATAATCCCCGCGCGCCAGCCAGCGATCAGCCGCGCCAGCAATGCCGCAAATAAAATGGCGACCCAGCCCAGCATCGCACTCGTAGCGTGGCGCACATTGTGGTAACCCACTTCGGTGGGTTGCAACCCGAAGGCTTTATTGGCAAAGCCGGTCACGACTTCAAAGAAACCGCCATACAGGTGCATATTGCCATCCGGAACTTTCAATGCCGCAGTATCCCTGCCGAAAGTACCATAATAATTGACCAGTTTTTGCGAGTAATCTACCTGGAATTTGTCATCCGCATTGATGCCGGAGCGAAAAGACAAGGCTACCAGTAGTACGAAAATAAAGGCCGCGATACCCCAGAAAATCTTGCGCTGCAGGGCATCCGCCGGCGTGTCGGTGGTCGGCCGCTCCAACAAATTGAGCGGTTGTCGGGGTGTAGTGACGGGTGTTTTGCCCGCTGGGGCTGGTGGTTTGGGAGTATTGGGCGTAGGCTTGCCGGATTTTGCCATTTGATCGGGTAAATGGTTGTGACAGCCGGGGTACGGCTGCCAGTTTTTGCAAATAAACGGCGAAAGGTAGGCAATGCAGCGACGATTTGGGTAATCCCGCCGTCAATAACTTATGTAAGCCGGTTCACAAAGTACCAGACCAGCACGGCAGTGAGCAGGATTAGCAGTAAAACCAGCGCCCACAGACCCATTTGCAGAAAACGGATGCCGCGTCGCGGTTTGCGCCGCGACACCTCCAGTCGTTTCTCCAGCCGATTCCAGACCTGTTCCGGCGGGCGTTCGTTGAGTTTCGACTCGTTTTCCTTAAAAAAATCAAATAGATCGGGCACGACGGAGCGTTATGAGTGATGAGTTCTAGTATCCTTTGGTTTTAAGCAGGTGCTTCAGTTTTTCCTTGGCTAAGATCAATTGCGATTTGCTGGTATTGATACTGATGCCCAGCGTATCGGCTATTTCATGGTGTTTAAAGCCTTCCAGTACGTACAGGTTGAACACGGTGCGGTAGCCATTGGGCAATTGGTCGAGCAGTTCGAGAATCTCGCGGGCGGATAGTTCGGCTTCGATGGAAAAAGTATCGACCAGTTCGACCATTTTGGTATCGTCGCCGGGAAAGACCAGGGGTTGTGATTTGCGCAGCATCATCAGCGCTTCATTGACCACAATCCGCCGCATCCAGCCTTCAAAACTACCCAGTCCGCTGTACGTTTCAATCTGCGAATAGACCTTGAAAAACCCGCTGATCAAGGCTTCTTCCGCGTCTTCCCGGGTCCGAAGATAACGCCGGCACACCGAAAATAACAACGGGGAATAGCGATCGTACACCCATTTCTGGGCAGTACGTTCCTGCCCTTTGAGGCGTTCGATGAGTTCTGTTTCGGTCAAAAGTAAAAGTGATTCAGGGGTAAAGATGCAACCCTGCCGCATTTTGGTGGTTTTGATGGCAAATAAAACGACAAACAAGCCATAAAAGCCAGGTTTAAGCGTTTATTACCCTATATTTTACCATTTTACGTATGAAAATTTCATTGGCCCACCCGTTTTTACTTTGCCTGTTCGCGCTGTTGCAATTTGCCACAACCAACCTCGCCGCGCAAAAAACGCTGCAAATCGCTTTACCGGATGCGGAGATCTGGGCGAATAAAATTACCAAAGGCGACTGCGATACGTATGGTTTGGGCGACTGGCGTTGCACTTTCAACGTGACGCTCGACGGTGCCTGGCTCGAATTACACGGCAGTATCATGTTTAGTGAAAATGCCAATGATTACACCACGATTACGGGGCAGTACCAGCAGCGTATCTATGTCGGTGCATTGGAAAAATGCCGCTTGTGTACGGTTGCCCTCGATGATGAAACCGGCAGTGTAAGCGGCCCGAATATTGGCGCACGCGGTTTTCGCTGGTACAATGGACAGGGGCTGATCCGCAAGGCCAGCATTCGAACCGACGATTTTGGTTGCGATGAAGGCCGTATTGGCGGCACGATTCGTTTTTTGCCGGTAAAAATCAGGGTCAATTGTGCATTTGCGGCTACAGATCGTTGACGGCAATAAGTCTATCCAGCGTATTTCCCGAAAACTTCCTATTCTTGCCGGATGAAGCGTACTATTATCGTCCGAATCGGCCTGGTTTTGTTATTGGGCCTGGTATTGTGGTGGGTGCAGCAGCACCGCCAGCCGGTTGGCTCTTCCACCCCTGCACAGTCGCACGAGACTACGCCGACCCACCCGCAGCCGACCTCCAGCACCAGTCAAGCGCCGGATTACGTGCTGAAAGTGCTGGCGTACGTCAAAAAGAACGGCCAGGCACCGGAGGGATTTGTTGGCGGTAGAACTTTTGAAAATCGCGAAAACCGGTTGCCCAAACAGGATGCACAGGGCAAAAAAATCAAATACCGCGAGTGGGATGTGCACCCTAAAATGCAGGGACAAAACCGGGGCCCCGAACGGCTGATCACCGGTTCGGATCCAAGTGCGTGGTACACCAGCGACCATTATAAAACGTTTGTACGCCTGGAATAGCCGTTTTCTCGACTTATGTGTATGCCAGACCGATTCACCCAATTTTGTTTAATAACCCTGTTATTCCTGTTTCCAACGGTTATTTTTGCCCAATCCTTCGCAAAAATGGTGGAAAACGCCGATCGTTTGACGGAGGAAGGGAACTTCTTGGCCGCAGCGGAACTCTACGAAGCAGCGGCTCGTCAGAAAGTCAACGATCCGGCTACCATGATTCTCGCTGCCGAGGGATATGTGCGGATCCGTGACTACGCCAAAGCCGTGGAATGTTTTACGCTGGCAAAAGGCCAGTTCGACAACCGGGAACTCACGGCACTTCGTTACGCCCGCGCCCTCAAACAAACCGGGCAGTATGCCGCCGCGCGACAGGCAT
>JBBRDQ010000190.1:0-9939 GCA_038203695.1 Chitinophagales bacterium
TCAAGGACTTGAACCTTGGACCTACGGATTAACAGTCCGTTGCTCTAACCAACTGAGCTAATGAGACACTTTAATTGCTTCAAAAATTAACAGAAACAATACTTTTTCTAAAAGCGAGGCAAAGATACATCTTGTATAGGCAAACGCACAACCCTTTTTTGAAAAAAAATTAAAAAAGATGAAAAACACCCACCTCATCTGTGCGCCGGAAGTCCGTGCCGCGCTGGAAGACCGCCGCCCCGTCGTGGCGTTAGAAAGTACGATTATAGCCCACGGCATGCCGTATCCACAGAATATCGAGACGGCTCGCCGCGTAGAACAGATTGTGCGCGAAGCCGGTGCGGTGCCGGCCACCTGCGCTATTATTGGTGGTAAACTCAAAGCGGGCCTACTGCCGGATGAACTGGAAATGCTGGGCAGCACCGGTAGTGCGATCGCTAAAGCCAGTCGCCGGGATTTGCCATTGCTGGTTAGTCAGGGGCTAAATGGCGCAACCACGGTGGCCTCGACCATGATTATTGCTCATTTAGCCGGGATCCGTATTTTTGCTACCGGTGGGATTGGCGGCGTGCATCGCGGCGCGGCCAGTACCATGGACGTGTCGGCCGACTTACCGGAACTGGCCCGTACCCCAGTGGCGGTCGTAAGTGCCGGCGCTAAAAGTATTCTCGATCTGGGACTTACGCTGGAATACCTCGAAACGCAAGGTGTGCCCGTACTAGGCTATCAAACCGACGACTTTCCGGCGTTTTATTCCTATAAAAGTGGCTTTGGCGTAGATTTTCGATTAGATACCCCGCACGAGATTGCCCGGTTGTTGCATGTCAAATGGGAAATGGGCCTGGCTGGTGGCGTGCTGATTGCCAATCCGGTACCGCCGGAATTTCAGTTAGATGCCTCCGTGATGGAACAAGCCATTAACGATGCCCTGGCCGAAGCCGAGCGCAAAGGAATTCGCGGCAAAGCGATCACCCCTTTTCTACTGGCTAAAATCGAACAATTAACCGGTGGGGAAAGCCTGACAACCAATATTGAACTGGTGTGCAACAACGCCCGACTGGCCGGCGCCATAGCGGCACAGTTTTTTACCCTTGATTGAGCTATCAACATTTTAAACTTTCCTACCATGAAATACAGTACTTTATCCGACGGCAGCCGCGTCGCTTACTCGGCAACTAAATCAAACCAGGGCACGCCATTAATGCTGCTGCCGGGCTTCTGTGAAGACAGTAGTGAAAGGACACACTGGCTGCAATTATATGAAGAAGAATATATTGTATGAATAGACCTGCCGGGGTTTGGCCAATCGGCAGCACCCAAGGTGATTAACATGGATGTTTATCTCGCGGCGATAACGGCGGTACTCGACGACCTGCAAGCACCCCAAGCCATCTTGATCGGACACTCGCTCGGAGGCTATGCCGCACTCGCTTTTGCCCGCGCCTACCCGGAAAGATTGGCGGGATTGGGACTGTTTCACTCCCATCCTTTTGCCGATCCGGAAGATCGCAAGGAAGTGCGGCGGCGCGGCATTGAAACCCTGCAAGCAGGCAAAAAAGATTTGTATGTCACCCAGTTATTTCCCGGGCTGTTTACGCCGGAGTTCGGCAAGGCACACCCGGAAATTATCCAAAAACTGATCGAAAACGCCAAAAAACACCCCGTGGAAGGCATTATTGGTGCCTTGCAAATTATGATCGATCGCCCCGATACGCAGAACGTACTGCGTGACATTGCGGTACCGGTGCAGTTCCTGCTGGGCGCAGATGATACGCTGGTGCCGATCGAACTGGGCATGAAAGCCAGCGTTCTTCCCGCTACAGCCGATGTCGAGATACTGGATGGCGTGGCACACATGGCCATGTTCGAAGCGCCACAACGCGCCGCCGATTCAGTCAAGGCATTTTATAAATGGATTACCGCGCAGGCGATAAGTTTTTGATAAACCGGCAAAAAACCGGCCCTTTCTGAGAAATTCGTTGTAATGTCGCAGCATGAATCCGTTGCTGCTTGTACTGGCCATTCTACCGGGCCTGGTATTGAGTTATATTATTTTTCGGGTAGATAAATACGATCGGGAGCCTTTTGGAGCCCTGTTGTTGTGTTTTGCTTTGGGTGCCGCTGTTACTTTTCCGGCAATTTATGTAGAGAAAATCACTTTTTCATTGATCGGTTTTCACGAAAGAAACTTTGTGAACACGTTTCTCCTGGCTTTTGGCGCGATTGCCGCCAATGAAGAACTGTGCAAGTTTGCCGTGCTCATGCTGGCCGCCTATCCGTATCGCCATTTCAACGAGCCACTGGATGGCATTGTTTATGCAGTACTGATCGGGATGGGATTTGGTGCCATTGAAAACATCGTCTACGCCGGTCGTTTTGGCATTGAAACGATCTTTGTTCGCTCTTTTACTGCTATTCCAGCACATTTTGTTTTTGGCGTAACAATGGGATATTATGCCGGTCTGGCAAAATTTAACCCGGCCCGCTCCCGTTCATTGCTGCTTTACGGACTTGGAATTGCCATGGTGCTGCATGGCCTGTACGATTTTTTAATTATCCAAAACTGGTCCGATTGGTTGGCCGTACTGGGGACCTGCGCCTTGTATCTGAGTCTTTATTATTGCAGTCAATTGATCAAAGAACACCTGGAAAATTCACCGTTTCGACATAAAGACCCGCAAAAAAATCCGTAATTATGGTTCATCTTGTTACGCATCCGTCTACCGCCATCCGTCTCACATGTATGCTCCGTCCGTTTCTCTTCGCTGGTTTATGTTCACTTTTGCTGGCAACGCCCCTTACTGCGCAACATACGACCCTGCAAAAAGGAGACCGGCAATACGACCGTGAAAATTATAAGGCCGCCGAACAAAACTATCTCCAGGCCACCACCGAAGCGCCCAATAATACCACCGCTACCTACAATCTGGGCAACACGCGCTATCAGCAAGGGAAATGGGAAGACGCGGAACAAAACTTTACGGAAGCCGTGCAGTCTGCGCCGAATCCCGGCACCAAGGCCGACGCCTTGCATAATCTGGGCAATGCCCTGCTCAAACAACATAAATATGCCGCCGCGATAACGGCGTATGAAAGCAGCTTGCTGTTGCGACCAGGCGATACCGCGACCAAGCAAAATCTACAGATGGCGCGCAAAAAAGCGCAGGAAGAAGCCGCACAAAAACCACCACCACCCCAAAATCAGCAAGATCAGCCGCCACAACAAGCGCAACAGCAAGCCGCAGACAAACCACCCACCGAACCGCAATCCCCACAGCCTACGCCGCAGCAACCCGCCAAAACACCCGACCAGCGCCCCCAAGAGCAGCCGTCGCAACCCTCAATTGACCGGCAGCAGGCCGAACAATTGCTTAAAAATGTGGTGGGCCCCGACGACCAGCGCAATGCCCGTAAATACCGGCAAAGCCAAATCGGCCCTAAAAAGCGGCGTTCCAGCAAAGATTGGTAAACCCTGACGCTTTTTTTACTTTTGAAAACCGCCGATTGCGTTAATTTCGCGGTTAGTTTCCGGTATTTTATGCCAACATCATTCCTATCCATCGCGCTGCTTTTTTTCAGGCAGCCCACTTCAATGTAAAACATGAAAGAAAAAGGGGTTCCAACGGTCGATCTTTCCCAATTTGTGCACGGCGCTGCGGCTGAAAAAGACGCATTTGTCCAGGCGTTGGGACGTGCTTTTCACGAAGTCGGTTTTGTGGCCGTCGTCAATCACGGTATTCCTAAAAGCCTGGTTGATGATTTTTACGCCGCATCCAAAGCCTTTTTTGCGCTGCCCGAGGCGGTCAAACGCCAGTATGAAGTACCGGGGATGGCCGGACAGCGCGGCTACACCTCTTTTGGCAAGGAACACGCCAAACAATCGCAGGTAGCCGACCTGAAAGAGTTTTTTCAGATCGGCCAGGAAGTCCCGGCCGGCCACCCGCGCAAAGCCCAATATGCGGATAATGTAATCGTTGCCGAAGTTTCTGACTACGCTCGCTTAGGGAAAGAATTGTACCAGGCTTTTGAAAAGGCGGGCGCACAACTGCTGGAAGCCATCGCCTTATACCTGCACCTCGACCTTAATTATTTCAATCAACGCATCGAGCACGGCAATTCGATCCTGCGCTCTATTTTTTACCCGCCGATTGCGCAAGAGCCGAAAAGCGCCATTCGCGCCGAACAACACGAAGATATTAACCTGATTACCCTGCTGGTGGGTGCCAGCGCCGGCGGTCTGGAATTACTGACTTCCGAAAACAAATGGGTGGCTGTCATGCCCGAAGCCGATGAGATCGTCATTAATGTCGGTGATATGCTCCAGCGCCTGACCAACAATTACCTGAAAAGCACCACCCACCGCGTGGTAAATCCGCCCCGCGAAGACTGGCATTTGCCGCGGCTGAGCATTCCGTTTTTCCTGCACCCAGTCAGTGAAATGGACTTAACCTGTCTGCCTTCCTGTGTTACGGCCGATAATCCGCTGCATTACGCGTCCATTACAGCCGGTGCTTACCTGGATGAACGCCTGCGCGAAATCGGGTTGAAAAAATAAGCACGCCCAGATCAATGCAGCACCCATTTCACCAAGCAATCATGATCAACTAATTGTGAAATATAACTCATAACCCATAACGCATAACTCCAGTTGAAGTCCATTCGAATCGGTACGCGGGGCAGCAAACTTGCACTTTGGCAGGCCCATTTTACACAAGCAGAATTAGCGCGCATCGGCGTGGAAAGTGAACTGGTTATTATCAAGACCCAGGGCGATCTGGTGCAAAATCTGAGCTTTGAGAAAATGGAGGGCAAAGGATTTTTTACCAAAGAAATCGAAGACGCCTTGCTGCGGGGAGAAATAGATGTGGCGGTGCATTCCATGAAGGATCTGCCGACCAGTCAGCCGGAAGGATTGGCCATTACGGCGGTGTCTTATCGCGAGAATCCGGCCGATTTATTGATCGCGCATTCGGCTGCTTTGGAGCCTGGCCAGATTTTCAGACTGAAAACCGGCGCTGTGGTGGGCACCTCTGCCGCGCGCCGCAAAGCGCAACTGCTTGATTACCGGCCTGATGTAGTTTTAAAGGATATTCGCGGCAACGTGCCAACCAGGCTGGAGAAACTGCGGCAGGGAAATTTTGACGCGATCTTTTTAGCCGCTGCCGGCGTAGAACGCCTGGGTTTAGACATCTCGGATTTAACCGTCATCACCCTCCATCCACGGGAATTTGTACCGTCACCTGCCCAGGGGGTGCTCGCCTGGCAGACCAACCGGCAAGATGTCGAGACGCGGCGCCTATTCAAACAACTCCACCATACGGACATTGCTTCCATCACCAATGTCGAGCGCCGGGTGCTGCAATTGATGGACGGCGGTTGTCAATTGCCGCTGGGCGTACATTGCGAACGCGATACGCTGGGCAATTTCCACGCCTTTGCCGCTTGTGAAATTGATGGGGTCATGCGCCGCACGCACTTTTCTTCCAGCATCGCCTTTGGGATGGCCGAGCAGATCGTGGCGCAGTTGCGCACAGTTTAATAGATTTACGAATGCCGATCGATGAATATTGCTTTTTCCGTAAATCCTCAATCGGCATTCGTAAATCCTTATTTTTACTCCCCGCGTACCAGTTCAATATACCCTTTCAGCAATTCCGGCCGTAAAACCGTGCCTTCTACCCGCCGCTCGAATACCTTACAGACGTAGAAATACGTGCCTTCCGCCAGGTCTTTGCCCTGTGCGTCGGTACCGTTCCAGTTAATTGCCGGGTCTTCAGTTTGGAAGACCAGATTGCCCCAGCGGTTGAAGACCTGTAGTTCGATGCGCTCGATAAAACGCCAGTCTTTTAAGGGCGTAAAGAAATCATTTTGGCCGTCGCCATTGGGGGTAAAGGCGTTTGGCAGGGCATAGAGCGGGCAATTATCCACGCAAACCGTATTGCTCTGCGGACTTTCATTGCCCACCGAATCTATCGCCGAGACGGCATAACAACCGGCCAGCCCTATTTCCAGGGCATGGATATACGTCGTATTGGTAGCGCCTTGTATTTCCCGCAGCAACTCCAACGGTGCACCGATAATCGGAGAGAACCAGATGCGGTACGTAGTGGCGTCGTCAGGACCAGGACACGTCTCATTCGGATTGGTCCAGTTGAGCGTATTTTCGTACAGATCACCCGATGGTTGCCCCGGGTCGCCATTACAGAGATTCGTAACCGTGAGTGCGGGCGTACAAGGCGGAATGGTATCGATCGGCGTGCCGCAGGCTTCCTGGGAATCATTGAACAGCGGCGACTGCACGCCGACAATACTATAGGTGCCGATACTTTGCACGTAGTAACAATACGCCTTATTGTTGATTAGCCCCAGGTCGGTATAGGTTTGGGTAGTACTGGTGCCGATCGAATCAAATACACCAGTCCCGTCGTTGCGCCGGTAAATAATATAGCGGTAATTGTCCCACGGCACATTTTCCTGCCAACTCAGCACATTGGCCTGGTCGGTAGCATTGATACTTAGAAACACGGAAGAGGCGACATTGGTCGAACCCAACGGCGTGCTTTCACCGCGCACATAAAAGTCGATGCGGTAGCGGTACGGCTGCCCCTGCGTATTTAGGTTTTGATCTGTAAATTCGGTCGTCGTAAGTTGCGAAAAAGTAGGTGCGGTAAAAGATGCACCCGGCACTTCCTGCAATCCACCGGCGCCAAATCCCGGTGCCCGCAATAACTGGTAGCGATACGGACCGGCATTCAAAATCGTATCCAGGTCTTCGGCTACTGGTTTGGTCCAGCGCACTAGCATTTGTCCGGCCGTCGGACTCGTTTCCAGTACCGACACATTGGTGATGAGCGGCAAATCGCGCGGCAGCAAGACACACACTTCCTCCGAGGCCAGGCTCTCGACAATATTGTATGGATATCCATTGGCCGATCGGCGCGCAAACTTCGCCAGAATCCGGTAACAGTACGTACGGCCGCGTTCCACATTTTCATCCTTGAAATAATACCGCCCGTTCAGCATTTGTTTAGTGGTGGATATCAATTCCGTATAACCCCTGCCTGCTAAACCAGGCGTACAGGTATCGATCGTAAACGGATTGCTGCCCTCGCGCCGCCAGACGGAAAAGGCCAGGAAATAATCGTCGGCGGCCGCTTCACAGATATAGGGTTTGGCCCAACTCACTTCGACTTTGCCGACCTGCGCCGTGGCCTGCACATCCTCTGGCGATGGCCCGACCACTTTTATACTGACGGTTTGCAAATCGGTCAATCGGGGCGAACTGGCCGTTAAGGAATCGGTTGCTTTAAATACGACCGAATAGGGCTGGTCGGAAATATGTTCACACGTCGTTTGCCAGCGAAAAGTACCGGACAAGGGCGGTATCTGATAACCAACCGGGCCGTTAAAAGTAGCCGGACTGATAAGCATCGATTGCAGCGGACCGCCAATCGCGGTTAATTGCACAAAATCACCCGTATCGGGATCGGTAGCGGTGACGCCAAATTCAATGAGCGTACCCGCCACTACACACTTTTTATCGATGGTCACTACATCTGGCGGGTTGTTGACACAATTACTCACGGTGATTTGCATATCGCGAATCGTCGTATCAATCGCGATGCCATTGCGCCACGACACCACGATAAAAGCCAGGTTGTATTCTCCCTGCGCTTGTGGCGAAATCCAGAGAATATCACCAGTGCGTTCGTTGAGCGTTAAGGTGTTATTGGGGCCGGGTACGATCTGATTGGGGAAACTGTAATTCGGTACCGGGCTCGCCACCGATTGCAGCGGCACGATCAACTGGTAAGAAAGACTATCGCCCTCCGGGTCGTACGCGTTTGGATTGTGTTTGAAGGGTTTGCCGATACAGGCATTGTCGATCGGCGGCTGTAATAGATAAGGCGTCGTATTTTCGCCCCCGAATTGAGTACTTTGAAAAATATAGATGGTCTCGATATGAAACGGCACATTATCCGACGACGGCGGATTGACGTTGACAATGCCTTTGATCCGGTTGGGGTCGGTCATGGAAATGCGATACCGCGCCGGACCGGCATACGTATGGACGGCCACGTATTCATTGTAACGCACATCATTGGGCAGCACAATCCCTTTGCCATTGCCGTTTGCGCGCACCACCGCCTGGCGCGTGCCATCGCCCCAGACGATTTCCAGCGTATCGCGGTCGATACCGGCCGCTGCCGAGGCTTTGGTCCAGGTAATGATCGTGGCGCGGATCGTCAAAGGCCCAATTTGTTCCACGTGAATTTCACCGGCGCGGTTGTGGGTGGCAAACAGTGCCAGCGGGCTGAGCAGAGAAATGCCCAAAAACAGGCAGATGCGTAGGGATGCGTTCATGGATACGTTATTTGGTAGGCAAACATTGTCGGGCGCAATAGTGTTTCGACGGTTTACGGAACGGATGACAAGGATAAAATATTTTTTGGCCAAAACAGCAAAAAACCGTTGTTTTGCCAAAAACAGGTATTTTTAAAAACGCAACCTTCTTCACAGATCAACTTCACCATCAAGATGCTGCTTTACAATGTAACGGTTACGATTGACCTTGAAGTACACGAGGACTGGGCGCGCTGGATGCGCGAAACCCACATTCCGGATATCATGTCGAGCGGTATGTTTATTTCGTATCGCCTGTGTCGCCTCACCGGGCACGAACACAGCGATTCAGAAATCTACACGACCCAATATTTAATAAAAGACATGCCACACCTGGTGCGCTTCCAGCAGGAGTTTGCGCCGGCACTCCAGCGCGCGCAAAAAGAACGGTACGACGGTCGGTATGTGGTGTTTCGCACGGTGATGGAATTGATTGACCACAATGAGGTGTTGTAGGTTGTATGGGTGGAGGGAAGAATCGCTTTATATGCGTTATTGGCTTTATGCTCCACCAATAAATTGGTGGGTTGAGAACATCTTGCGGGTGTCTTCGCGTTTGGGATTTGTTAGACCAATAAATTGGTTTGAGGGCAAGTAGTTGCTTTACCTCATCCATTGCATCGAAGTACAAATTTTGCTTGTCCTCCTGACGGGAACCGTCGGTTGAAATGAGCAAGTCAGGCCAACGACTCGCTTTGTCTTAAGCAGCAAGGCCCTCTTTCGTGGAAATAATACCCAGCCATTTTGGCTCAATTATTCACAAAACCCAAGGGAGGGTGGAGGAAGTGTCTATTAAAAAGCACTCACTAAAAATTTTGCTCCCTTCACCTTTATTGCGCGAGGTAAGCGCGTCTGTAATGCAAAACAGCAGCAGAACTTTCACAAAAATGTTACTCACACTGCTGCCGCTACAAATTGCTTATTTGCCCTATAAAAATGAGGGACAGGAACAATGGCCTGTTCAGTGGTAGCCATCCGGCTTTCCTGTGAGCTAAAAGGAACGGGCCAGGCGAAAGCCGATACTATTGTTACGGTTCGTCGGCCTGTTGTTGTTGCGGTTCGTGGTACGGCAGTTCTCCGCGTTGTTGTTCCAACTGCCACCGCGATTCACGCGGTTGTCACCTTTTGGCCATTGCCCTTTTATTAGCGGTAAAATAACCTTTCCCGCAGGTTTTTTGTGTTGGCATGACTGGCAAAAGCCAGCAGTGGTAACATGCGGCGCTGGCATGTTGTCTCGTCCCATGCGCCCGAATGATAGCCATCTTCCACAATTGTTACTTTTCGGATAAAGCGGCGTTTACTTTGCCGGGTCAGTCGCACTTGATGCGGGAAAATAGTATACCCTAAAAAAGGCAGACCGCAGCTGCTTTGATTGAGCAGTTCCGGCTTTAAATCGCAAAGCAGTTGTCGATTAACCAACTGACAAATTTTCGTATATACATTCTGTAATACCCGTTTGTCAGTATGCCACAACACCATATCATCCATATACCGCACGTAAGCATGGATGCCCAATTTTTCCTTGATAAAATGATC
>JBBRDQ010000191.1:0-9936 GCA_038203695.1 Chitinophagales bacterium
GGCAACCGCCAGTCCGATAATGGTAAGAATGATATTGGTAAATGCATCGGCGGTACGCCGGTGCATTTCAATTTCATAACTGCGCGTACTGCTGGAAAGTCCACGGCTGCGGTCGCGCTCAATAGCATTCCGCAATTCCGGGGTGGTCATTTCCTGGTTTTGGTTTTGAAAGAACACAAAATCACCCGGATTAAGGTTGATGGCAGTGTCTAACGGAGCAGTAGACTGGATAATACGTTCCCGCAAACCATCAAAAGTATGTACGTTGTAATTAGCCAGCCTCCAACGTTTGGTATCTTCCTGCCACACGGCTTCGGGTGCTTCCAGGATACTGTTAATGCGGTTGCCGGTAAATTGTTCGATGCGCAAGCCCGTCATTTTTTGTTCCATTTTTTTCTCCTCGTCCTTCCCAGTTTCGCGTTCATTGTAACCCTTTACAAACACTTTGGTATCGGGAGCGACGAGAAAATGCGCCGAATTCTTCACGTTTTTTTGGTCCGTCCAGACGAAAGTATGCTCAAACCACAAGCGCGATTTATTGAATTTGGGAACGATAAAATGATTGAGGGAGAGATGGAACAGCGCTACCAGCCCGCCGGCCATCAAGTACGGTTTCATCAGGCGCGGGAAACTTACACCGGCGTTCAGGATTGATAAAATCTCGGCGTTGGAAGCCAGCCGCGAAGTGAAAAACACCACCGCAATCATGGTATATATAGGTAGCAGTAATCCGGTAATGTTGAAGATAAAGCCAAAGTAATAGTCCACTACGATATTTTTCAGCGTACACGGCTTCTCAATGAACGCCTGCACTTTATCGCTGAAATCAAAGGCCAGCGAGATCAGCGTACAGATCAGCAGGCAAAAGAGAAAGGTTGACAAATAGTTGCGTATCAAATACTTGTCGAGAACCTTCAATTTAAAATTTATAACAGCCACAATGTGTTGATTTTTAAAGATTAATGCGCCACCTAATTTCTTGGCAGCGTTAATTTTAGTTGTTCGATGCGTCGGTTATTGGCCGCAGTGATCGTGAACAGGTAACCATTCCAGGCAATCTCCGTTCCGGTTTTGGGGATATCACCGCGCAATTCCAGCGCAAGTCCGGCCAGTGTATCCGAGGTGCTACGCACTTCATCAAATACGGTTTCGTCTAGGCCGGTCACGCGACATACATCATTCAGTAACGTTTGACCTTCGAAAAGATAATTGAAATCGTCCATTTTACGAAAACGAATGTCGCTCTCCTCATCAAATTCGTCCCGGATATCGCCGGTTATTTCTTCCAGAATATCCTCCAGGGTAACGATGCCGGCACTGCCGCCATATTCATCGACTACAATGGCCATGTGCATTTTTTCGCGTTTAAATTCTTCCAGTAATTCACTTCCGCGCTTGGATTCCGGCACCAAAAGCACATTGGTGCGGATCAAAGATTGCCATTCAAAATCTTCATTTTTGTCGATATGTGGCAGCAGATCTTTAACGTACAAAATGCCGGTCACGTTATCGAGGTCCTCATCAAAAATGGGCAGTCGTGAGAATTCCGATTCCCGAACCGTCGCAAGTATTCCGTGAAAATTAGTCCTGAAATCAACAGCGACTACTTTAGAACGCTGCTGCATCACTTGCTTGACGGTCACGTCGCTGAATTTTACAATGCTTTTCAGTAGTTCAATTTCACGCTTTTCACTATTGGCGGCTGCCGTTTCCGCCGGTGCTATCGTCGCATTGGTGGTTGTTTTTTCTGCTCCTGGCCAGAACTCTTTTTTGATAAAAGGTAGGAATAATTTGCGCCAGAAAGCAATAAATAACCCCAGTCGTTGGAGCCAAAAAGTGTTTTTGTCCGCTATTTTGCGCTGAAAATTAATTTTTTGCAGCGCACGGAATAATATCGCAAAGACGAAAGCCACGAATAGCGCAGCGGCTCCCCATATCCACTGCGCCGGCCAGCCTGTTTTTTGCGAAGCCGCATACAGGCTGGATCTCACTATCTGTGCCTGCGACAGCCCATACACCGAAAATACCATCACAAAAACTTGCACCAGTAAACGGGCCAGTAGTAGTGCTGACATGGCTGACCGCAGCTGCAACACGATCGAATAAGCGCGTTGTGCGGACTTCGTATCATCGGCGCGCAGTTGGTCCATGTCGTAGGCAGAAACCGCCACCAATACCCGTTCGGACAGTGTAATCAAAAAATAAAGTAAAAAACCGAGTAAAAACCAGCCCATTGCTGTATAGGTATCAATGCTGAGCAATAATATTCGTCAAAATTACACCGGCTTTCTAGTCGGGACCAATAAGTCTAAAAAAAAGAGGCTATACCGTGAAGTACAGCCTCTTTTTCGCTGATAAACCGAATAATTAGAACGGTAAATCATCACCGCCGTCTGCCGGAGGTGGCGTGTCGGAAGAAGGCATCGTACTGCCCGTACCACGGCCACTTACCGGTTCCGTAGTTGGAAAACGGCTATCCGAGCCACCTGCGCCCTCGCGTTTTTCCAGCAGTCGCAAGGTGTTGGCCACAATATCTGTGCTGTTGCGTTCCACACCGTCTTTGTCGGTATACTTACGGTAGGAGACTTTTCCTTCCACAAATACCATCATGCCTTTTTTGAGTTGTTTCTCTGAGCGTTCCGCCAGATCGCGCCACACAACCACGTTGTGCCACTCGGTCTGCGTTTGCCAGTTGCCTTCCTTGTCTTTGTAATTTTCATTGGTGGCCAATGAAAAACGTCCGACTGCGGAGCCATTTTCGAGGTGACGGATTTCTGGATCTCCGCCTAAGTTGCCAATTAATGTTACTTTGTTGATCATTGTGATAAACTTTAAATGTTAAAAAATAGAAGAATGATAGCCTTCTTTGGGGAATTCTTAAAAATGCGTGTTTGCGACAAAAGTTTGATTGTCAACTATTTGCAATAAAAAAAATCGTTCTAAATTTGATTTTTCAAAACAAACTTAAAATTACAGCTTTCTCCTCTATGTACCAATCAATTACACGCGGAACTGCAATATTTTTTTTGAGATTTTCCCTTGAAATACGTTCCAGCAGAAGAAAAGCCGGTTGACTAAAGAATATCTTTGGAAGTGCTGCCGGAAGTTGTATTTCCAAAAAAACAGCCAGCACAGTCTGGTGGGTAAGTTGTTGCCGGAAAGGTTTGGAAAGGGTTAAAAACCGGGTTTCAGCCGGCAAGCCCTGCGCGAAAAAATGTTGCTGAATTAAAGACTGCGCGGCCGTTTTATCAACCGGCAAATTGTCCAGCTCCAGCATAGGAAATTCATACAGCTGCTGCCAGATATCCTTGGCCTCCCGTTTTTGGATGAAAATGTCGCCTTCATAATTAAATACGGCATACAAAAAATGCCGGGTTCTTTTGACCAGCGCTTTTGCCTTAACCGGCAAGTCCTGCACGATACCCAATTCAAGCGCCTTACAGTGTGTTCGCATGGGACAGGCCGGACATTTAGGCTGCTGTGGCGTGCAGTGCGTTGCCCCAAAATCCATAATAGCCTGATTATAAGCGCCTGGATGCGCCGGATCGAGCAGCGATTGCGCCAACGCGGCAAATTCTTTTTTAGCAGTCGTTGTATCGGTGGGTGTAGTGATGCCGAAAAAGCGGGCGAGCACGCGGTATACATTGCCGTCGACCACAGCGTACGGTAGTGCATACGCAAAGGATGCAACAGCGGCTGCTGTATAATCTCCTACGCCTTTGAGCGCGCGAATTCCGGCATAGGTATTTGGAAATTGTCCGTTCAAATCCTGGGCGATGTATTTGGCCGTGGTGTGCAAATTGCGCGCCCGGGAATAATAACCCAATCCCTCCCACAACTTCATCACTTCATCTTCCGGGGCATTCGCCAGGTGGCGCACCGTTGGAAATTGTGCCACAAATCGCTCATAATAGGGCAGGCCCTGGGCGGCGCGGGTTTGCTGGAGAATAATTTCCGACAACCAGATTTTGTAGGCATCCGGCTCCCCTTTCCACGGCAACGGCCGGTGATGCGTCGCTGCCCAGCGCAGCAGGTTTTCCCGAAAAAAGAGATGGCGTTGTAAAAGTGGTTGCACAGATTCAGGCTTGATTATCAGGCTTATATGCGGCAATCGTAGCCGCGAATGCGGTCCAGATGGGATCACTGGGCAATTTGGCCTCCAGGTGTATGCGCTCGTTGGAAACGGGATGATCGAACGCTAATTTCCAGGCATGCAAGTGTATGGAGCGGTCGCGGTTGTTGCGCCGAAATCCATATTTCACATCGCCTTTAATGGGCGCGCCGACGGCGGCCAACTGCGCCCGGATCTGATGGTGCCGCCCGGTGATCAATTGTACATGCAACAAGTGATACCGCTCACTACTACCCAGTACGCGGTAACGCAACTCGGCCCGCTCACTACCGGGCACTTCGGTAAGCGTGGCCGTCACGATATTTTTCGATTCGTTTTTGCGCAGAAAATGCACCAATGTCGCCACCGGTTCGGGTGGCAGGACTTGCACGACTGCCAGGTAATCTTTCTGGACGGTACGGCTGCTGAACTGTTGGGTCAGCGCGGTCATAGCCGCCTTGGATTTGGCGAATATTACAATGCCACTCGCCGGCCGATCGAGCCGATTTACGACATGCAGTGGATGTTTGCAATAGGTTTCCACCTGTTCCAGATAGGTGGCATCGCCGGTTTTATCGGGATATACCGCTACGCCTGCCGGCTTGTTGCAGGCAATGAGCTGGTTATTTTTACACAATACATCAAGCATAAGGTGAAGTCGGTACCGTAATGCTGAAATTGGGATCATCCAGGTTCAGCACTTCAGTGGTAGTCAGGTCGAGATCGCGGACGAATTTATCGCGCGAAGGGCGAAGGAAGGTAAAATAAATGATATTGACTCCGGCTACTGCCAACAGGGCAATATGTCCATTGCTGAAAAAGAAAAGCACCAGACCCATCAATGTAGCGCCTTCCGTCATGGCCCAGCGCATGATACAAGCCATGCGCCAGGTATTCGCCTTGGCCGCCAGATCGGCTGCATTGCGCGCCGTACTCATGCGCTGTCGGCTGAGCGCCCAGCCGATTATTGGCAACGCAATCAATAATGGTAGTAGCACCAGCCAGTCTCCTTGCATTGTATAGGAGCGCGGTATGGCAAAATACAGCACGATCAGCACCAGGATTTGCCCGGCTAGGAGCGCGAAGTAAAGTACGGTGGCTTGTTTTAGGAAGGTGGGAAAGGATTGTTGCATGAGGCGACACACATTTTATGATACAAATACATCCTGCAATACCCGTAGCGCTGAACCTCGATACCGCGTCAAAGGCAGATTAGATGGCTTATCTGGGAGCAAATATGCAGATTCTTCCATGATCTTCAACCATTGTACTGCGCGATATGATGAAAAAGCATCGCCAGCGAAGGGTTGTGGATGTGATTGTATTATTCCTATGGCCATCAGGGCATATTGAAGGGTATTCCGGCGTACAGCAGCAAAAACAAGATCCCCTATTCTCATACGCTGCGTCCAGCAACGTAATTCGCGCAGCGTATGAGCCGGGCAATGCGGTTTTATTCGGTCCATTTCCTCTGAAAAGAGGGTCTCATCCCACATGCGATATGCCATCCAAAATGGGGTAAGAAGTTCACTGTTATCAAAAGCAATCTGCTTTTCAGTAAAAATGGTAGATGCAGGAACGCCAAGTTTGTCTAAGCGGACGAGCCATACGCGCGCTCCGCTGCCTACCCTTTTTCGCAATTCTGTTAAAGGAAACCGGGTGTTTTCAAATAAAGCAAAGGCCGTAAACACCTTTATGTCAGCGCGTCGGATTTGAAATATCCGTTTAGCAGTGCCTTTAATCCGGTCGAATTCTTCTTGAAAGGTATTTACTGTCGTAGCATTATCTGTAACGAGCAGATTTTCAGCGTTCGAGTTATACGTCCAGTTGTAGGAGCCGGTGAGCAGTATCTGCTGGTCTATAATCACAAATTTATGGTGCATTAACCCTGCGTCACAGCAAGCTAAAAATTGTCCACCTGCCTGGATAAATCGTTGAAAATCAAGCCCTCCATCGCGAATATTTTGACTATCGTACTCTATGGCAAGTTCTACTGTTACACCAGCCTGTATACGAATCAGGAGTAGGTCAAAAATATCCCGATGTGAAAACCAGCAGACTGCGATTTGAATATGTCGTTGGGCGGCCGAAAGATAATGACAGAGCGTATCTGACAAATTTTGAAAACAAGCGGTAAGCATAGCGAATTGCCGGGTTAGGATAGCGGATGCATGGATAAAGCCTAGAATTAAGTCCGGGTCACAAAGGCCCTAAAGGTATTTCATTTAAAGCAATTCAGAAGTTTGATTGATTTGGGAATGTTCTGAAAAGTGTGTCAAGTCATAAAGCGGGTTAAAATAATAATATTTTATCCGTTTGAGTAAATCCGTTTGGATACGACTAAATTAAAACAAAAAATGTCTTTTCTTTCTTTTAAGATAACATAAAGTGTCTTAATTTGAAATAAAATAAAGTACCTTTGTTTAAACATTACATGGAAATGAGCCATTATCATAACGGATTTCATCCTAAAGCATTTGCCGAATTCTTTGCCGGAATTGGTCTAATGCGTTTAGGACTTGAAAAGGCGGGTTGGGAAATCACATTTGCAAACGATATAGACCCGACTAAGGAGAGCATTTACCGCAACCATTTCAATGATTCTGAAAATCATTTCCATCTTGGAGACATCCACCAATTGAAGAGTAGTCAAGTGCCTAATGTAAGTTTGGCAACGGCCTCTTTCCCCTGTACGGATTTATCGTTAGCCGGACGCCGGAAAGGGTTGTCGGGGAGCCAATCTTCCGCCTTTTGGGGGTTTGTTAACGTGTTGGAGGATATGAGAGAACAACGCCCGCCGATTGTCTTACTTGAAAACGTAGAAGGGTTTTTAACATCTCATAACGGACAAGACTTCAAAGAAGCCTTACTTGCCCTGAACAAGTTAGGTTATTCTGTTGACGCCTTCATTATTGACGCTGTTAGGTTTGTCCCTCAAAGCCGGGTACGCCTTTTTGTAGTCGGACATCAAACAGCTGGGAAGCCTGAAAGGGTGAGCGAAAAGCAGTTATCTTTTTACCAAAGCGATTTAAGACCTTCAAAACTTGCCGACTTCATTCTAAGGCATCCTGAAATAAATTGGAATATTCGGGATTTACCCAACCTGCCCAAAAACAATTCCCGTTTAGTTGACATCATTGAAGAAATCCCCGAAACCTCAAAAGATTGGTGGAATGAGGAACGGGTAGAATACCTGTTAAATCAGACGTTTGACAGGCACAAGGTTTTGATTGAAGCGGCCAAAAAAGGAAACGGTTACACCTATTTTACCGCATTTCGCCGGGTACGGGAAGGGCGGTCAATGGCTGAAATTCGTTCGGATGGAATAGCAGGATGTTTGAGAACGCCCAAAGGAGGAAGCGCAAGGCAAATATTACTTCGCGTTGGGAAAGGGAAAATTGACATTCGTCTTCTATCCCCCCGTGAATGTGCACGGTTGATGGGTGCCGACGAATACCGAATTTCCGGTAATATCAACCAAGCGTTATTCGGTTTCGGAGACGCCGTTTGTGTTCCTGTGGTAACGTGGATTGGAGAAAACTACCTTAACCCCCTTTTGGCCGAAATCAACAATATAACAACAAAGCAGGGTTTTACACATGAATACCAAACAGCCGTTATCGGCATTTGAGGAATGGTTTAGGTCTCTCAAAATTGTCAAAGCGAACAACGGCCCGGCAAACGGTACAATTGCCGCTACGCTCGTTTTACTGGAAAGATTAA
The DNA here is from genome assembly GCA_038203695.1 of Chitinophagales bacterium. Lineage (GTDB taxonomy): Bacteria > Bacteroidota > Bacteroidia > Chitinophagales > Saprospiraceae > M3007. The sequence goes on from JBBRDQ010000191.1 coordinate 7,835, forward strand.
AGGAAAAGTACGACTTGAATTTTGACGCCCAGGTAGCGCCCGGAGGGGCGCAAATCAAAGGGGCAAGCGGGGCGGCGGTCGCTGCAATTCTTAGCAATTTCGGAGAAACCCGCCCGTTTGCCAAAGAAGGCGGTCGAACAAATCGCGGCGGACAGGGAGATATTAGGCCGTTATTCATGTCATTAGCAGCCCTCAAACTCGAATCACTTTCCCCGGAGGAACGAAACGAGGTTCTTACCTCTTTGCAAGCGTTTTTAGTTGAACGGGTAAAGGATTTTCACAACCGCCAAAAACTGAAATTGGTGTTTGACCCGAAACTTTCAACTTGGCAGGTCATTCACGACCTTTTTGAAACCTCCCATAGCGAAGGGAAGGCCGGGTACGTTGCGCAGCATTTGGTAGGGGCTAAATTGCAACTCCGATTTCCCAACGTGAAAGTATCAAACGAATCGGCAAGTACAGCCGACAAACCAACCAACCGTTCCGGGGACTTTGCGATAGGCAGCACCGTTTTTCACGTCACGGTTTCCCCGATGGAAGGGGTTTACAAAAAGTGTCAAGAAAACATTAAAGAAGGGCTAAAAGTCTATTTGATTGTCCCGGACGCGAAACTTGCAGCCGCCCGCCAATTAGGGGAACAATATTGTAACGGACATATTGCCGTTGAATCGCTCGAATCGTTCATTTCTCAAAACATTGAAGAAATCAGCGTTTTCGCAGCTGACAAACTCAAACATAGCCTTGTTAGTCTCGTTAAAATCTACAATGAACGGGTAAATGCCGTTGAGGTGGACAAGTCCCTAATGATTGAACTTCCTTCCAATCTGGAAAAATACAATGGCTGATGTTTTCCCACCGGAAAAGCGCAGCGAGATCATGCGCAAAGTCAAGTCCAATCGCAACCAGTCAACAGAAATGCACCTCATTGTCTTTTTCAAGGCCAACGGCATAAAAGGTTGGAGGCGGAACTACCCCCTTACCGGGAAACCGGATTTCGTTTTTTGCTGATGGGTGTTTCTCACATAGTCACAACTGCCGGAATACTCACCCGGAACAGAACAAAGAGTATTGGACAAAAAAGAGAAAACGGAACGTTAGGAGAGGATAGTGTCATTTTACGAATGGTGTGTCATAATTGTAAATAAATAATTTGAGATACGATTAATGCATTTCATCACTTTTTGAAAAGGACAATGTTTTTCGAACAAAGCGGCAAATTCTTTGGCGCAGGATGTTGTTCCAGCGTTCCACATGGTTGGTTTGACCACTTTCTTTTCCAACCATTTGATGCTTGCCGTTGTCAATAACGCTGGCGTATGCTTCCCAAAAATCCGAAAAAGTGAAACTCTTCTTGTAATCATCCGGTATCCAATCCCAAAACGCCTGACAACTATGCACGCTCCGATCCCCTATAAAATAAGAAATGACTTGTCGAGTCCGTCGGCACAAAGCAATCCAAACCCAGCGTTTAAAATCTTTACAGTCTTGCAGCAAAGTTAATAAATCACCAGAATCTTGGCACTACCCAAAATCTGTCAAAACGACAACATAAAAGCAAATGCCCTCGTAAGTGATTGACTTACAAGGGCATTTTTGCATTACTTGCGGACTGGACGGGACTCGAACCCGTCCCGCTCCTTCAAGCGGGACCGTGACAGGACGGCATGCTAACCAACTGAACCACCAATCAGTCCCAATATATACTTACGGCTTGCCCGTCTTTTGATGTAAATTTCCCGTTTTATGGCTTGTGATTTATCGGGGTAAGATTCAGTATGAACCAGATTCCAGGGCTTTTTAGTGGCGGTATAGCGCGTTTCCCCCGAATTATGCTGCGCTATCCGGCGTTGCAAATCACTGGTATAGCCGACATAGAACGAATCGTCTTGTTCGCTTTGCAGGATGTAGACCCAGAATAGTGGAGGTGTTTCCATGAGAAAGATGACCAAAAAATAATCTTACATGTATGAGATCGCTTTTACTTTGAACTATAATTTTTTACTGAAATATTTGAAAATCAAAGTTTTATGCAAAATAAAAGTTCAAACTAACTTCATTATTATACCTAAAACGCGAAAGGCCCAACTTGCGTTGAGCCTTTT
>JBBRDQ010000192.1:0-9875 GCA_038203695.1 Chitinophagales bacterium
AATACAACCCCTGACTATTCCATTCCCCTAGCCTCAGACACTCATCGGATCCACCTTATCCGCCACCACATTATGCTTTTTCATAAATTCCAGCACCGCTTTTTCCGACACTTTGCCCTGTTTTTGCAGGAGGCGAACGGCCGCAAAAGCGATGTATTTGGCGGAGATTTCAAAGTAGTCGCGCAGTTGTGGGCGACCTTCCGAAAGGCCGAAACCATCGGTACCGAGGGCGGTAAAATCCTGCGGCATCCAGGGAGATAATTGTCCGGCCGTCAGTTTGATCCAGTCGTTGGCACTGACAAACACTCCTTCTTCGCCTTTCAGCACTTCCTGAATGTACGGCACTTTTTCTTTTTCACCCGGGTGCAGCATATTCCAGCGATCGGCAGCCACCGCATCGCGGTAAAGTTCGGTCCAGGAAGTCGCGCTCCAGATATCGGTGCTCACCCCTTCCTGCTCCAGGATTACAGCGGCCTGCAAGACCTGATCCATGATCACACCGGCACCAAAAAGGTGGGCCTTGGCGCCGTCTTTGGCCGGTTTTGTCGCGGATTTTTTAAAGCGGTACAAACCGCGTTTGATGCCTTCTTCCACCCCTTTCGGCATTTCCGGCATCAGCAGATTCTCATTGTACAGCGCGATATAGTACAGTTTATCTTCTTTATCGATATACATCCGGCGAATCCCGTCGTGCACGATAATGGCCAATTCGTACGCAAAAGCCGGATCGTAACTAATGACACTCGGCACCGTTTGCGCCAGCAGGAGCGAGTGGCCGTCTTGGTGCTGCAAACCTTCGCCATTGAGTGTCGTGCGACCGGCCGTGCCACCCAGCAGAAAACCTTTGGTCAGCATATCGGCGGCAGCCCAAATCATATCACCGACACGCTGGAAGCCGAACATGGAATAATAAATGTAGAACGGGATCGTCGGCACGCCGTGCATGGCGTAGGCGGTACCGGCCGCCGTAAAGGAAGCCGTGGCCCCATCTTCATTGATGCCCTCCTGTAATACCTGGCCAGTTTTGGATTCGCGGTATTTGATGACCGAAATGCCGATTTCCAGCGGTGTGTAGAGCTGGCCTTTCTGGTTCCAGATCTGCACCGAGTTGAACATCGGCTCCATACCAAAGGTCTGCGCTTCGTCGGGTACGATCGGCACGATATACTTTCCAAGATCGTCATTGCGAATCAATTGGGTCATAATATCGACGGCAGCACCAGTCGTAGATTGCGTTTTGCCGGCGTTGGCTTCATTGCCTTTCAGTTGTTTTTCAAACAAAGAAATTTCCGGCAATTTCAACTTCGTATATTCGCTCGAGCGCTCCGGCAGGTAACCACCAGTTCCTTGCGACGAGCGTGGAAATAGGTAGATTCCGGCGCATCGGGTGCCGGATACCAGAATTTGGCCGCCTTCGCTTCCTCGTCAGAAATCGGAATACCGTAGCGATTTTTGGTTTCTACCCGGCTGTCGCTACTCAGATCTTTGGTCTGGTGGGCTTTGTTTTTGCCCTCCGCCGCCTTGCCCATACCGTAGCCTTTCACCGTCTGCACGATAATAGCCGTCGGTTTATCCGATGCGATGGCGGCTTCGTAGGCAGCGTACATTTTCTTGGAATCGTGTCCGCCGCGGCGGAAAGATTTCAGTTGTTCATCGGTATAGTTGGCCAGCAGCGTAGCGATCTGTTCCGAATGCGCCAGTGCACCGTTGCCGTCGATCAGCATTTTCCGCAAGAATGCGCCGTCGTTGGTACTGACGATTTCCTGCGACTGACCATCGACCATTTCTTCCAGGCGGGCCAGCAACGCGCCGTCCTCATCCTGTTCCAGAATAGCGTCCCAGTCGCCGCTCCAGATCACTTTGATCACATTCCAACTGGCACCGGAGAAGTGGCGTTCCACTTCCTGAATAATTTTGCCATTGCCGCGGACCGGACCGTCCAGCCGCTGCAAATTGCAATTGACCACAAAAATCAGGTTGTTCAGATTCTCGCGGCTGGCCATGCCGATGGTGCCGTAGATTTCCGGTTCGTCGATTTCACCGTCGCCGATGAAATGCCAGACTTTACCGCCGTTAGCGGGTTTCAGGCCGCGCAATTCCAGGTAACGCATAAAACGCGCCTGATAGATCGCCATCATCGGCCCCAGTCCCATCGAAACAGTCGGTGCCTGCCAGAAAGCGGGCATGCGGCGCGGGTGCGGGTACGAACTGACGCCACCCAGCGTTTCCTGCCGGAAATCAGCAATTGCCTGCTGCGGCAAACGGCCTTCCCACACTGCGCGGGAGTAAATGCCCGGGGAAGCATGGCCCTGGATCATCAGGAGGTCGCCGCCGTAATCGGCCGAGCGTTTGCGCAGAAAGTGATGGAACAATACTTCCCACATAGTAGCACAGGCGGCATACGTGGCAATGTGTCCGCCGAGTGCCAGTTCTTTATCCTGGGCCTGTAGTACCATCGCTTGGGCATTCCAGCGCAAGATATTTTCGATGCGCTGCTCTATCGCCAGATCGCCGGGATAGTCCGGCTGGTTATCGGGCGAAATGGTATTCATATAAGGCGTATTCAGGGCGGGTCCGCCAGTAACACCGCCTTTGCGGGCCATAAGCAGGCGAAGGCGCTGAAACAGTTCTTCGGACTTGGCTTTGCCCTGGCTTTCGAGCACCTCTTCGAGGGCATCGAGCCATTCGTCCTGTTCTTGTTTCCAGTCGTCCAATTGATGTATTTCTCCCATGAGTGCAGTGAGTGAGTTGAGAATGCGAACCTGGTTAGGAACGCGTCGGGGCGTCCGTCTTATAAACCGCCGCAAAAATAGTCGATTGCGGCGCGTTTTCAAGGCGTTTACCGGAAATAAAAAAGCATTTGCCCGGACGGCGCTGAAAAATGCAAATGGCCGTCGGCTGGCTTTGACAAAGTAACTTTCTCTACCTTTGCGCCCTTTCGCGTATTGTTTAACTTTTTGCACCATGTTTATATCCGGCATTCAACAAATCGGCATCGGCGTCAGCAATGTACACGAGGCCTTTAAATGGTATCGCCAGCACTTCGGAATGGATGTGCCGATTTTTGAAGAAGCCGCCGTGGCGGGACTGATGTTGCCGTATACGGGTGGCCAGCCGCAGGCGCGCCACGCTATTTTAGCCTTGAATATGCAGGGCGGCGGCGGCATGGAAATCTGGCAATATACCGGCCGTACGCCGCAACCGCCGGCGTTTCAGCCCCAATTAGGCGACCTTGGCATTGGGATCGCCAAAGTAAAATGCAAGGATGTGACGGCCTGTTTTGAAGACCTGCGCGCCCGCGGCGTCAATGTGCTGACTAATCCGGCGGCCCGGCCCGACGGCGCGTTACATTTTTTCGTCAAAGATCCCTGGGGCAATACCTTCGAAGTAGTGGGTGCCACCGATTGGCTGTCGAAAGGCCGGCCGGCGCTCACCGGCGGCATGTACGGTGCCTTTATCGGCGTCTCCGACCTGCAGCGATCCATGCAATTTTACGGCGAAATACTTGGCTACGACACCGTTGTGTACGACCACAGCGATGATTTTGCCGACTGGCACGGTGTGGACGGCGGCTTCGGACGGTATCGCAGGGTGTTGTTGCGACACGCCCAAAAGCGCAAAGGACCGTTCAGCCGCTTGCTGGGCGATTCGGAAATAGAACTGGTGCAAAGCCTGGACCGCACGCCACGCAAGATCTTTGAAAACCGCTTTTGGGGCGACCTGGGGTATATTCACCTGTGTTTCGACATGATGGGTATGGCGGAAATGAAGGCATTTTGTGCGGCAAAGGGACATCCGTTTACGGTCGACTCCAGCGGCTCGTTCGATATGGGCGAAGCTGCGGGTTACTTTTCCTACATCGAAGACCCCGACGGCACGCTGATTGAATTTGTGGAAACGCACAAGATCCCGATCCTGAAAAAAATCGGCTGGTACTTGGATTTGCGCAAACGCAGCCATCCGGAGCGGGCATTACCGACGCTGATGGTGAAGGCATTGGGGTTGGGGCGGGTGAATGACTAGTGATCTCCGTTACGGCAGGATGGGACTAGGGATCAGGCGGATTACCAAGACTAAAACGGATTTTTGGGCAGGCTCGCGCCTACGCACCGGGTATTTTGTCAACGTTTCGCTAATGTTCCACTAAGAATGGCCCGGGTACTTAATTTTGCCCGGTTTTTGTAACCACAATCAGTTATTCGCAAATACCATTTACCATCAAACAATGAAGTATTCTAGAGTTATTTTCTGGCTTTTTCTGCTCGTTTTTCCTGCGTTTGCGCACGCGCAAACGGCCATCGACAGTACCCTGATCGACGCAACGATAACCGGTACGCCAGCCGGGGTAGTCCGCTTGGTAGGCACTTATTGCGACCAGAATTACCTGGCCGATTCGACCTTTTCGGATGCACAAGGGCACTTTACCATCAAACGCAAATCGGCACTGGCACCGGGGTTTTACTATTTTTTGCTGCCGGGAAGCAAGAATTTTTCTATTTTGATCGACCAGGATCAACGTTTTACCCTGCAGGCGAAAGCGGACGATTTGATGAACACCATGCAGGTGACCGGGTCTTTGAATACCCAGTTGCTCTATGAAAATTTCAAATTCCAGTCCCAGCAAGACGTCGAACTCGGCCGGCTTGGCGAAGTGTTGCGAAAAGCCGCAGTGACGTCTCCTGAATACAAAACGGCAAAAGCGCAACAGGATCAATTGCTGGAGGTGCGCAAGGCAAATCTGGAGGCTACTTACAAAGCCAATCCCACCTCTTTTTTCACGGCTTTTAAAAAGGCCGGACAAAACCCCGACTTCACCGAATTCCGCAAACCAAACGGCGATGTAGATACGGTGCGTCAGGTCGTTACCTACCGCAACCACTTTTTCGACGGCGTAGATTTCAATGATAAACGCCTGCTCAACACACCGGTGGTACTCAATAAATTGCGCCGTTACATGAAAGAATTCACGCCGCAAAACCCGGATTCGCTGATTAAAGTGTCCGACGTTTTGATCCGGCAGGTGATGCCCTACAAAGATTATTTCAAGTTTTTCACCAACTGGATCGCGCTGCAATATGAAAATGGCAAATCGCCGGTAATGGACGGCGAGGCAGTGTACGTACACATTGTACGCAATTATTTCACGCCGGAATTAGCGTACTGGTCAACGGCGAAGGAACTGGAAGGACTGCAAAAACACGTGGGCGAAATGGAGGCCAGTTTGCTGAACCGCAAAGGTATGGACGTGCGCGCCAAGAATCAATTTGGCGAATTTAAAAGCCTTTACGAGATAAAAGCGCCGCTTATTGTGATTTTCATGTACAGTCCCGACTGCGAACACTGCCAGAAAGAGTCGCCGGAGATTCAGCGGTTGTATGAAAAATGGAAACCCAGGGGCGTAGAATTTTTCGGGATCGCGGTCAATACGACTGAGGCGGAATGGAAACCTTTCGTTGAGAAAAACCGCTTTACGTTTGCCAATGTGTTCGACCCGACCAATCTGGCTATCTACGGCAAATATTTTGTCGATATCACGCCGGAATTGTACGTGTTGAACAAAGACCGCACCATCGTGGCCAAAAACCTGAAAGCCGAACAGTTGGAGACGATTTTTGAGCGGGAGTTGAAGAAGATCAATAAGTAATTAACGTAATTTTTACTGTCGGGGTGACTCATAGTCGCCCCGACAGTAAAAATTATTCATTCAAATCCCAGTTATATTCGTTGAACTGCACGGTCGCACCGGGCCTAAGTTGCGTATCGGCATACTTGTTCAAAAAGGCCTTCAGGTCGCCAAAATCGACGCCATACCAGTCAAAAATTTTGCTCACCGTCGCCTTGTTGCCGGTAATTGTATTATAAGCGGAGTTGTTGAGGAAGGATTTGGCGCGCGCTTCCAGGGTCGCTTCCAGATTCTCGGCGGTATAGGCCCGATTGTAGATAGGCGGACAAGACTTAGCGGCGCAGTTGACGGCAAAGTGAATGCGCGGGTCTTTGAATTGGGGCCGTAAAATTTCGTTCTCGATCATATTCAGGCTGTATTTCTTGCCGCCCAAGGCAATGCGTTTGACATCCCAGGTCTTGCCGCCGTCAAATTTCAGAATACTCGTCGTCGGGTAATTATCGACAATCAGTTTGATGGTGAAGGCATTGTAGGCATTGATCCAGTACGCCATTTTTTCGGACCGCGACCAGTCGTCTTGCGGCGTATGGATTGATAAAGAGTCACAATAGGCGACCAAAACCGTTTTATTGGCCTTCAAACCTTTGTAATTCACTTGTCCGGTGGCAGTCACGTACTTTTGCAGCAGCGAATCGAATATTGTATGGCTGGGTGCTACTGTCTTGATTAAGGCAACATCCGCATTTTTGGGTGGAATGGAATCGGTCTGGAAACACGTGGCATTTAACGGATGAAGGCCGCAAAAAAACAGCGCTGCAACAGCAAAAAAGAGCGTTTTAAACATGGTATCGTATGATTGAATGGATTGTTAATTCGTTGAGTGATATACGAGAAACGCAGCAGATGAGTTTTCGTTGGCATCAATGATCAGTAAGCGCACAATTGTTGGCAAACGGACATTCGTCGTACAGTTTTGCTATTTTTGCACCCAATAATCGCCGCCGGTGAAAAAACGGCACACCGCATATTATGACAATAGGAGTAAAAGTAAATAACCTGATCAAGACCTACGATACACAGCGGGCGGTAGACGACATTTCATTTGAAGCGAATCAGGGCGAAGTACTGGGGTTTCTCGGCCCCAACGGTGCCGGCAAAACGACCACGATGAAGATGATTACGGGCTATCTGCCGCAAAGTAACGGCTCCGTACAGGTCTGTGGCTTCGATGTAAACGAAAAACCCATGGAAGCGCGCCGCTGTATCGGTTATTTGCCAGAACACAATCCGTTGTACCGCGATATGTATGTCCGTGAATACCTGCACTTTACCGCCGGCATCCATTCGATTCCCCATGCGGCGCGGCGAGTCGAAGCCATGGTGGAGCGCACCGGACTCGGCAGTCACCGGTTCAAAAAAATCAGCGAATTATCCAAGGGATACCGCCAGCGCGTCGGCCTGGCCCAGGCGATGTTGCACGATCCGCAGGTATTGATCCTCGATGAACCGACCTCCGGGCTGGACCCCAACCAGATCGTCGAGATTCGTCAGTTGATCAAAGACCTGGGCCGTGAGAAAACGGTAATCCTGAGCACCCACATTCTCGGCGAAGTGGAGGCGGTCTGCGATCGCGCTATCATTATCAACAAAGGCAAACTGGTGGCCAACGCACCGATCGAGCAACTCAAACAACAGTTTACCGGACAAAGTATCGTTACCGTCGAATTCGCGGAAGCCACCCGCGACAACATCCTGAAATCCATTAAAAACGTCCGCACCGTGCATTCGATCGGCCACAATCGCTGGCAACTGACGGCGCCTGCCGATCAGGATATCCGCGCTGAAGTCTTTGCCTTTTCCGTAGCCAATAAACTAACCCTGCTGGAGTTGCACAAGGAAGTGCGCAGCGTAGAAGACGTTTTCCAGCAACTCACCAAATAAATCGCACCGCCTCGCCCACTAGATACGCCCTTCATGTTGTCCATTTTTATTAAAGAAATTAATTCCTTTTTTGCTTCCCTGATCGGTTACCTGGTCGTCGGCATTTTTTTGCTGACCACCGGCGTCATGCTGTGGTGGTTTCCAGCCGGTTCGAGTATTTTAGCCGGCAATTATGCCACGATGGACACCCTGTTTTCCTACGCGGCGCCCTTGCTGTTTTTGCTGCTTATTCCAGCGGTTACCATGAGCACTTTTGCGGAAGAGACCCAGAGCGGCACCATCGAATTGCTGGTGACGCGTCCTATTTCCGACTGGCAGATCGTGGCCGGCAAATACTTCGCGTGTATTGTGCTGGTGCTGTTTTCTTTGCTACCCACCTTTATTTATTTCTTCTCGGTCTGGCAATTGGGCGAGCCGCCAGGCAATCTCGACAAAGGCGGCATCATGGGTTCGTACATCGGCCTGTTTTTCCTGGCCGCTTCCTTCGTGGCCATTGGTTTGTTCGCTTCATCGCTCACCAAAAACCAGATCGTCTCCTTTATCCTCGCCGTTGTGTTGTGTATCTTGTTTTATAAAACCTTTGACGCGATCAGCCAGTTGCCGATTTTCTTCGCCAAATCGGACGACATTATTCAATCATTCGGCATCGAATCGCACTACACTTCCATGAGTCGCGGCGTCATTGATTCGCGCGATCTGATTTACTTCCTGTCCGTTATCGCTTTATTCTTGTCCGCTACTGTATTATCGCTGGGGCGGCGGAAATGGTAATAGTCAATTACACATTAAAAACCGCTGCATTTCTGGATAGGAATGCAGCGGTTTTAATTAATCGTTAATCAATCATTACCGCTTAAACGGGTCGCCAAAGCGTACATCGGCCACGAATTTTTCGTCGGTAAGAGTATTTAAAAAGGCTAGTAAAGCGCCCTTTTCAGCGGTAGTAAAATTGAATTGTTTAGGCGCACCCAGTCCGCCATTGTTGTTGTACTGGCGTAATTCCAGCGACAAATTAGCGCTTGCCTGAATGCCGGTGCTGTAATGTTCAATGACTTGCTCCAGCGTCTGGAAGCGGCCATCGTGCATATAAGGTCCGGTAAGGGCTACATTGCGCAGGTTGGGCACTTTAAAATTACCCATTTCGGAGGGCACACCGGTGAAACCTCCGATCCCCAGGTCTACCGGATTTTCATCCAGACCGTTGTTGGCGCTGTGTCTGGGCGTAGTAAAGTTGGTGCTGTGACAGGTTGCACAATTGTTCATGTATAAGGCTTTCCCGTTATTTTCCTGCGGGGTGAAACCCGAAAACGGCATCAATACATCGAAGGCATTGGCGCCGCTGATTGAAGCCTTTTGGTCGAATTTACTATCTACCGAACCCATGCTGTTCACAAAACTAGCAATCGCGTCGGTGATGCGGGTGCTATTTACCTGTTCGTCCCCAAAGGCGTATTTGAACAGCGGTTTGTAAAAATCCTGGCCTTGTACGGCACTGACAATCTGATCGATCGTCATATCCATTTCTTTCTGATTGGTCATCGAAGCCAAGCTTTGCTCTGCCGCCGAGTGTACCCGGTTATCCCAGAAAAAGGATGCACCATTAAAAACATCATCGCCATAAAAACTGCTGAAACTCGGGACAGAACCCAGCGCAATCGAATTGCGATCCGTCGAGCGATCAAATACGCCGAGACTTTTGGCTTTGTCATCACTAAAGGCAATTTCCTGTTTGTGGCAACTGGCACAGGAAATTTTAGCGTCCTTGGACAGTTGGGTGTCGTAAAAAAGTACGCGGCCAAGGGTAACCCGGTCATTATCGGGAAGTTTCGGTTGTCCGGCACCCAGGTGTGCCGGCAGATTTTGAAGGTAAGCGTACGGTGTGGTCGGCAGATCAAGATTTTTGATCATCAGATCATAATCCGCTTTCGAATAGTAGTTGTAATCAAAATTGGTCTCTTTGTTGCACGCTCCGAGCAGGAGTGCGACGCCCAAAAAGAGTGGGAAAATGTTGCTTTGTTTCATGGTAAAAGAACTGTTTAGTGATGAAAACGAAGAACGAAGGAAATATCTATATGAATAAATCCTCTCAAAGATACACTTCCAACAATAATAATTGTATTAAATACTGCTCAATATATTTATTTTAAATGGAGTACGCGCAGATTGAAAAGAGTGCGTGACAAAATCGGGGCATGTTGAATTGAGTGGCTCGGTATGTCAAAAACTGGGAGTTTAGAAGTTTTTGTAATTTTAGGTTACGAAATCAAAATTTCAAAACTTAAAAACTCCCGGCGAAAGTTATGGAAGAAAT
>JBBRDQ010000193.1:0-9828 GCA_038203695.1 Chitinophagales bacterium
CGCGCTGCCAGAAATAGATATGCGCCGCACTCCGGAAAAGGTAGGAGATATTACCGCATTATCCCAAAGAATGATCCGGGCGCTGCGGCCTAAATATTACAAAATAGGGGTCAACACAGGCTGGTTGTACGCAGCAAGCAGCAGTTTGATGCACGAAGGTGGTGTAGCAGTGGGCTTGCGCGGCGAAATTGGGTTCACCCGGCACTGGAGTTTGAATGGCAACTTTAGCCTCGGCCAAATCCACTACAAAGCCCACGATCCGGCGGCTATTTTAGGGTCGCCAGTAGTACCGGTACCAGGTTACGGCGAACACTTTTCCGAATTGGAAGTGACCGGTCAGAAAATACGGCAATTGGACGTGGGGCTGCGCTACACGTTTGCGCAGCCTGGTCGACCGCGCCCTTTTCTCGGCTTTAACTGGGGCAATCAAACCATTCTCCCATTCCGTATCAATTACGAAACCGAGCATGGTCCTAGCGGTATCATCCAGCGAGGGTCGTACGATGTGACCATCCGCACGCGACTCCGGAATCTATGCACGGTGAATGCGGGTTTAGAACTGCCGTTATCGCCTCGTTTTAACCTCACGCTGGAGGGTTATTATCAACGTGCATTCCATAAATCTACAGCTGCTGCACCCGATTTAACGGGCATTCGAGGCGGCGTGAACTGGCTTTTTTAAAACAACAAATTCTCAATCACAACTTTCTCACAATGAAGTATTTACCTACACTACTCCTGCTTATTACTGCTTTTTGCGCAACCATGTCCGCGCAGAATAACAATGTCGTTATCTCTTTCGACCACAAGGTCGGCGCAGAGGCGCTGGTACTCAACCAAACCCTTTCGCCCATCTGGAACAACAAAAAGATCCTCATTACCCGGGCTGAATTTTATGTTTCGGAAATCGAAATACTGCATCCGGATGGTACGCTGATGCCGCTCACGGATAAATACCTGTTAGTCAATGCCAATACGCCAGCGACAGAGTTTGCCCTGGGCAGTTGGCCGGTCGAAGACGCGCATGGTCTCACTTTACACCTCGGTGTGCCGGAGGCGATCAACCACCTGGACCCGGCCTCCTACCCTGCCGGCCATCCGCTCGCGCTGCAAAACCCGACCATGCACTGGGGCTGGTCGTCAGGTTACCGTTTTATGGCGATCGAAGGCAAAGTCGATAACAATAATGATGGCATACCGGAAACGACATTCGAATTTCATAACCTCGGCGATGCACTGTATAAAACGGTGGCACTTACCGGCGTAACCGAAGCGGCGGACGGCGTTTTACACGTGCATTTTACCCTTGATTACCTCCAGTTGTTTAAGAACATGGTGATGACCTTCAATCTTATTCAGCATGGAAGTTCCGCGATGAATGTTTCCATGATGAACAATGCCGCCACACAGGGTTTCATTACGATGGCGTCGGCTTCAGGCACACAGGAAATAATTGCCAACTCCCTGAATGTACAGGCCGCACCCAATCCGGCGAATGCCGAAACTATGCTGCAATACGATCTTCCTGCGACCGGCGATCTGAATTTTGTCTTGAGTAATTCTTTGGGACAAACGGTTCGTACGCTCACCGGACTACCCGCCGCAGGTACCGCACGGCTGGAAACAGCGATGCTTCCAGCTGGTTGTTATCAATATGCGTTTTATGGAAACGGTATTTTATTGGCGCGTAAGCAGTTGATAATCAAACATTAAAGTTACTCGGGAATGTCTTTTAGCGTTGGGTAGCAGGGGTATTATTTTTTTACAAAAAATAATACCCCTGCTACCCAACGCTAAAAGACATTTACAGCAATCGGGGATATCCAGGCCATTTTTTACTTATTGCACGATGCATTATTGTTGTTTTTTAATGGGGATCGGGATCCTTTTGGCGGCTTGCCACAAAGAGGAGAATATTCCGGTGGTCGCACCTGACCCGGATATCTATATTTTGCAGGTGCCGATGGGTTTTCCTGCACCCGCTATTCCGGCCGACAATGCGCTGACGCAGGCGCGGGTAACTTTGGGAAAACGGCTTTTCTACGATCCCGGATTATCGGCAGACAGCACACGCTCCTGTGGTTCGTGTCATGCGCAGCACCTGGCGTTTTCGGACAGTACTGCCGTCAGTATTGGGATTGCTGCCCGCTCCGGCACCCGAAATACGCCAACCCTGGCGAATGTAGCCTATCAAAAACGGCTCCTGCGCGAAGGCGGCGTACCTACCCTGGAAATGCAAGTCCTGGTGCCCATTCAGGAGCATAATGAGTTTGATTTCAATATATTACTGGTGGCGGAACGCCTGAAAAAGATACCGGAATACGTCGAGTTATCCGCCAAAGCGTATGACCGCGAACTGGATCCATTCGTATTAACCCGGGCAATTGCGGCTTTTGAACGCACCTTATTGAGTGGCAATTCACCGTATGACCAATACGCATATCAAGGGAAAAATACGGCGTTATCGGCTGCAGAAAAACGCGGGTTGGCGCTGTTTCAAAGCGACCGGCTCAACTGTGCGAAGTGCCACGAGGGCTTTCTGTTTACCAATCAGACTTATACGAACAATGGTCTGTACGAAGTCTATCCCGATAGTGGCCGCATCCGGCTGACCGGACTGGAAAGCGACCGGGGCGTGTTTAAAGTGCCAAGTCTGCGCAATGTGGCCCGCTCCGCTCCTTATATGCACGACGGTAGTTTGCCCAGTTTAGCGGCCGTGGTGGACCATTACCAAACGGGCGGAAAATTGAATCCGAATAAAAGCAACCTGATTACCCCTTTCACCTTAACCATGCAGGAACGGGCGGATTTATTGTCATTTCTCCGCAGTTTGACCGATTTGGATTTCATTTCAAACCCTGCATTTAGCCAGTAAACACTTTTACGCTTATAAATTGCTAATCAATCCATTATGAAGCAATCAATCCACTTTTTTTATCTGTGCGCACTGGTTTTTGCTGCTTGCAATCCAAAAGAACCGGTAGATCCGCCTGCGGTGTATGATCCGACCGCCTACGTGCTGCAAACCGGCGATTTTCCAACGCCTGATTTGCCGGCCGACAATCAATTGACGCTTGCCGGGGTGCAACTGGGCCGGATGTTATTCTACGAACCGCTGTTGTCTAAAGACGGCTCGCAAGCCTGCGCCGATTGCCATAAACAACAGGATGCATTTTCGGACATCCGTCAGTTCAGCATCGGGATCGAAGGTTTGCCGGGTAAACGTCAGGCGATGGCGGTCATGAACCTGGCTTGGCACCAGAATGGTCTTTTTTGGGATGGAAGAGCGCCCCGGGTTCGGGATCAGGCACTCATGCCAATCCAGGATCCGCTTGAAATGAATGAAACCTTACCAAATGTACTCGTGAAACTATCAGGCAACAAGCGGTATACCGATCAATTTATTCGCGCTTTCGGCGATCAAAAAGTCACACCGGAGCGAATGGGCCTGGCGATGGAGCAATTTATGTTGACCATGGTTTCCAACAACGCCCGGTACGATCGCTACCAACGCGGCGACGTTGTTTTGACCGATGCGGAAGAGCGTGGCAGAAAATTGTTTTTTACTGAATTTGATCCAAGCGGACTACATAAAGGAGCAGAATGTTTTCATTGTCATGCCGGACCCAATTTTACAAACGATGAATTCCAGAATAATGGCCTCGATTCAGATGCAGCGATGACGGATGAAGGGCGCAAAAGAGTAAGCAATAATCCGGCGGACCGCGGCAAATTCAAAGTTCCAAGTCTGCGGAATGTCGCTAAGACACCGCCTTATATGCACGATGGGCGTTTTGCTACCCTGGAAGCAGTCATCGATCATTATAATACGGGGGTGCAAAACGCTTCTACCATTGAATTTATCCTGCAATACAATTTGCAACCCGGCGGTCTGCAACTTACCGCAGGTGATAAGACAGACTTGGTGGCGTTTCTGCAAACGTTAACGGATACTGATTTTTTGACAAATGCGGCCTACGCGAAACCTGATTAGCGGCATTCCTTTTCTTATTGGATATCTCTTTTACTTACGATTCTTGTGGTGGTTATTCTCACCCATGTTTCAAATGGCGGTGGGATATGAATCAATTTTCCGGGACGGGAAAAGCATGACGATGGAAAAATATATCATCGCGCAGAAAATTGAACAGATCAAGGAACTGCTTACACCCTAATCCTATAATTCACTTATTATTAATGCTTCTACAAGATCAATCAGTATTTTAACTCTAGGAAAAAGGGTATCAATATGATTTTCATCAAACTGCACGAAGTCTTTGTAATCACCATCCTGGCGAAAAGAAAAAAGTTGATTGAACAATCTGCCTTCCTGGGTCGGTATCTTCCCTGTCAAAACCAACTCCTTATTAAAAGCACTTTTGAGACCTGCGTGCGTAAAGGCTTTGAGATCGTGTAATACGAAATAAGCAGAAATTACATAAAAGGATGCATAGTAAAGCCGATTGACAGTTGCAAAAGTCTTATTCCCTTTGCGCAAAAGTTCTGCCTCCGACAAAGTTTCATGTGCCCGTTGAAGGCGATATCTGATAACATCTTCTTTTGAGAAACTCATACGGCAATGCCATCCTGACGAATTTCAGAAAATATTGGCGTGTTTTCAAGCATCTGCCAATGTGCTGTATCTTCAATTAAGATGCCAAGTACACAATCCAGTTCAAGTTCGATATTATATAATCTATCAAGTATTTTTCCTTTCAACGAAAATTCCACTGGTTCATTTAATAATACTAAAAAATCATAATCTGAAGCAACGTGAGCATTACCACGAGCACGTGAACCAAACAACACCACGTTGGCAGTGGGGTCAAATTCACGTACAGCGGCTTTGACTGCGACGGATATATCTTTATCTTCTTGTGTCATGTCTATCACAAAAATAACTAAAAAATGGAAATTATTTGCACATTTATTCCCACACCATCCCTTAAGCCACCAATTGCGCCCGATACTTTTCCCGAAACTTGCGCACCTTCGGCGCAATTATAAAAGAACAATAGCCCTGATTCGGATTGTTCTTGTAGTAATTCTGATGGTAGTCTTCCGCTTTGTAATAAACGCCAAGCGGGGTGATTTCCGTAATAATCGGATCATCCCAAATAGATTGAGACGCTTTCATAACTTCCTGGGCCACCGTTTTTTGTGCTTCAGACGTATAATAGATCGCCGAACGATACTGCGTGCCTGCATCATTTCCTTGCCGGTTGAGGGTAGTCGGATCATGGTAGGTAAAAAATATCTCCATAATCTGCTGGAGCGAAACAATGGCCGGGTCGAAAGTGATCTGTACCACTTCGGCGTGGCCGGTCATGCCGGTGCAAATGTCGCGGTAGGTAGGGTCTTTGGTTTTACCGCCGGTGTAGCCACTTTCAACGTGCCGCACCCCTTTTAAATCCTGGAATAAGGGCTCCAGGCACCAGAAACAACCGCCGCCAAGGGTAATGGATTCCGTGTTTGGGAATTTCGTATCTGTCATTAGAAAAATAACTTAAGCATGAAGGCAAATATGCTGATTGCGCATTTGCCAGATACTAAAAAAACGTTTTTTGCACGGTTTGGTTCGCGGTGTACCGTACAACCGGTCAAACTGTCGCGGCCAGCACATTTCGGTGCAACGTGTACCCTTTATCGCCGGCGAGATAGGTCAAAAAATGATTGAGTCCCAGCCATTTCGCATCATCCAGGTCGTAACTGATATTGTGCGTGAAATAGTCGTTCAAGTCAAAATTGGGAACAGCAGGGAGTATTTTTATCAGTTCAGGTACATGCGCGATACCGCCAGCCAGTGCTTTATTGAATTTTTGCAGGAATTCTTCCTCCAATGGGCGCAGACTGACCCAGGCTGCAAAAACGAACGGCAATCCCGTCCACGCCGTCCAGGCTTCGCCCAGATCATATACATACCGAAATTGTTCGGCCCGGCCCATCGCCCGGTCGCCAATGATCAATCCGGCCGTATCACCCGCGATCTGATCCTCAAAACCAGGCGTAGCCGGCAGGAATTCCGGTTGAATATGCCAGTATTCGCGGCACAGCAACTGCGTCAGCGCGACCGAGGACCGCGAATGAAAGTCCAGGTAGATTTTCCGGATGGATTCCAGCGGACGCTGGGAAAAAATACATACCGTACGCACCGGCCCCACTGCGCCGATGCAGTAATCGGACACTAAATAAGCCTGTGGCAACTCCGGGATAATTGCCACAGGAGTCAGGGCCAGGTCTACCGCTCCAGAAGCGAGTTTGCCGGCACAAACAGCGGGAATATCTAAACTCAGATCGATCAATTCTGCCATTTCACCGCGAAACATGCCGTAAATAAATGGCTTGGTATTTAAATAACTTACGGCCGAAATGCGCACCTTTTGCATGCTACTAACTTGTTTGCGATGAAAACTCACCGGATTGTGTTACCTGCTTAGCAAGATTACAAACGATTTTTTTCGACAATTTCGAGCAACTCGTCGCGGTAATTTTTGCCAATCGGCAGTAATTTGGGTTTATCTTTTTCCTGTACTTCCACCATATTCCCTTCGATCGCCAGGATTTTGTCCATCGCCACGATATACGAGCGGTGGATCCGCTGAAAATAAGTGGATGGCAACCGATCTTCCAGACTTTTCATGGTTTGTAAGGTGATGACGCGGCCATTTACCAGGCGGATAATGACATAGTCTTTCAATCCTTCGATATAAATAATGTCGTCAAAATTGACCTTCACCAGTTTCTTGTCGGCTTTCACAAAAAAGAAAGTCGCCCCGTCATTGGCTTTTTTGATGGCATCCGCACTTGGTGGCGCTGCTGTTTCCTTACCGAGTAAAAACTCATGTTCGACCGCTTTGTTCACCGCTTTCATAAATCGATCCAGCGAGATCGGTTTCAGCAGATAGTCCAGTGCATTGAGGTCGAAGCCCTGAATCGCATAATTCGGATATGCCGTCGTAAAAACGATCATCGGCGGATCGGTCAGCGTTTTGACAAAATCGGTGCCGGTCAGTTGCGGCATCTGGATATCCAGAAACATCAGATCGACCGGGTGATTTTTAAGCGCTTCATTGGCTTCCAGGGCATTGCTGCAACGCTGCACCAGTTTCATACCGGGGATCTGGCTGATGTAAGTTTCCAGCACATCCAGGGCTAATGGTTCGTCGTCGACAATCAGGACATTTAACATGTTTACGTAGGTTTCGGTTTTGAAAAGATAGAAAGTTGAACTTTTGGCGATGGGTATTTTCAGTTGGTCATTTTCAGATGTAACGTCACAGCATAGCGATTGGGCTCGTCTTCAACGTATAAAGCATGGTTTTCCGGATATAAAATACGCAGTCGCTGACGCACATTGGCCAAACCGATCCCGCCGCTGCGTGGATGTCCCTGACGTGGCAGAGCGTCTACTTTCGAGTTTTCAATAAAAAACTCCAGGTCTTCCCCCTGTACAGTGAGCCGCATCCGCACGTAACCACCACCCAGTACCTGGTGGTTAAGTCCGTGCTTGAAACTGTTTTCAATAAAAGGCACAAACAACAATGGCGCGACCATTTGCTCGCTGATATGTCCCTCCGTCAGGAAACTGATATCCGCTTCCTTGGGTTGACGCAATCGTTCGAGGTCGAGGTAATTGTGGATATATTGAATTTCTTTGGTCAAATGTACGCGTCGCTCGTTGCATTCATACAGCATATAGCGCATAATTTCCGACAGTTTGAGCACTATCTCAGGTGCTTGGTCGCTTTTTCGCAACGTAAGCGCGTACAGGTTGTTTAGGGTATTGAACAGGAAATGGGGGTTGATCTGGCTTTTTAAGAAGCGCAATTCCGATTGAATCGTCTGGGTAAGCAGCACCTGTTTCTCGGTTTGGTAACGCCACCAGTCCATGATCAGTCTCAACACCGTGGAAAGCAGGGTAACGAACACAAACGCGACAAAAATATCGCCCTGATGATTGATAAGGTTATTGCGATAGTTGTCTTCGCCGGAAAGTTTGAGGTACAACACCAGCACTTCCAGGGGCGTAACGATGGCGCAAATGGCTAAAACGAAACCCAGATAGACCAACGCGCGTTTTGCCAGGAAATTCGGAACCAGGTAAAACAGGTTCAGATAAACGAGGATGGAGTAGAAAAAGAGACTGACCAGTTCGTTGCTGATGGTAAACCAAAGATCGCCGGAAGTACGCATACCTTCGCGCACCATCAGAAAGAACAGTACCATCCAGAACAACCCGTGGTACACGGGTCGCTGACTCAAAATAAAATATACCCGGTCGAGAAATTTTCTGGTCGTCATCGCGCTGCAAAACAACACAAAGTGCGGAAGGGTGATGCGCTTTTTCGATAAACATAAAAGCCAGGCAGATAAAGCCGGTATTTTAGTGTAGGAATGCGTACATTTTTGAGCATCATTCGTTGAAATGTGGTTTTCGGCGTAATTTTGCCCCGCCCTAGCAAAACCATTACAAAAGCACCATCAAAATGGTATATATAACCCGTATTGAACGTTTTAATGCTGCCCACAAACTTTGGGTCGAAGCGTGGTCGGCTGAGCAGAACCAGGCAGCATTTGGCAAATGTTCCAATAAAAACTGGCATGGACATAATTATTCGCTCCATGTTACCGTGAAAGGTAAACCCGATCCGATCACCGGTTTTATTATCGACATCAAATATCTGAGTGGACTGATCAAAGAACACGTTATCGAATACTTGGATCATAGCAACCTAAATCTG
Source organism: Chitinophagales bacterium (assembly GCA_038203695.1). GTDB lineage: Bacteria > Bacteroidota > Bacteroidia > Chitinophagales > Saprospiraceae > M3007. Next base: position 8,742 of record JBBRDQ010000193.1, read on the forward strand.
GACGTCGATTTTATCCCGAAACATATGCAACCAACCACAGAGAACCTTGTTATGCTCATTTGGCAACAATTGGAGCCCGTATTAAAAGGACATTCTTGCCAATTGCACGCCCTGAAACTCTGGGAAACAGAAACCATTTACGCTGAATACTACGGGGAGTAAAATCATTGTACTTTTATTCCAGCACCATTGCTAAAGTCGTTTTTTACCACCGGGTTTTCAAAAACAAATAAAACGAAATGGCTTACAAGAAAACCGATCACTACGACGAGGCACTTACCGAACGACTGCAAGTAAATTTTCGGGATATTCTAGCCGGTATTGGCGAGCATGTAGACCGCGAAGGACTGCTCAAAACGCCCGAACGCGCTGCTAAAGCCATGCAATTTTTAATGCAAGGCTATAGTCAGGATGCTGCAGCGATGCTGCGCTCCGCGATGTTCAAAGAAGATTACAGTGAAATGGTCATTGTCAAAGATATCGAACTGTATTCCATGTGCGAACACCACATGCTGCCGTTTTTTGGCAAAGTGCATGTAGCCTATATTCCCAATGGCTATATTGTGGGACTGAGTAAAATACCCCGGGTCGTCGATGTATTTGCCCGGCGTTTGCAAGTACAGGAGCGGCTGACCCTGGAAATCCGCGATGTGATCCAGGAAACGCTGCAACCGCTCGGTGTAGCGGTTATCATTGAGGCAAGCCACATGTGTATGATGATGCGCGGTGTACAAAAACAGAACAGCAGTACGACCACGTCTGCTTTTACCGGTGAATTTATCAACGCGGAAACACGCGGAGAATTTTTGCGGCTGGTGGCGAATCGATGATAAATTACTAATTGATTATCAAGTGTTTGCAAAATATTCACCTGCCCGAATCGGCACTTTCTCAATCCACGCTCCCCGATCAGGTTTCGAATATCTTCCCGTTTTATTACTATATGCGATTGTAGTAGGCCAAGTTTACATGGTCCAACACGATCCTTTTTTCTGGGATACGGTACAACTCGGTTCCAAACACGCGCACTTTTTTTATGCAAACGGGTTACACTGGGCTCCTTTACCGGAAGCCATCGACAGTGGGC
>JBBRDQ010000194.1:0-9777 GCA_038203695.1 Chitinophagales bacterium
GTTTTTGAACCTCAAATTGATTACTCGCCTTATCCCCGATTCAATAATTCCACTTCCGCACATCAATTTATTATTCTCATAATCAATGTATTGTGTCGTGGTAAAATTTCTGCTAACGTCTGTATGGGCTACGTAGCCGCGCTTAGTCGGCCATCTAAGACCACGCATTGTTAGCACCATTATTATTTATTCGATGCCGCACGGTTGCGCTAAGTTATTGATTATATTGCAGATAAGGCACATGTTGCTTTTTGGCTGGAAAATCCTTTCTGCTATCCGACTCCGCAGCGTGACATCATCTATCAAAATTTACTGAAAATCAATGTTTTATATTCGACAGCGCGCACGGATATTTGCCAAGATCGAAGAACGGTGTTTCGTGCGGCTGCCCCAAACCAAAACCCACCAAGCCTGCCCCCTGTCGCCAAAAACCGCTGACAAGCAATATTTATTGCACTCGTTGTGGTCGGTGTGCCGTTATCCGTATTACCCGCTCTTGTTGCTGCCAATGTTTTGCGGCTTTGCGTTGGTGGAGATTTCAACGCACAAATGTTGATTAGAATTCCAATGCTCAGATTTAGCACAAATGCTCCACTTTTGCAAAACCCTTGTTACCTGCTGTGCTTTTTAGGTTGTGCTTCATGCTTGAATTAGTCAGATACTTTCTTTTATTTTAAGTTTTAAAATTGGTAAAAGTTGTTCTGCAAACCAAGGATTTTTCTTTTGCCAAATATTATTTCTTGGTGACGGATGTGGCAAAGGTTTTTTGTTGGGAAATTGAACAGACGCTTTACCTGTTTTATATTCTTTTAGTTCACTTTCAAAATGGTTAAGATTCTGAATTTTAGTTGGTATCGCACATGGAGCCAAACCATTTTTAGCACTTAATTTATTTTATTACGTTCTTAAAATCTTTTCTATCTTTCTCCCTTGGACTAATTCGCCCACCAACTTATCCAATATTATTATCTTTTTATTGATTTTCTTAGCGTTTCTCCACACAAGTCTTTCCCGAAACCAAGGTTAAGTAATTCGAACCCAGATAACGCAAGTTGCGGGAAAGCAACACACTACGATGCCTGAAGATTGGCAGCAAAGATACTAAACCAAATCAAATGTCAAAATTTTCTAACCAATAACACAAGCATAGCCAGTTTGTCCACTTGCTTCAAATACCAACAAACCGATACACTGAATGGTGAGCGGTCAATTCGGTGCATTTAGCAAACCACAACTACCTGTTCTCGTTCGGGCTGATCCCTGCCGCGTCAGCCTCAGCAGCAACCAAGATCGCAGCATCCAGTTTCCACGCAACGCCATCTCCCAGCCAAAACTGCCGAAGCAATCACCAAAACACGTAAAAAAGGCACCCAAAACGGCAAGAGATCACTGGCCCAGCGACCAGTAACCTCTTGCTTTTTGGATTAGTTATTGACACGGGCATCATCGATGCAGCTTTTTGTAACTTACGATGACAGATCAAGATCAAATACAAGCATTAAAAGCAGCAAATGCCGAATTAAGGACACTGCTTATCCAGACTTTGGCTCGGATTTCCGAGTTGGAAGCCCTTGTATTGATGACTTCTACCATCAAGACGAGCAAAAATAGCAGTAAGCCACCGTTCACCGACTTAGATCGAAAAAACCAGAGCCTCCGCTCTGAGAGCGACAAACCCGTTGGCGGACAGTTTAGACACAAAGGACGCACCTTTTGACAATAATGGCTCAGAAAGGGCGGCTGGATAGTTACACGCTTTGGATATAAATGAAATATCTTTACCGATTCAATAATATAACAAGTCACTGTTCATTTTATGCGCAATATGAGAAGCAATCACCAGCGTTCCGATTTCCCAGGCCTTGTGTTTTTACAAGAAAAGCCAAGATTTAAGATCGCGCTAATCGCCATCTTATTGTTCTTCATCGGGAGCCTGCAAGCCCAAACCAAGCTGTGGTCGCCATCCCCACTGAATAAAAATAAGGCAAAAACGGAATACATTCCCGACTTGCCCGATCTCGAAAAAGGTGCCCTCTTGCAGCTGGACGTGCCAACCATGCAAAACCTTGGCAAAACCGCCCAAACCGAAACCAGCAACACACGCGGCACCACAACGATCCTAGATTTGCCGCTACCGGATGGCAGTTTTCAAAAATTTAAGATATGGGAAAGCCCTTTGATGGAGCCAGCGCTGGCGGCAAAATTCCCGGAGATTAAAACCTATATTTTAAAGGGTATAGACGACCCCTTCGCGAATGGACGAATGTCTGTAAGCCCGGATGAATTCGGCGCATTTTTCACTTCGCATCAGTTTGGACAGGACGTATATATCCGCAAGGTTTTGAAAAATTCCGCCTTTACCTACCTCAGTTATTGGGGGAAAGACGACCCCTCCTTGCAACATCCCCTTAACTGCTTATGGGAGGGCTCCATCGAACCGCCCCGCGGGGAACACAAAGACCTGCTACCTGGCCCGAACGAAACCGGCGAAGTGTTGCGCGTTTTCCGACTGGCGATGACCATTCCGGGCAGCCTTTCCGAAAGCTATGGCTGGACCACAAAATCGCAGGCGCTTGCTGCTGTGGTGGCCTTTTTAGGTCAATTGAACGTCATCTATGAGCGGGATTTATCGGTCCGGTTTGTGCTGCCCGTGAAGGAGGATAACATTATTTTTGTAAGCGCGGCCAACGACCCTTTCACCGCTTTAGGCGGTGGCGAAGCGGCCAATGAGAACCTTGCTGTTTGCAATCAACTCATCGGCCAGGATGGATTCGATGTAGGCCTGATCTTTGTCACCGGAGCGTGTTGTGCTGCTGGCAAACCTACGATTTGCGGCGACGACAAAGCATTCAATTTTAGCGCATTCTATAGCCTGCGGGTCACGGCCCACGAAATCGGGCATCAGTTCGACGCTGATCATACCTGGACAAGTTGCGGACCCGCCAACAATGGGCAATTCGGCACCAATGAATATGGTTCAGGCACTACGATTATGTCTTATGCCAACATCTGTGGCATCGACAACATCCTGCCGGTTGGCGAGGAGGCGATATTCGGGGTCTATTCGCACATCCAAATGACCAATCATATTAACGCTCAAACTTGCTACAAAACACTGGAGACGGGTAATCACATCCCTATTTCGAATGTGCCGGCAGATGGTTTTTATATCCCGATTTCAACGCCTTTTGAACTCGTTGGATCGGCAAGCGATGCAGATGGAGATGATTTGACCTACTCCTGGGAGCAAGTTAACATCCGAAATATTGATTTTACATCGTCCACCATTTCCATCCAAACTCCCCCCGTCCCAGCCGACGGCAATGTGCCGATTGCCCGGATATTCAACCCCTCCAGCTCCCCGCGCCGCACCATTCCGCAACTTTCTGACCTTTTATCCAACACCTCGAATGTAAATGAACGCCTCCCAACGTACGCACGCAACATCAAATATCGGATGTTTGTGCGCGACAACCATCCGGGGGCAGGTGGTACTACCCACCAGCAAGTCAGTTTTGAGGTAGATGGTACGGCAGGGCCATTTCTGGTCAGTACTCCGAACACTTGTGTCAGCTGGCAGGCGGGCAGCAGCCAGACTATCAGCTGGCAGGTAGCAAATACCGACAATGCGATGGTCAATTGTAAAAATGTAAAAATCAGCTTGTCTCTGGATGGAGGCTATAATTATCCATACGTTTTAGCGGCAAACACGCCGAACGACGGCTCGGAAACAATTACACTGCCCGCTGGAATCTGCTCGAACAAATCCCGGATCAAAATAGAAGCAGTAGGCAACATTTTTTTCGATGTTTCCGATGCTGATTTCAATATTGAAACCAACAGCACACCGATTGTGAAAGCCAATGCTTTGCAACTGGATGGCATAGACGATCAGGTAGAAATTCAGAACGCGAACCTGGGTAATTTTGGTGCGGGCGAATTTACCATCGAAATGTGGGCGAAAACCACAGACGACAACTGTGCGCTGATTGGCAAACGAGCGATCTGTGGCTGTACTAATTTTTGGAATTTCTTTATTGAAAATGGGCGGCTAAAGGCGGAATTTTCTACTTCTGACGCTTGCGATGGCTATTTGAATAGTACCGGTTCAAAAAACACACTCGCCAACGGCAATTGGCACCATATCGCTTTTGTTCGAAAAGGAACAACCCTTCGATTTTATGTAGATGGGGTGCTGGATCTGACGGTGTCTTCCAACCAGAACTTTAACAATCCTGCAAAGATCACCCTTGGCAATATTGTTTGTGGTGGACAGAACTTCGGAGGCAGCATGGACGAGATCCGTATCTGGAACGTCTCCCGTACGGCCAATGAAATCAACGAAAAGATGAACTGCACGCTGGTGGGCAACGAGGCCGGTTTGCTCGCCTATTATCCAATGAGTAGTCAGGATTGTGGCGTATGTTCCGGCGGAGCAACCGTTTTTCAAGATATAACCGCCAATCAAAATCATGGATTGTTGCAAAATGGCGCCTACACCAGTCTTTCGACGGTCAAGATCATCGATTGCCCGAACTGCGCCAACAGTACCGTTTCGATCACCACCAACCCCGCCAATCAATCCGTTTCCATCGGTGGTACGGCAACTTTCAGCCTGATTGCCTCGGGCAACAACCTATCTTATCAATGGGTTCGAAGCACCGATACAGGCACCACTTTTTCAGAAATATCCGGCGCGACCACGAATGAATATAACTTAACGGTCTCTAACAGTGCACAGAATGGCTGGCAATTCAAATGTTACGTTTCTAACGGCTGCGACCTGAAATCCAGTAACCCTGCCACCTTGTCCTTTCCTTGCCCGACCCAAACGCTGAGTAATATCACCGGCCCTGCAAGCCCTTGTGTTGACAACTACTACACCTATTTTGTAAGCCCAAATCCGAATATTGCTTCCTGGACCTGGACCACTCCGGCAGGCTGGTCGGTTACGAATTTGGAAAACATGATTTTTGTAAAACCAGCTGCTAATGCGGGTACGATCAGCGTGACCGGAATAGACCCTTGTGGGGCATCTACCGCGACGCAAACCTTTTCAGTTGCGCCGGTGGTGGTTTCCATTCAAACGCAGCCCATTTCCCAGACGGTCAACGAAGGTACTGCGGTGCAGTTTTCAACGGCGGTATCGAATGGCGGCGGCGCAACGACCTATGTCTGGCAAGAAAGCAGCGATGGCGGCGCAACGTATTCCAACGTTTCCGGAGCGAACACCGCGACCTATTCCATTCCATCCGCAACCTTGTCGTACGACGACCAAATATTCCGCTGCATTGTTTCAAACGCCTGCCTCTCCGACACCTGTGCGACAGCTACTTTGAAGGTGAATTGCACTGTCGCTGCACCCGCAGTACCCGGCCCGATTTCAGGTGCTGCGCTGATTTGCCCGAATGTATCGTTGACGTATTCGATTCCTGCTGTTACGGGTGCAAGCAATTATCTATGGACTTTGCCCTCCGGTTGGACGGGCAACTCGAGCGGCACCAGCATTACCGTAACGGCCAACGGAACAGGCGGCATGTTGAAAGTAAAGGCTGCAAATCAATGTGGCACTTCACAGGATCAGGCCCTTCCCATTTCAATAAGTCCAAATCCATGTCGCCGAGGGGTGAATTTCGACGGCATGAACGACTACCTCTCGATTGGGCAAAATGGGCAGGCCTTGTCGGGAGATATGAGCCTTTCGTTTTGGGTAAAACCCGATAGATTGGCTGGTGAACAGATTTTGATCTTTAACGGTCGTGAATTTATCGTCGGTTTGAGCAACGGCCAGATCCGATACAAGCATTCGGACGATTGCTGTGGGTACGATAATACGGTTGACATGATCTTCCCCGGCAATCTGGAGCAGGGTCAATGGACCAACGTTTTCATCACCCGTGAAACAGCCAACCGCACCGTTAATTTATATTTGAATGGGAATTTTAGCCAAAGCCAAACCTATGGTGGCTCTTTTGCCCAGCCTGGCGATAACACCGCAGCTATGATCTTTGGTGCAGGGAAGAACGGCGCATGGGCAAATCTCAAAGGCGCCCTGGGTGAAATCAAGATTTGGACGAGCATTCGAACGATGGATGAGCTGAAGCAAGACCTTGTCTGTAACCCCACAGGCAATGAACCGAATTTGAAGGCTTACTACGACTTTGAAACCGGACAAGCCTTTGGCAACAATGTAGGGGTGACGAATTTCTCCAATTTGGCAAGTTCTTACGGAGTGGCTTCCGTTCGAAATTTAGCGATGAGCGGCACTACCTCGAATATCGTGTCTGGTGACCTGCCTTCGTTTTTGCATCAAGACCTGGACGGGGATGGCTTCGGCGGGGCAATCGCAGGCTGCAACTTCACCGGTTCGACGGTAACAAATTCGACCGACTGTGATGACCAGAACAGTTTGGTGAATCCGAATGCGCTCGAAATCTGCAACGGAATTGATGACGATTGCAGTGGAATCGCCGACGACATCCCGAACGTCGTTGCCAGCACCGATATACCGATTCCCATTCCAGAAACGCAGACTATTACCTCTACGCTCTTGGTAAACAGTCCGACCACTTCCTTGGTAGATCTAAATGTATTAAACCTCAACATTTCCCACGTTTGGATAGCCGATCTAACGGTTAAATTGAAAAGCCCGCAAGGCACAGAAATTATTTTGTTGGATGCAATCTGTGGGGATCAGGATGATATGCTCATCAACTTCGACGACGAATCGCTAGCCGGCTATGGCACGTTCCCCTGCCCGCCGACCAACAACGGCACCTATAGACCCTTCTCTCCTTTGTCCGCTTTCGACGGAGAAAACCCGAACGGTATCTGGACCTTGACAGTTATCGATGTATATGAAGATGCCGGTGTTTTGAATGACTGGAGTATAGTGTTTCCGTCCATTCCCCTTACACTGTATGCCGATTTGGATGGCGATGGGTATGGTAATCCTGCCAGCAGTATACAGATTTGTAATGCCCCCGTCGGTTACGTCCTTGATAATACCGACTGCAATGACAATAACAATCAGGTTTATCCAAACGCCCCTGAAATTGTGAACGGTCTTGACGACGATTGCGACGGCTTGGTAGATGACGCTACAAATGTCAGCGCTGCGGAGCCGAATCATAAATATCCCAGGGATATCCAATTCGCACTACGCCCAAATCCGGCTGACGAAACGCTGCAGGTCGTATTTGCAGGAAACGACATGGCTGTTGGCAGGGTGGAAATTTTTAACCCGATGGGGCAGCGCATCCAGGTGCAGGAAATCCGGGTTTCGCCCGGTTCAGAAATCATTTTGCGAATCGGTCAATTACCGCAAGGCAATTATTTCTTGATTTTCAGGCGAGCAGATGGGATGATAGCGGGGAAGCGGTTTGTTATTTTGAGGGATTATTAGAGGTGCGATTTGTCGGAACGGGAGGTGGGTTTTAGTAGCGGCTGATCACAGGCGTTGCGCTGAGTCAAAATATCATAGTGCGGGGGAAAACACAAAATGATGAAGATCAATCAAATTTGTCCTACTCCCCGTTTATCGGTACCACCCCAAAGTAGCGATCGTGCTGCAGGTTTTCAAAGGGGCCTGCATCTTTTTTAGCATGTCCACCGCCTCGCTCATTACTTCGTGTTTACGTTGCAATTCAGCGTACATCTGCTTGCGCCGAAGATTTTCCGTTTCCAGTTTTTTCAACCGACACCTGCCAGCATGCTTTTCCGTCTCCACCGCGTTTTCCATTTGTAAAACGTCGCAGGACTAATCTGGTGCGCTTCGCACAATGGATCCACGGTCTTCTGTACCTTCAGGGGGCTGTCCAATATCACCTGGCGCTGACTTTCATGGAATCTACTTTTTCGCATGGTCCTTGTTTTTAAGTGTGAAAATTACGGCGTTGTACTTTTGCTACTTATTTTGGTACCAAGTATCGAGGGGTGGGACAGGTGAAAATCGGCCTTTTTCGGGGCAAAGAACTGCTGGAACAGTATATACAGGACAGCCTGGATTCTGCCCGGGTATATTGATTTTGGCAACCAAGCAGGGGGTTGGCATTTGTGATCGTGGAATACTTATGGCCAGCAGGGTACACTAAACCCGCCATATAGCCAAACCGATATTAGCGGTTCGTTATTTCTATGCTGTTGTTAATTTTTTCCCAAGTCCAAGCCTGATAGATAATTATTATTGTGATTATGCTTTCAAGAACCGATAAAAAAACATAGAACATTCTCCATTCCGAAATTGATAAAATACCAACTAAAAAAGTAAATATCGTAAAAAATATTCCAATCCCGATATTTAACCATTTTGTTAATTTTGGTGATAGCATCAATGACAGAAAAATCATTAAAGCAGGAACCGCCAAAATAATAGTTGTTATAAACAATTTTACTGGTGTATCTAACATATTTTGTCCGTTTAAAAGCCCTTCTAACTTCTTGGGAACATATAATTCAAAATAGTCGCCATAGATGTAACAAAACAGTACGGCTGTCCATAATGCAGAAAGTTTTATCCTTAGATTCACTTTATATTCTTGTAATTGCGTTTTCATTTAGTTGTTGATTTTATGTAGTTTATTTTCTTTTGCTCCTACGATTAATAGCCATAAACAAGTCCCGATTTCCCCAAGGCTTGCCGGCAAACTTATATAGGAAGAAATCCCAAGTTCTGAATAAGCAGGAACTAAAGTGTTGCCAAAGAAATTGATTAAATATCCAAAACAACCAACAATTAAGAGTATTCCTAAGATTTTTGGAAGGAAGTTGGATTTTAAAATTAAATATCCAAATGGAAACAACCAAAGTCCTGAAAAAATATGAATAAGTCGCATCCCATCGTTATATCGATCAAGGTAAAATAAAACCTGCGACTGTATTTGTTCAGCAGAAAAAACTTTGAGATAATCTGGATTTTTAATTAACGAAAGTACTGTAAATTCATTTTGAACATTTATAAAAAACATTGGGACACTTATTATTGCTAACAATACCATCAGTTTGGCCATATTTTCATTGACTTGTCTTAATAAATTAAACAATACAATCGGTAAAAAAAGAAAAAAAATATAGCAGAGCAAACCACTTGCGATTCCAATTCTGAACAGTAATTCGGAAGAATTAATATTGTTAAAGGTTAACGAAGCATTGTCATCAACAATAAGTTTAGAAGGAACATACATTAAACTAAATATTCCGGTTAGTACCACTCCCAAGTAAAGAAGACCTGCAATTCTTGATATTTTGTTTTTTTCTGTCATAAATTTAGATTGTTCAATAAGACGTGAAATATCGCTTTTGTTACAGTTAGTTGTCCTGCCTAACTATTTATGCTTACTTTTATTGTTAGCGGTTTGTTCTTTTTATTCGTTGTTAAATGGTCTTGAAATTACTAGTCGTAAAGCACAAGTAAATGTTGGTTGAGTTCTAAAATGTCCATACTTTTTATCCCACTCTCCTGAATTTAAATCATCTTGAAGTGCTTGAACTAATTTATCTTCTAAACCTTTTGGTAAAAAACTCCAAGCTGATTGCGATAGACGAACTTCTTTTTCTAAAAATGCCTCTGGTCTGCCATAGAATGCTTCTTGAAATCCGCCACCGCAGTCAAGTGGAATAGTAATAGAAACTACTACCAAATTTCCGCCAAGAGCATTTTTTATAAAATCAATAGTCGGGTATCGCGCTTTTTCAACTTCAATTAATTCTGGAAAATAATTTACATTCCAAAAATTATCTAATTGTTCGGGGTCAAAAGTCATTATTACAACTTGTCCT
>JBBRDQ010000195.1:0-9771 GCA_038203695.1 Chitinophagales bacterium
GGCCAGATGTATTGTTCCAGAAATGGTTTTACAGCACGGACTAAAAAAACATCGTGCGTTTCGAGCGGGTAAAAATGGAAAGCGAGCCAGGAATTCATGGTGCAAAGGACGGGTATTATGGGGACTTCTACAGGAGCGATGAGGGTTATTTTGATGTACAAATGCCGATTGATGATTTTTGATGTAGCACCCCTGCGCTTGAAATTGCACAAGAGTGCAAAAACGAACGCCAATAAAGTATTGTCAATCACACCTAAGCATCCGGATAAAGGTTTTTCAAAATTGAAAACCCCAAGCCCGCGCCCTACATCAAAAATCCAAAATCAGCCATCGGCATTCATCCATCAGTGTCAATCAGCACCTTGCCACGCCCGCTTTTCTTCTCGCCCTGCCGTTTTTTTTCCTCGACCCGCGCGGCTGAAACACCGGCCGGAATATAACTTGGCCGGCGTTTTTTAGGGACCAGAATAGCCTTGGTGAGCCAGTCGATTATTTTCTTTTCGACCCGTTGTTTGTTGGCGAGTTGGGAGCGTTCAGTTTGGTGCGTCGCTGATAAGATACCATCTGCGGCAATCTTATTGGCCAATTTTTCAAAAACAAGCGCTTTTTCGGACCCATTCAAGCCCGCCGAGGCCGCTACATCCAATAAAGCCTCTACCTTGGTTTCTACTTTATTGACATTCTGCCCACCCTTGCCACCCGAGCGGGCGGTGCGGTAACGCAGTTCCTGTTTAATGATTTCGGTATCCATATCGGGTCGGTTCAGGTATTGATGGCGTAGAAACGCAAAGGATGGGTCCGGAGTTCATTTTAAAAGAAAATCAATTTTTCTCGGCAAATAGCGGGTATTCCCGCTGGGAAGTTGAATTTTTGCTGCAAAATAATCATACATGGCTGCGCCTGCCCGGATTTTTCTCTCGTACGATACTACTGATGCTACAGTAGCCAAAGGGCTGCGCAAGCATTTGAATGCCGCGTTTGCCGGACAACAACTGATCGTCTGCGATCGCCACGACTTATATCCTGGCGCTGATACGGTACGGGGCGGCGAAGCCTGGCTGGCCTGGGCCGATCTGTGTATCGTGCTCTTTTCAGCCGATTATCTGTCGGAAACTACCAGTCAGGAATTCGAAACGGCGAAACGGCTGGAGCAGGAGCGTCGTCCGGCTTTGCAAATCCTCATTGCTTTATCGCGCACCGCCGCCTTACCGGCTGATTTTCAACCTTTTCCGTTAGCCCCGCATCCCGACGAACCGGTAGTTGACCCAAGATTCGATCCCGATCGCCAACTGCAACGCGTGGCCGCCAAGGCGCGGGCTTTGCTGACCAATGTACCGTTGGCCGGTACTTTATCGCCGGCAGTGATCCATCTGCCGTTGGCGATTGACGATGCTAAGGGGCGTCTGTTAGCGCAAACCGATCGCCTGAATCCGGCACCGCTTTTATCGGTATTAAAAAAAATCATTGCGAATCTTTCGGTAAAAAGGGTCGTGCTGGATATCGAAGAGAAATTTAGTCATTACTACGAAATGACCCGGCTGTCTAAAATTTCAATTCCAGAACTAGAACGCGGCACGAACGACTTGCGGATCGATCTGGAATACCTGCTGGAGAATCTCACCGAAGAAAATCTGCAACCAGATTGGCGCGACCTGTTTATCCGCAACTATTTTCATTTTACCCACACGCGCCGCGAGCAATCCAGCCCGCCACCCTTTTTTATACCGGCGGACGAAATTATCATCCCGGAAACCCTCAATCTGCCCTTGGGCACCCAGGATCAGGATTTGCAGGAACAGGTAGGCTTGTTGTCGGTGGAACAAAAAAATGATTTTCGGCGCAGTTTGCTGTTGTGTAAAGATGCCCTGGTCGTAGGCAATTTTGCGGCCGCCTACACCTATGCCGATCATGTACGCGTGCGGATAGACCCGCGCTCTGCGCAACTGTACGAGTATCTGCTGGTTACGTTTATCCAACTGGAGACGCCGCTGCGCATTATGCAGGATGCGGTAATGGGCAGTGAACGGCGTATGAAACATATTGCGCTGTTTGCCAGTCGGCTTCAAGAGTACAATAACGATTCGGGGAAGTGTCCGACTGCCTCGGACGACTATAACCGCGCTATCGTGGCCGAGGCGCTGTCCGACGCTGCGCTTTCCATGTACCATGCCTTGCCGAACGATTACGTGCGCGATACCGGCAAGCATGCGGAAACAGCCCCGAATAACCGGCAAAACCTGCGCAGTATTTTAGCGAATATGCTTACGGTCTGCCGCGTCGTGCATCCGTCCGAAGAATTGCTGGAAGCGGCGGTGAATGAATGTTGCGGCGGCGGAAAATACTGCTGGATCCGCCGGGTCGATGTAGTGGACGACCATTTTGTCTTCACGCCCGACGGCAATTTCGACCTGGAAGGTGAGATTGCCGAATTGCGCTATTTGTTACAGCAAATCGAAGCGGACGAAGCGGGCAAAATTGTCAAGGACGCCGCAATCCTGCGCGAGGATTTGTATTTTAGCCTGCTGGCTAAACGCCAGGTCTTGCGGCAACAACTGCTGGATGATGCGCGATTGCAACGCCCTTATACGGATACACGACTATCGATTATCCGTTTTGTAGCGGCTTGTTTGCTGGGTAATAAAGTATTCGGCGACACGGACGAACGCGGTAAAGGCCATTCATTTTTTCGCCTGGCCCTGGAATACCTGATGCCGGAATTATTGACGACCGAACCCGATGCCGATCTGCCAGAACAACGCTGGCTGACGCTGAATATGCTTGGAAAAGTCATTACCCATCCCGACGCAAAGCCGTATAATTTTGACGCACAGGCAGTTATTGAAAAGATAATCCGGGATTATGCCGGACAGGCCGGTTGGCTGCAGGTAGCGCCTAATTTAAAAGAAAGCGTCTTTTTACAGTATCTGGCCGACACCGAGCGCGACTACGCCACGGTACGAACCGGTCTGGCATTTACGGATATCCGTCGGCCGCAAGATCTGGAAGCGCGCCGTACCATTATCAGTTGCATGCGGCGCTGGGTAGTGTGTTACCACGCATATCCGGAAACCGGCCAGCCTTATTTAGATAAATGCGTGCGGGAAATTACCGGCGATGGCTTGTTGCATAACTGGCTGTATTTCAATCCTATGACGTTGATTACGCATCCCGATAGCCAGTCGCTGGGCTATGATGCGCGCCTTGAATTAGCCAAAATCACTAGCCTGACGCCTGCATACAGCGAGGATGAACTAAAGCGGCTGATCGTCGAAAATCTGTTTGAGCAGCGCATTGTACCAGCGTATGAAAAGATCAAACGCGGCGATGAAACGGGTCGCAAGGAAGTGGTACAACTGCTGCTGCAAACCCTGAGCGGCTATAAAATGTATCCCAAATTGCGCTATCTGGATTTTGTGTTCCAGGAACTTACCGAAGAGGTAAAATTTCGCTGGCTTGATATTAGCGCGATCAGTACGGCTGTCAATGGCGCGTACGCAACGGGGTGTTCTTTTGATGCCAAAACCACCCTGGAAGAAATCAACAAAATTCATCCGGACCGCTACCGCCTGATGGAAATGCGCGAGCGGCTGGCTACGCGGCGACACGCAGATCAGATCGAACGTTATTTCCTGGAAATCAGTGAGTTCCGACGCGAAAACCGTCGCCCGGAGCGTCAGATCGCGATTGAAATTATCCGCGCGGTCAAGGCGATTTTCCGGTATTGGCCGAAGGAGGAATTTTTGAAACTGGCGTACGATGAAGTGAGTGGCAAGGGGCGAATTCGCTGGAATGCGCAGTTTCTGGGACTGTTTGCGACCCGCGAGAATCACTATGAAAACAGTTATTTTACGTTTAATTACCGGTTCGAGTTGTTTGAGGTGAAACGGTTGCTGGCGACGCATTATGACGAGATGCAGCGGGTGTTGCGGGAGACGGGGGATATATGATGGGGTGTGTTTTGCCCCATCCTGCCGAACGGGTAAAAATAAAATCCGTCCACCATACCCAGCATGAAAACTACATCTCCGCCAACTGATTCACCTTTTCGCCCAGTACCAGCAACGGTAAGGTAATCGTCAACGCCACCCGCTGTGTTTCACTCTGATTAAACAAACTGGACAAGTAAGAATGATGGTGTGGGATCATCACGACCAGATCCGCCGAACTGCGCGCCGCCTCGTAGATAATACCCTTATCGACCGTATTCTCATTTTCAAAAGTATACCCGTGCCGGGTACCCGCCAGGTGTTTTTCAAGATTGGTTTGTGCAAAAGAGGCATTGCCATCAGGTACCAATTCCGGCGTTTTTTGCAGGTCGAATAAGGTCAACACTTCAATATAGGCATCAAAAACCCGGGCGATACCGCGCAATGCCTGCACCGTGTTCGGATTTGGAATCGTATGATCGTCACAGGCAAACAGAATCTTTAAAATCGGATGAAATGCGACGCCCTGGGGCACCACCAGTACAGGCAGATTGCCACGCCGGATCGTGCCGGACGCGGCACTGCCCAACAAGGCGTTCATAATCACACTTTGTCCTTGTACGCTCATTACGACCAGATCAGCCGCTTCGGACTGGAAAAGTTCTTCCAGGTCGTTGGGAAAAGACCAGTACCGCACCACGCAATCAACCTGGATAGGATACATGTTTTCCAGTTCTACTTTAATGTCCCTGAGTTGCTGCTCAAGACCGGAGGCCATTTCATCCACAAATGCCTGCGGGTACACTTCCGGCAGGTCCGTTGCCGGTACGGGATATACAAAATGGTGGAATAATATCAGCCTTGCTTTAGCGGCGTCGGCAAGGGCAGCAGCGTATTGTACGGCGTTGGTCGCGTTTGACGAAAAGTCGGTACAGGCTATAATGGTTTTCATAATGTCGGATGTTTACGGATGTTCAATGTAGGTTAAAAAACCGGTGCCACTTGTCCTGGCAACAGGCAAAATTATCCAGTTTGATTTCCGTGATCGCTGACCGGCATCATCTGTAGGCAGGATATATATCATCCGGACTCAGATCGGGTGGGGTTGCCCTTTCAATGCGGCTAATTTGCTGAAAAGTTCGTGCTCTTCCGGGGAGAGTTGGGCCGGTATATGCACCTGCACTTCCACGTATAAATCACCGTACCCATCCGGTGAATTGTACACCGGCATACCGAGTCCGCGCATGCGCAGCGTGGCACCATATTGCGTGCCGGGTTGCAGCGTCATCATCTTTTCGCCGTGTAATGTTTGCACGCGAATTTTGCCGCCCAGCACGGCCGTATACAGGTCGACGGATTGCTGAAAGCGCAGGTCATTGCCGGTGCGGGTATATCTTGGATGCGGTATTTGGCGTATATTCACCAGTAAATCACCGTTTTTGCCGCCATTTTGGCCTGGATGCCCTTTGCCACGCAGGCGGAATTGCTGTCCGTCGCGCACGCCTTTTTTCAGATTCAGGCGGTGTTGTTCGGTGCCACCCAGCGTAAGCGTACGCGAAGTGCCATTGAATGCCTCTTCTAAAGTAATCTGTACCTCCGCTTCGAGATTTGCACCATTGCGGGCCACGGCACGGCCTTGCTGACGACCGAAAAACTGACTGAATAAGTCCTCAAAACGCTCATCATTTTCATAATCACTGGCATCAAACGAAAACGGCGCACCTTGTCGGGCGGATGGACGTCGGCCTCCTCCGCCAGGATCACCTGGTTGCATCTGTTCCCAGTTCTCCCCAAACTCGTCGTATTTTTTGCGTTTATCAGGATCGCTCAATACGCTGTTGGCTTCATTTACTTCCTTGAATTTGTCTTCCGCTTTTTTATCGCCTTTGTTTCGATCGGGGTGATACTGGATGGCTAGTTTGCGAAACGCTTTTTTAATCTGGTCAGGTGTCGCGTTTTTTTCTACACCTAATATTTTATAGTGATCTTTTTTAGCAGCCATGATGCTTTAAGTATTTGGTGGTGTAAATATACCCTATGTTGTAGATATCCTCCAGTTTATGCAAATCAAATAGTCCGAATGAACCTAAATCATCCGGTTCAATAAACCAGCGGCAACCATCGGCGGATGTTTGTATCGTATGCGTAAAACTCAGGTGCAACGCACGATCGATGGTTCGTACGAGACTGCTTTTTGCATCGAACGGGGCGATTGGATTGACATGTATGGCGATGACTTCATTTTTGCGGCCCGCAAAAGGTTCGACCGGCAGGTTATTGTATAGTCCGCCATCGACCAACGGGATGTTGTCAATTATTGCCGGTGCAAATATGGCCGGTATCGAACTCGCCGCCAGGGTTGAATCAACCAGGTCGCCCTGGGTGAAAATGTGCTGCGTGCCGTCTAAAAAATTAGTGGCGGTCACATGCAATGGGATTGGTAGGTCCTCAATGCGGGTGTGTCGCAGGTTTTTGCGCATGAATACGCCGATTTTATGGAGTGAAATCAGGTTGGACCGGAAATTTTTCAAGTCGAGCAAAAATCCCAGACCAATATTTTTTAACACCAGTTCTTTGATTTCTTCCGGGCGAAAGCCATCGGCAATAAAAGCGCCTACCAGCGCACCTGCACTGGTAGCGGCTATTTCAGACGGATAAATACCCGCTTCTTCCAGGGCCTTCAGCACCCCGAGATGCGCGAAGCCACGCGCCCCGCCGCCAGAAAGAACAAATGGCGTCTTAGTCATGAAAATAGTTGGTTTAGATGATCTACAAAGATACGCTGGTTTATTCCCCGTTTGCAAAACTGCCGCGAAATACCAATCTGTTGCGTAAGGAAGTATAAAAAAGCGGGCCGCTTCACCATAATGGTAAAGCAGCCCGTCAATCGTACCAATAATCAATGTCTTATTGCAGATTTTAATCTACTACTTTCACCATGCGTAGGGTTTGCAAACTATGGGCATCCTGTAGAACGACCGTGTACACGCCACCTGGCAAGGTTAAGGTGGAGAAAGCGTAGGTATTTTTACCTTTCACGGCTTGTATCAATTCGTCTTTCTGTACGCCGGCATTTCCAATAAAACGAATATGCAATTCCGTATCGGCGCTGGCTTCGAAATAAATGGTTACGTTATCCATTACCGGATTGGGCGATAAGCTCAGGTTGAACAGGTTACCTGCTAACGCCAGATCATTGCGTTGTTGCGAAGCACATGGATCGTTCAACTGACAGTTTTGCCAGTAATTGTTCAAATCTTCCAGCGTGCTATTCAACAGTGCGCCAAAATGCTGCGGATAAAAACCAACCCCACCCAGGTAATCGTTCGATAAATTAAGAAGGCCCTGCACCGAGTGCTGATCGCTTTCCAACTTACTCAGTACAAGCGGATGAATCATGCAAAGTGGTAGTTTGGCCAGGCGTTGGACCGCCAGGTTGCGTTCGTTGAATTGCAGGTTATACCAGATGTTCAATTGCAGCGCGATGACATTTGCCGCCAGTTTATTTTTCAGGGTACCATTTTCAGCGACCAGGTTGGAAGGCTGCTGGCAATTATTGGTGGCATCAAAAACATAATTTCCCGGATTGAACTGGACCGTATTACCGTCGCTGTTCAACATACTTTGCACACAGTCAGCCGTCGCCGCAACGATCAGTTTACTCGGCCTGCCCGCCTTGACCCCGCCAAAATGCGCTATCAGTTGCCCGGCAGCATCGGACGTCGACATATTGTTGATGGCCCCGGTTTTGTTGGCCCACTGCGCCTGTGACGTGGTGCAAATCGGTTTGCAACTGCCTGTTGCAATAAAGGTCACTTTAAATTTATCGGTCCAGTTGCCGCACAAATCCTTGGCTTTCACCAGATAAGTGATGGAGTTAGAATCGCTTTGCGCTGTGCCGTCATTGATACAAATGATATCGTAACAATTGTCGACCATGTATGGCCGCAGGATACCCGTAACATCTCCAAAACCTGGCAAGTCATCGATGCAGCCTACGTTGATGGTATCCGGACCCATGTAGACCGGCGGAATGGAATCCACCACCTGAAATGGCTGGTCGCATTTGCTCATGTTGCCACATTCGTCGGTCACGAGGTACCAGTACGATTTGGCCAATGGCCAGAACAGACATCCGACCCCGACCGAATTTACCATCACGGTAACCGTGAAACTGCCGCAGTTATCCTCAGCGATCAACCCGGCAATATCTGGTGGCGGAATATCATTTACACAGGTCAACAGGGCATTGCCTTCCGGACATTTTATAATAACAGGTGGGGTCGTATCTATCACCGAAAATGTCGCGGTGACGTAATTGGTATTACCACACGCGTCGGTCGCCCGGAATTGGTACGTGCGAACGAACGTATTGCTAGTGCCGCCACAAAGCGGTTTATCGGAAAGCAGGACAATCTGGGTAGCCACTGCACTGCAATTATCGCTCACCTGCCCGTACCCGAAATGGTCGAGCCAGATCTGCATTTCATTGTCCCCATTGTAATCTGGCGTGCATTCCACGGACAGATTTTGCGGGAGTACCGTGAATGTTGGAGGCGTATTATCCACCATGGTGAGGTAGGCCTCCTGAAAGGTGGCGTTGCCGCAAACATCCGTTGCCGTGAAACGCATCAATCGTTGAAAGGTACCTGTACAGCCGGATTGTTGCGTTAGCATATCGGAAGAAGTCCAGGTGATCGCTGCGCAATCAGTAGCAATGGCACCACCTTCGTTGTCTATCCATGCTTGAGCAGCGGAAGTGTTGGCACTGCATTCCAGCATAGCATCGACCGGTAGGCTTACGAACTGCGGTGCCTGCGTATCTTGAATGGTGACAACTTGCGATACGGTAGCGGCATTGCCGCAAAGATCAGTGGCACGCCAGATGCGGGTTGCTGTAAAAAGGACCGGGCAAATACCGGGCGTTTGAATTTCGCTCAAGAGCAGCACGACTACCGCACCCGAACAATTGTCGGTGGCCACCGGGTTGGGCATGGGCGGTATAGCGGAGCATTCGGCGATAATATTGGCCGGTGGATTGGTAAAGACCGGCGGTATGTTGTCAAAAACTGTAATTGTCTGCGCACAGGTTGCCGAATTACCGCACTGATCCGTTGCACGGTAAACGCGAAGTGCGGTATAACGATTGGCGCAAATTTGATTGCTAATGACATCGTTGCCAATCTGACTGACGGTTATATTTCCTCCGCTGCACAGATCTGTAGCAAGCACTGCGTTGATATTTATCGGTGGTACATTACCTGCACAAGAGACGGTTACATTCGGGGGACAAGTGACCAGCGGCGCGACATTGTCAATTACCGAAATGGTACGATTGCAGGAAGAGGCATTACCGCAGTCGTCGGTCGCAATCCAGGTTCTGATGACACTGTAGTTTTGTGGGCACAGTCCACCCGGCGTAGTCACATCGTTGAACGTAATAGTCGGCGTCACGTCGCACAAATCGGTGGCGGTGGCTACGCCAAATGAAAGCGGTGTCAATTGACAAGCCACTGGCGAAATGACGGTCGGGCAGATGATCACTGGCGCAATATTGTCAATCACCGAAATAGTGCGATTACAGGAAGAGGCATTGCCGCAGTCGTCGGTGGCGATCCAGGTTCTGATGACGGTATAATTCTGCGAACACAGCCCACCTGGCGTAGTCACATCGTTAAAAGTAATGGTTGGCGTCACGTCGCACAAATCGGTGGCGGTGGCTACGCCAAACGAAAGCGGTGTCAATTGACAGGCCACCGGCGAAATAACAGTCGGACAGACAATCACTGGCGCGACATTGTCGATTACCGAAATGCTGCGATTGCAGGAAGAGGCATTGCCGCAG
>JBBRDQ010000196.1:0-9546 GCA_038203695.1 Chitinophagales bacterium
CGTGAGTACCAAACTTATTCTGATTCGTACCTATTATGAAACCCAGGAGTTTTTGGCGCTGGACTCACTGCTCGACAGTTTTCGGATTTTTCTGCGGCGCAACCAGTTTATCTCCAAAACCGCTAAAAAAGAATGCACTAACTTTTTAGGGTTTGTCAAAAAACTTTCTACACTTTCACTGCACCGCAACAGCGCAGAAACGCAGCGGCTGCGCCAACGTATCGAAAAATGTACAGCTGTGAATTCCAAGAAATGGCTGCTTGAAAAAATGGCGGAGAAAATTTGAAAGGAAGCATTAAAAGTGAATCGCGCAAACGACACTACGCTATTCACTTTTAACACGTCACTTTTTATTAAACGCCCGGTGTTACAAACGGTATTTTCGCTACCCGCGCTTCCAGTTTCTTTCCGCCGGCTACAATGATAATTTTGGTGCCCGGCTCGGCAAATTTTGTTTTTACATAACCCATGCCGACCGGTTTGTCGAGCGTAGGCGAATGGGTACCGGAGGTAACTACGCCTATTACTGCGCCACGTGGACTTTCGATAACGTAATCATGCCGCGGTACACGGCGCTCTTCGAGTACAAATCCGACTAATTTACGCTTCACACCCTCGGTTTTTTGCTTTTTTAATCGCTCGATCGAAGGGAAGTCGACGCCTTTATTCAACTTGGTGATCCATCCCAATCCGGCTTCCAGTGGGCTGGTAGTATCGTTGATATCATTGCCATACAGGCAATAACCCATTTCGAGCCGTAATGTATCGCGCGCACCTAGTCCGGCTGGTTTAATACCCAATTTTGCGCCGTTTTTAAATACTTTATCCCAAATTTTAGCAATATCCTTATTTTTAGCATAAATCTCAAAACCGCCCGAGCCGGTATAACCGGTTGCAGAGATGATCACATTGGTGCAGCCGGCTAATTTGCCGCGGCGAAAACTGTAATATTTGATGCTGCTCAAGTCTACATCGGTTAGTTTTTGCAGGGCGGCAATCGCCTGCGGACCTTGTACCGCGATCAGGCCGGTCTTTGTGGAGATATTCTGCATGTTCACTTCAAAACTGCGCGCCAGTCGTTTGAGCCACCGCCAGTCTTTGACTTCATTGGAGGCATTGACTACAAGCATAAACGTTTGTTCGCCTTCCGTGGTCATTTCAGCCACATCGTCCATCCGGTAGACCAGCAGGTCGTCGACAATACCGCCTTTCTTATTCGGCAAACAAGAATACTGGATATCTCCGGGCTGCAATTTTGCGACATCGTTGCTGGTTGCGCTTTGTAAAAAAGCCAAGGCATCTTTGCCTTTTACGATGAATTCACCCATGTGACTCACGTCGAACACACCCACTGCATTGCGAACAGCAGCGTGCTCATCGGTAATTGATGTGTACGAAATGGGCATATTATAACCGGCAAATTCGGCCATTTTTGCCCCCAGGGCAATATGTTTTTCGGTAAGTGGCGTAGATTTCATGCGAAGATTGAATTTTATATTTTAATGTTTGATGGGCGCGGATGGCGGCATTGCCTTATCTCTTGCGGGCTGTAATTTTTGGGTGCGGGGATCTACCCGCGCGGCTGGTGATACTTTGACGCCCCGGTTATTGTACTTTTCGATCATCACTTCCCCGGGATCAATCCCCAAACGCTTGCGCACATCTGGAGGCAGTGCGTTTTTATTGACCAATAAAGAAAGTGTTTGCAAACGCAGGTAGGCTTCAGAGGCATACATATAACCTTTTCGATCGCCGTTGTCGCCAAATGAATTTTTAACCTGATAATAAACACCGCTGTGCGTCTCGTCGAGTATGCCAGTGATGTGCATCAGATGATTGTCGGTCGTACGTTGCGTGTCGAATGCAGCCTGCCTTTTTTCCGGTGTAATGGATTCTTCGGGCAGCCAGTAACGGAACAAGTCTGCCGTTGATTTATTGGCAGGGCGCAATTCCGGGACGATTGCCAGCCCCTCGTCTATTGAAAAGCCGTCATTGGTGGTATCAGTGTCCCAGACTACGGAAAATCCCTGCTGAATCGAAAAATTAAGGCAGCGCAGCATTTCAGCGAGTGGCAAGTTATAATACGGTGTATTGGCCCAGTTGTCCGGTATCTCAAGGACGAATTGCCCGTAAAAAGGATGGTGGGTAAACGAAGTAATGTTCACGAAATCATCCGGTTGTATGCCCAACTCGAAACAATAAGTCAGCGGTGTGTATTCCTGAGTACCGATCTTGAATTTCTCCGGCAGCGGACCAAATGTCAGATCCAACTGTTGGTCAATTTTCGCAAGCCAGTTGGCGGCAAGGTTATTTTCTTTCGCCTGTTCCAACAAGTTGTCACACATATCTTTCAGTTGTGCATCCAATTGTTTAGCGTCCATTGTCCGTTTGGCAGGGTAAATATGCTCGGGTACGATGCCAGATTCCCGGATTATAGTCAGCGCGTCTTGCCCGAGACCTCCTCCGGAAAATTGGGCTTTGCCTTGCCGACGAACGTAGTTTTCACACTTTTTACGGTAGGCGAGCCGGGCGACATACATTTCGGAAAGGTCGTGTTCGCCTTTTCCGGCACGCAGCAATTCGCTCTCCAGCATAGAAAGCGTGGAAAAACTCCAGCAGTTCAAGGTTTTTTCCTGCGATTTTACAGGCGTAGCCGCCAGGACTTTAATCTCTTTAAACTCAAATGGTTCGGCTGGTTTTTGCCCCGACACTGCCGTAATCGAGCATACTGCACCGAGCAGCCACAACTTATTTTTCCACATGGGTAATTTGTTTTTTTAGTGCGATCGACAGGGCGATGTAGCAGATAATGATGGCCGTCAGAGCCAGTTCTTTCAATAAAAAAATCAGCACGCCAAACAACGCGGCAAAAACTAAGTTCAATATATTGCTACGTAGATCGAAACGTTTTACTTTCATACCGAACATCGGAATTTCGCTTACTAACAAAGCCGAAAGCACCGCGACCAGTCCATATAAAAACCATTGATTTTGAATTACTGCGGCCAGACCGAAGTGATTATGCCGCGCTGCCAAGCCGAGGCCCATTACCAAAACCGTACAGGCGGGCGTACTCAAGCCCAAAAAATAACTTGTTTGGCGCGTATCCAGATTAAACTTGGCCAACCGGTAAGCCGAAAATACCGAAAGCACGAATGCGGGCAAGGCACGTATGACTACCAGTTCAACGGGATCGTTTCCAGATGCTGCCCCACTGATCAAGGTATACAAAATTGATCCGGGAACTACCCCAAAGCTCACCACATCCGCGAGCGAATCCAGCTCTTTACCCATTGGCGAACTTACGCCCAACGCACGGGCGACCATACCATCGGCATAATCGAACAGAAAAGATCCTGCTGTACAGTATGCCGCCAGATCAAGCCGGCCATGAAAGATAAACAAGAGCGCACAGCAGCCACAAAACAGGTTGGCCAGGGTTAGTGCATTTGGAATGTGTTGTTTCATAGTGGTCACAAAAGTAGTTTTTTTGTCGGAACTGGCATTTTGCTAATTTTAAGCGTTATTTTGCACGTATGCTGCGGCTTAAACGGACCTTTAGGCGTTGTTAGCAACGATGTCTTGCCGGCGTGACAAACTTTAAGAAAACTTTGACACAAATGGCGGCCAACACTTCGCCCATTTTTTGCGTCTACTGTGCAAATAATATAACTATGAGAAAACTGCCACTTATTTTATGCTGCCTGCTGGGCA
This sequence comes from Chitinophagales bacterium, assembly GCA_038203695.1. Classification (GTDB taxonomy): domain Bacteria; phylum Bacteroidota; class Bacteroidia; order Chitinophagales; family Saprospiraceae; genus M3007. Next base: position 3,715 of record JBBRDQ010000196.1, read on the forward strand.
GTACCATCGTCGCGCTGGCACAGCCAGCCAATGACGAATGTGTAAATGCCATTGTCATTCCCGATGTCACTACCTTTTGCAGCGCAATCGGAGCCTATAATAATATCAATGCCACGCCTTCGAATTTAAGTGACCCGGGTTGTTTCGGATCGGTTCAGAAGGACGTATGGTTTTCTTTTACCGCGCAATTTACCGACGTAAATATTGCCATCCGGGGCGCTACGGCGCAAGGAGGAGCAGGCGGCACCCTGAATGATCCGCAGGTAGCTGTTTATCTCGGAACTTGTCCTACCCTTAGCGGAGTTGGGTGCCAGACTTCAGCCGGGAATGAGAACATCACTGAAATTTACCTGGGCGGTCTTTTTGTTGGTTCCAACTACCTGATTCGCGTGCAGGGAAGGACCGGATTTTCAGGCACTTTCCAGATCTGTATCAATAATTATAATCCGCCCCAGATACCTACGTCCGATTGCCCGAAAGCCTCCATTTTATGCGATAAATCTCCATTTGTCGTGAAAAGCGTTACCGGAGCAGGAAGCGACAACACGGAAATGGAAGATGCTACCTGTTTTTTTAATGGAATTCAAGGTTTAAAAGAATCGAATTCTACCTGGTTTGTCTGGACTTGTGCGCAATCAGGCACGCTTGAGTTTACGCTTTCACCGATCAATTTGCCCGACGACCTGGATTTTGTGCTGTATAAATTACCCAACGGCATCGGTAATTGTCAGGGAAAAGAAATAAAGCGTTGTATGGCATCCGGCCTTAGCCAAGGTCAGCAATATCCAAGCCCATGCCTCGGCCCTACGGGTCTGCGGGCCGGAGATGCGGATATTAGCGAAGATGCCGGCTGTCAGGAAGCGGGCGATGACGCCTGGCTATCCCCTTTTAATATGATAGCCGGAGAAACCTATGCACTGGTGATCAATAATTTCTCAGAGACCGGCAATGGTTTTAATGTCGAATTCGGTGGAACAGGCTTGTTTTTGGGTCCGGAAGCGAAATTTGTAACCGATCCCATGGCGGTTTGCTTGGGTACCTTGATTAAAGTAATCGACTCTTCCAGTTTTTCAATCGGTGCTATTACGAGTTGGAAATGGAGTTTTGGCGCAGACGCGGTGCCGCAAACGGCTACCGGACAGGGTCCACACGACGTGCAATTCAATAGCCCTGGCCTGCATCCGGTGGTAATGACGCTTGAAACCGATCTGGGCTGTAAAGTAACGGCCATTCAAAATGCGCTGATCTATCCGGATGTGGAAGTAGATACCGTGATCGCCGCTCCCGATTGTAACGGTACGGCCAATGGAGAAATTAGAGTGACGAATCCGAAAATGGGCACCCCGCCTTATGAATATAACTGGAACGGGGCCGGGTTTCAGACCAGCAATACACTGAGCAACGTTGGAGTAGGAGTCTATTCGCTAGAGATCCGCGACGCTAATAATTGCCGGACGAATTTGGATATCGAGGTAAAAGAAAGGGTTTTAACCGTAGACGCGGACGTGACCAAACCGCTTTGTTTTGGCGATGCCAACGGAATAATTACAATGAATATACTGAATGGGAAACCGCCTATTCAGTATGATTGGGGCAGTGGCTTTATTCCTGAAAATATGATGGGCGGTTTTGCTGCGGGCATCTACACGATTCAGGCGATTGACGATGTTTTGTGCAAAGGCAATTTTACCGTGACCGTCACAGATAATCCGCTGTTGCAACTGGCCATGGATACGATCGACATTTCCTGTTTTGGCGCTGACGACGGCATGGTGGAAGCCCTTGCGTCAGGAGGGGTGAATAATTATCAATACGCCTGGTCGGATGGTCAGGGTACTAAAAAAGCCAATAATCTCGTATCCGGTCAATACAGCGTCACGGTGACCGATGGCAATGAATGCACCATTATTGGTGCTGCATTTGTGACCGAGCCGCCGGATGTAAATCTGTCCTTGCTGGATGTTTTGGATGTGCTTTGCAATGGTTTACCCACTGGCGCAATCACCGTTGAAGGCGGCGGAGGTCGACCGGATTATACCTACAGTACCGATGGTGCAGTGTACGCCGCTACGAATGTACTTACCGGACTGGCGGCCGGCGACTACTGGGTGAAGGTAAAAGATGCGTTTGGTTGCGTGGACTCCGTATTTGCATCCGTGTCACAGCCGCCGCCGGTTACAGTCACCGCCATGCCGTCTGATACGACGCTCAAACTGGGTTTTCCCTTGGATATTACTACTTTTACGACGCCCGTAGGTCGTCCGGTTACGTTTGAATGGGGGCCGGGTCTGGGGCTGAGTTGCGCGGACTGCCCCAATCCAACGCTTAACGCGGTCAGTAGTCAGATTTATGTGGTACGGGTAACGGACGAAGACGGATGTGTAGGGCTCGATACCATTCGGATTCTGGTAAAAGAAGATCGCCCCGTTTACATTCCCAATGTATTTGCCCCGGATAAAAGCGGTTTGAATAACCGGTTCACGCTTTATGGCGGCCCGGCGGCTAAATCTATTCGCTTATTGCGCGTGTACGACCGCTGGGGGAGTTTAATTTATGAAACCGGAAATATCGATCTGAACGATCCAAATCTGGGCTGGGATGGAACCTATAAAGGCCAGGACCTAATGGGTGTTTTCACCTTTTATGCGACAGTTGAATTTATTGATGAAAAAGAGATAACCTATTCGGGCGATGTGACCATCGTACGATAAGAAAAATTTGAAAAAATCAATAAAAAAGGCCCGAACATGCGTGTTTCGGGCCTTTTTTATTGATTTCAAGCGATGTTTTTCCTAACTGGTCACGCCGCCGTCATAATATTTCTGCACAAAATAAATCAGGTCTTCTTTGTAGCCGATGCCCGAGGCTTCAAATTTCCAGGCATCGCCGCGTTTGTACAAACGCCCAAATTCGATCGAAGTTTCGATTGAAAAATCTTCATCCAGTTCATATTTGGCTATTTCTGCGCCGCTGTTATTGTCTACAATCCGGATATAAGACTGGCGCACCTGCCCGAAGTTCTGGCGGCGGCCGGCGGCGTCGTGGATCGTCACGATAAAGAGTATTTCCTGGATGTCGCTGCTGATCTTGTTCAGATCAACCGAAATACTTTCGTCATCGCCCCCGTCGGAATTACCACCAGTCGGGTCATCGCCGGAGTGGTGCAGGGATTTATCCGGAGCGTCCACATTATTGTAAAAAACAAAATGGCCTTCGGTCGGTATTTTACGGCTGGCGTTGAGCATAAATGCGGAAGCGTCCAGGTCGAATGCCTGCCCGGTGCCCTCATTGGGATTCCAGCCCAGACCGACACTGATGTTTGTGAGGCCGACGTCTATTTTTTGGCCTTTTGAAAGACTAATTGCCATTGATTAAGGAGTGAAAAAGTGAATAAATGGAGGCGTTAGATATTGTTGGGAAAAAGTGCGCAGAAGAAAGAGTGCCAGCAGTGGCAAATATATGCGTGAATTCTGAAGTAGACCGATGAATTTTGCAGGAAATATTTTTGCGGTGGGGATTTTGGTACTTTTGCGCAGTCAATAAATATCCGCACCATAAATATGGAATACCGCATTGAAAAAGATACGATGGGCAAGGTTCAAGTACCTGCTCACGTCTACTGGGGCGCGCAAACGCAACGCTCGATTGAAAATTTTAAAATTGCCCGCGATACCAACCGGATGCCGATTGAGATCATCCGCGCTTTTGCATTTTTGAAAAAAGCCGCCGCGCTGACTAATCTGGATGCGGGTATCCTGCCCCAGGAAAAGTCCGATCTGATCGGACAGGTGTGCGATGAAATATTAGCCGGCAAACTGGATGATCAGTTTCCACTGGTCGTCTGGCAGACGGGCTCCGGTACGCAGAGCAATATGAACGCCAATGAAGTGATTGCCTACCGGGCGCACGTGCTGCACGGCGGCACCCTGGCCGACGAGCAAAAATTTGTGCATCCCAATGATGACGTCAATAAATCGCAGTCGTCGAATGATACTTTTCCGACAGCGATGCACATCGCAGCCTATAAAATGCTGGTCGAAGTGACGATTCCGGGTATTGAAAAATTGCGTGACACATTACATGCAAAATCGGAAGCCTTTATGAATGTTGTAAAGATCGGCCGAACACACTTTATGGATGCGACGCCATTGACGCTTGGGCAGGAGTTCAGCGGATACGTAGCGCAACTCAACCATGGCCTGCGTACAATCAACAATTCCTTGGCGCATTTGTCCGAACTCGCACTTGGAGGCACCGCAGTCGGTACCGGGATCAATACGCCCAAAGGCTACTCTGAAAACGTGGCCCGTCATATCGCTGCCTTGACCAGGCTGCCGTTCGTGACGGCGCCCAATAAATTTGAGGCGCTGGCGGCCCATGATGGCATCGTCGAGGCGCATGGTGCCTTGAAAACCGTCGCAGTCAGTCTGATGAAAATCGCCAACGATGTGCGCATGCTTTCTTCCGGCCCACGCTCCGGGATCGGCGAAATTCATATTCCGGACAACGAACCCGGTTCTTCGATCATGCCCGGCAAAGTCAATCCAACGCAATGTGAAGCTATGACGATGGTAGCGGCGCAGGTAATGGGCAATGATGTGGCGATCAATATTGGCGGTTCCAACGGACATTTTGAACTTAATGTGTTCAAGCCGTTGATGATCTACAACTTCCTCCATTCCGCGCGGTTGATTGGGGAAGCCTGTGTTTCATTCAATGATAAATGTGCGGTTGGTATCGAGCCGCTGCAAGAGAATATCCGCAAGCACGTTAATAATTCGCTGATGCTGGTGACTGCGCTGAACACCAAGATCGGTTATTACAAAGCCGCCGAAATTGCCCAGACCGCTCACCGGGAGGGATCGACCTTGAAAGAAACAGCCGTTAAATTAGGCTATCTTACCGCCGAAGAATTCGATGCCTGGGTCAAACCGGAAGACATGGTCGGCCGGTAGTTTTACAAAGACTCGACAAAATGAACACAATCAACTGATTATAACATGGAAGTAATTACCCGTTTCCTGTACCTCGACGATCTGGGTCGTTATCTGATGATGATGAAACAGGCATTCGGCCGGCCTGAAAAGGTATCGATGTACTGGAAAGAGACCACCCGGCAAATGAATGATATCGGCGTTGGATCACTGATTATCGTTTGCCTCATCTCTGTATTTATCGGAGCGGTTGCTGCCGTGCAGTTTGCTTATCAGTTGGATGGGCAATTGGTGCCACGTTATTATATTGGCTATATCGTCCGCGATTTGGCGCTGATCGAGTTGTCGCCAACGATCACTTGCCTGGTATTAGCCGGCAAGGTAGGTTCGAATATGGCGGCGGAGATCGGCGGGATGCGCCAAAAGGAACACATCGACGCCATGGAAGTGATGGGCGTAAATACGGCGGCTTATCTGATTACGCCCAAACTGATCGCCGGGCTATTCGTGATTCCCTTGCTGGTCAGTTTTTCGGCTTTTGTGGCGATTTTGGGTGGTTATCTGGCCAGCGTGCCGACCGGATTGATTACCGACGATGAATATGTACAAGGGGTGCGCTCATTTTTTGCGCCTTTCAATGTGGTAATGATGTACGTGAAATCTTTTGTTTTTGCTTACATCCTGACAACGGTCTCCTGTTATCAGGGCTATTTTGTCAAAGGCGGCAGTATTGAATTGGGTCAGGCAAGCACACGGGCGGTCGTATTTAGCGATATTTTGATTTTGCTGGCCGACTACCTGATCGCAGTATTGTTGACTGGCAGTTAATTGCAGCAGGAAGCACCAACGCACCAATAAAAAAGAACGATCCCTTTCACACAACCGTGTGAAAGGGATC
>JBBRDQ010000197.1:0-9439 GCA_038203695.1 Chitinophagales bacterium
ACCGCTGTTGAACGTCAGGCCGCTGGCTTGTCCGTTGCCGCTGGCCGTGGTAGCGCCGCTGAGCACATAGGAGAGCGCAGCACCGCAGTTGTCGCCCGTGGTGGCATTAATACCGTTGATCACCGCATTACAAGTAGCCGCCAGTGCCGGCACCGCAGTTTGGTTGCCAGGGCAAGTGATGGTGGGCGGGGTAATGTCCTTGCCCGTCAGCGTAACCGTACAGGCTGGTACCGCAGGATCGTTGGGGGTAATCGTGACCGCTACGGTGCCGTTGTGGGACGAAGGAACAGTCGTCCCGATGATCGGGTTTTGCATAAAGAAGAGTGTCCCACAACCCGGATCTGCGGCCAAACCACTGATCAGGTCGGGGATGACCATCGCGCAGTTGGCATTCAAATTCACATTGCGGTTGGCCGGACAGGTAAACGTGGGTATACAGGTCGAGAAGGTCACCGTTGCGCAGCCTACACCATTGCCGCAAATGCCTACCGGCACTACTTTATATCCGTAGGTCTGGTTGGGTAATAATAATGCGCCGATCGATGCATTGCTTATTGCAACCGTCACATTGTTCAGGATATTGTTATAGTTCGGCGCATTGGTGCCAAAGGATACCAGATAACTGGTCGCGCCCGGTACATCGTTCCAGTCGAGCAGGCCGATAGTCAGCGCGACATTGGTCTGGCCATTCGTCGGGTTGTAGGTAGTGGGGCACCCGATGATCGGATTTACGGTCACTACCTTACTGGCAGATGCCGAGGTACACCCGCTCGCCAGGGTTGCGGTGACACTGTAGGTTTGTGGACCACTCGCTGATGGGATTGCCGTAGTGGTATTCGCAGTAGAAGCGACGACACCATTTCCGGCCCAACTGTAGGTAACAGCTTTATACGGAGTCGCAGTAAGATTGAACGCAGTGCCCGGACAAACAGGGCTGGAAGAAGTTACAGCGAGTCCCGGGAATGAGCCCGGCATATCCACGTATAAAGTGTAGTTATTGCAGGTATTACCAACGTTAACGCCGTGTACCACCACCACCAGGGTTTGATTGGCCGGTACAGTGACTGTGTGATACATGACATCCTCAGAAACGCCTTCTCTACCCAGATAATTGGTGCAAATATTATTCGGATCGAAGCTATTCAGGTAAGTAACGACATAAGCAGCGTTACCACATGTAGAATTTATACCAACAGTTACGCAAATCGCACCGTTAGTCGGGTTAACTACAGCGTATTGGTCGTAATTTCTATTACCGGAACTGAACCCCCCCAACACGCAAGTATTTGGCGCAGCGCAGGAAGAAATATTTCCATCTCTCGTTAAACGGCCAATCTGCACCGGATCGCTCCCACTGATGGAACCGGAGAAGACATAATCGGCAATATTGACAATCGTGCTGGCCACCGACGTACAACCGGTACTTTGGGTTACGGTAACCACATAGACACCGGATTGGGTAACCGACTGGGTTTGGCTGGCACCCAATAGCGTGCCGGCGTATAGCGCTAAATTATTGGAAGGTTCGCGTTCCCACCTATAACTACTGCCTGCACTGGCACCCAACGACACCAAACTGCCACCGCAATATGTACCGCCGCCGGAGATAGTAGGCGTTGGAGGAAGTGGGTTGACCGTCACTAAAGCAGTACCAGTGTTTGAACATCCGGTGCTTGCCGTAACGATGACAGTATACGTTTGTGGACCGGAAACATTAGGCGTCGCATTGGTAACGTTGGAATTACTATTGGTTACACCATCACCTGCCCAGGCATAAGATGCACCGACGCCGGCCGAAGGTACAGAGAGGGTAAGGGACGCATTTACACAAATCGGGTTCGGATTGGGGGTGATAGTGGCATCAGGCTGCGCATTCACGTTTACGTTCACGGAGCCGGTGGCGCTACAACCGTTGCTGCCGGTAATAATTACCGAATAGGCTTGCAGCCCACTGGCAGTTGGAATGGCGGACGTGGCGTTGCTGTTTGTATTGGTAATGCCATTGCCCGACCAGTTGTAGGAAGCGCCTATGCCCGCATTGGGTACCGAAAGGTTCAAAGTGCTGTTGGCACACACGGGACTTGGATTGGGGGTGATGGTCGCGGACGGGGTGGGTTTTATCGTCACCATCACAGTGGTACTGTTACTACAACCGCCCGAACTCACCGTATAAGTGATAATGGCCATGCCGCCGGAAACGCCGCTTACGACACCAGAGGATGTATTTACGTTGGCTACGCCCATATCGCTGGTGCTCCAGGTGCCACCGGCTACGCCAGTGATGGTCAGCGCGCTGGTGGTGCCGGCGCACAAAGTGGTGGTGCCACTGATGGTACCTGGATTAAGACCCAGTACTTCCACGGTTCTAATGGCACCCGCAACGCAACCTGTAGCCGTTACTCTATAAGAAATGCTACTTGTATCCGCAGAAGGACTCGCCTGCAAAGGAGTCACCTCGCCGGTCGGAGCGACGGAAACTACCGGAAACGAAGTGATAGTGCTCCACGTACCACCTGGTGTACCATTACTGCTCAAGGTGATCGTATTACCAAAGCACACGCCCGCGGAGCCGTTTATACCAGGAATGCTCGGACTGGCCGTTATGGTCCCGGCAGTCAATATACTAGTCGTGGCGGTGGCCGTCTTGGTACAGCCGGCGTTTGTTACCGTAACGGTATAATTACCAGCGGTAGATACGGTGATCGCGGCGGTCGTCGCGAGCGTATTCCAGACATACGTGCCACCACCGGTAGCAGTCAACACCCGGCTTCCACTCGGACAGATAACCAGTTCACCGTTGATGTTGGCATTGGGTACTGCACGGAATTCGATATCGACCACACTGCTGGCATCCGGGAAACCTGCCGCGCCGACGGTCCAGCGCAGGGTATAGGTACCAGTACCGCCCGCCGGAGTGAAGGTAGCATTCGCGGCACTTGTGCTGCTGAATTGACTCAGTGCCGTAGCCGGGCCGCTGACGATGCTCCAGGTACCGGTGCCATTGAAGGCGGTAGCGGCCAGCGTAGCGCTGGTTCCGCCGCAAAGCAACTGGTTTGGACCGGCATTGGCCACCGGTTTGGGGCAAAAATACTGATTGGTATTACAGGTATTGAAGGTATTCGTACCTTCGGCGAATACCCAGTTTGACGCTCCGCTGCGTTGAATTGAACTGTTGGCGGAAGTCGTATTGGGTTCAGTAGCTCCGATATTGACACTGGTCATACCGGCCGCAAAACCGTTGATAGCCGTAAAGGAGCCGCCGTAAGAGAAGAACTCAACCGGTGTAGCGCCAAAGATTAACGCCCAGCCGTCCGGCCCGTTTCCAAACGGAAAACTGGCAGCCACTACGACGCCTATATTAATACCGCTTACCGTACACGTATTCGGCAGCGTGCCGGATAGATTGATCGTGCCATACACGGTGCCGTTTGAGCCTTCGTAAAACTGAATTTTCCAGCCGCTTAATGCTGTACCGGCCGGACCAGCCAGTTCTAAACGTTCGTTCACATCGGCTCCGTTATTCTGGTAGTGAATTTCATTGGAAAAAATTTGGTCGCACTGGGATGGAGGCAGTTCATAGACAATCACACTGGCGTCGTCGGCCACATTGGGAAAATTATTCGCGCTCACCACGGTCCAGCGCAAGATATAGGTGCCTGCTCCGCCGGCGGGTGTAAATACGGCATTGGCCGCCGCTGTATTGCTGAATTGGGCATTGGAGGTAGACGGGCCGCTCACAACACTCCATACTCCGGTGCCATTGGTAGCGATGGCTGCCATAGTCGCGGCACCCACCACACTGATTTCACGGTCGGGACCAGCATTGGCCACCGGTGGCTGTGGCCCGTTGGGGTTGTATTGGGTGCTGTTACAGGCTCCGAACGTATTAGTGCCTTCTGCAAACACCCAGGTTACGATTGCGGTACGCTGGATCGAACTGGTGGCAGCGGTTGCAGTGGGTTCTACTGCATTGATATCAACGCTGGTCAGACCGCTGGCAAAACCATTCGTAGCCGTAAATGTGCCGCTGTATGATAAAAATTCAACCGGTGTGGCGCCAAAAACCAAGGCCCAGCCATCAATGCCATTGCCAAAAGAAAAGCCCGTCGCGGCAAGTACATCCACCACGGCCACGCCGATATTTTGGCCACCTACGGTACAGGAATTGGGCAGCGTGCCGGATAACAGCGCGGTAGCATATACAGCGCCGGTGCTACCCTCATAAAACAGGATTTTCCAGCCGGCCAGGTTGGTGCCGGCAGGTCCGGCTACTTCAATTTTTTCATTGATATCTGGTCCGTTGTTCTGGTAGTGTATTTCGTTACTCCAGATCTGTAAGTTGGCCGCTGGCGGCAATGGATCTACCAGTATATTGACATCGTCGGTGGCGGTGCTGACGCCATTGGTGACCGACCAGCGCAACACGTAAGTGCCAACGCCGCCGGCGGGTGTAAATACTGCATTGGCCGCACTCGTGCTGCTGAATTGGGCATTCGAGGTAGACGGGCCACTGAACACACTCCAGGTACCGGTGCCATCGGTGGCGATAGCGGCCAGCGTGGCGGTAGATCCGAGGCTGATTTCCTGGTTCGGACCGGCATTGGAGGCCGGCGGTTGTGGCGCATTCGGGTTGTACTGGATGGTGTTACATGCCCCGGTAGTCCCATTAAACGTATTGGTTCCATCCGCAAATACCCAGGTGGTAGTGCCGGTGCGCTGGATCGAACTGGTCGCCGAACAATTGAAGGGTTCGACCGTGCCGATATCGACGCTAAGCATACCACTGGCTGCACCGTCCAGAGCCGTAAAAGTGCCGTTATAAGAGAGCAGTTCAACGGTAGTATTTCCATTTACCAGCGCCCAGCCATCCGGTCCGCCATTTCCGTTCCCGAAGCTAAAACCGGTCGCGGCCATTACATCCAAGACATACAAGCCGAGACCCTGACCATTTACAGTACAGTTGGCTGCAGAAAGCGAACCTGATAGGTTGGCAGTCGCATAAATGAATCCAGTTGTACCTTCATAAAACTGGATTTTCCAGCCAGTGAGCGAAGTACCCGCTAATCCGGCTAACTCAATTTTTTCATTGACATCCGCCCCCGTATTTTGGTAGTGGATCTCGTTGGACCAAATCTGGGCCTGCAGAACTGATGGTAACAAGAAGAGGCTTATGGCAAGCATAAACCACAAAGATTTGTTTTTTTGTAACATAAGGTTTTCTCTTAAAGTGATTGTTTTGTTCGTGCAAGTGCTTGATTTATAATGTATTGGTCGCGCAATTTGAGTTACGCCAGGGACTTTTTTGTAGGTAATCAATTTGCTATATAGACCGATCTAATTTTGACTAGACAAAGGTATTGTTTTAATATTATCATTAGTATGATGCAGCGAACCAGACTGTAAAATCAGGTATTTATACGTGGTACTCGCGACACCCACTTATTTGTTCCGGTGCAACAAATTGTACCGCAATCGCAACCCTATTTGTATGCAACCCTGGCGCAATGAGTAAAAAAAGCCCCACGCAATGACATTTGGGCAATAAAATCCACAAATGTACCCAAAAATCAGGGTTACTAGCTGGTATATAGTTTTATAGTATGAAATTAATCATCCTTACTTTTTCATCCTACAACTAACATAAACATGAGAATCCAACTTCGCCTGACGGCCCTTTTTGTCGCATTTTTGACATTCCTGCAATATACTTCCCATGCCCAGAATGAAGCGCTGAACGGCGGTAATTTTATGATCGGCTCGGGACTCGGTTATGTAAACTCGGTGACGAATGTACAGATCTCCAGTAGCGGCAGCGTGGTACGCGGCGGCAATTCTGTCTACCAGTTTCACATCACCCCTTCGATTGGTTATTTTATCGTCCGCAATTTTTCCTTCGGACTCGGTATGGACTATTTACTGACTTCTTCCCGCGATAAGACCCAAAATTCCGCTACCAATAATCTAAAGACCTCCGATACAAAATTGTTGTTCGGACCTTTTGCCCGGCTGTATCTGCCATTCGCGGGCGATCAGGCTTTCTTTGTCGGCGCTGTATATGGCTATGGTAAATCGGAAACGGATATTGCGGACGCTGGCGGCATCGCGCAAACGGTACGCACCAGTATTTCCACCTTTGGTGTCGGGCCGGGTTATGCGATATTTTCCAATAACCGGGTGTCATTGGAAGCACAGGCCAAATACAATTACGGCATTAGTCGCAATACGTTAACTGTGGACAATGCAAATCAAACTACCCGGACCAATACGACTGCCTGGGATTTTGTAGTCGGCATGCACTTCTTTTTTGCACGGCGCTAAGTGGCTGAAAATCTATTAATTGATATAGTCTGCTAAAATTTCCATGTAAAACAGCGCCGTCAACCTAAGCAATTTAGTGTTGACGGCGCTGTTTATTTTCATTTTTCACGCTCCCTACCGCATCGGTGGCTGTCTCCGTTTTCCGCCCGGCCGGAATCCCTTTCCGCCCATCATCGCCATGGTAGCAGGGTTCATAGATTGGCCCGCCTGCTTCATTTGTTTGTCCACTTCTTTGATCTGGTCTTTGAGCATCGGCTCGGTGATCGTCAGTTTTTTCAACTCGGCAAACTGAATCTGTGCGGATTTCAGGTTGTTTTTATTGGCCGCAATCATGACCAGTTGCAGCATGGCTGCGCCTTTTTCGTTGTCGGATGGCAAACCTGCTTCGAGCGATTTTTTCAGCCAGACTTCCGCCGTTGGGAAGTCGCGCTTCTGCATAGCCAGTGCGCCATGGGTCATATAGTAGACTCCTTTATAACCGACCAACAGGATTTTTGGGAAAAAAGTCAGCCGCAGCCGCGCTTCCGCTTCCTGCAAACGCTGTTGACCCAGCAACTGATTGGTCGACATAATCGTGCCCAGCATCAGATAACCCGCCAGTAAAATAAGCCCCGCCACCAATAAAGGTACATAGTAACCCCAACTAAAGCCCGTGGCAATCAGGACAATACTGCCCAAAATACAAACCGCAATCAGGGCAAAACGCAAATAAATGTTGATCGTAAACATGATAAAATGGATGTTGCTTTATAAAATCGAGCACATTCGTATCGGTGGGCCTTTCTGGTAGCCACACAAAATCGAATCATCTCCGGCAATTCGCCGCAAAAATAGCGAAGTATGGGCGGTAAAACGAACCCGGCGTTTATTTGCTCATATTTTTTTAAAACGCAGCAGGCCATCGGCCGCACCCAGCGCCCGGTATTGCAGCACCTTTCCATCGCATCGCAACACGATATTGCACTGGACATCATATTGGCCTTTTTCTACAAAACACCAGCCGTTCTGTGTATCGAGGGTGTCGACCTGGCAGGGGATTGATTTGCCTTTGCCGTCGATCTCTATATCGGACGCAAAACTGAATTTGCCATTGTTGAAATGGTGCATTTTGGTGTCGGCGATTTCCAGCACATCCGTGGAATCAGTCTCGTTTTGCCATTTCCCCTGCAAAACGGCCAGTAAATCGGCGGCATCGGGCGGCGGGGCGTCGGCATTGGCTGTGTCGGGGACTTTGTCGCCGGAGGTGCCCGGGCGTTGCGAATTATTTACACAGGCGCTCAGCACAATACCGGTGGCGATTACGAAGGTTAACATTGGTTTCAGCATAGACCCATTTTAGTTGTGAGTTACAAGTTAGGAGAGGTGGATTACTTACCGGGTTCGCGGTGCACCAGCATGCCATAATTGGAATTAAGTGGCAATTCCAGGATGATTTGCAGGGTGCCCGCTGCGGTAGTGGGCAAGACGGAAAGCGGAAATTCAATGCGCGAAGAGGTATATTTCAAGTCGGTACCGCTTTCCGAGAGCGTAAAATTGGTATGGCTTGAAAGGCAGTGCGGGAAATTATTATCCGTAAAAATCTCCACCGTAGTGGCATTTTTTTTCTTTAGCAAAAAGGAACAGGCCGCATCGTCTACCCGCACGACTACGCGGTACGTTCCGCTGTTCAGCATGAAAAATCGTCGGTTGAAGTTGGTCGCATCGGCATTGATCGGTACGCCTTCTGCAAACTGTAGGTTGCACCAATTCGCCTTACCTTCTTTTTCCAGCACAATCGGTGCTTTGCTCCATTGAAAATGGGGCGTGGCCGGATCTATGGCCGGCACGGCCGGCCCGGATGGCTGACAATGGGTCAGTAACAACAGACTTGCGACGGCCAAAAATCCCATACTATTTAATACGTACGTCCGCATGTTCGCTACCATTTTTTATCGATACGGAGGGTATAACCACGAGGCGCTTCCAGTTGGGCCGGCCGTACGGTGTATTCCTCATTGCGTAAATTAGTGCATAAAAAACTGACTTTCAACGTTTTAGTTATGTTGTACGACAAACGCAGATCGGCCAGGTTAAAACCTTTGTTGTGGCGGTCGCGGAAAGATTTTACCCCCGGCAAGGCACCTTCGAATAATGCATCGATCGCCTGCATGTGGCTGTTATACTGCGTCGAAAAACCCGCTGCGAAACGGCTGCGCGCATATTCGACGTCCAATTTAAACGTTTTGCGATAGCGGTATTTCAACACATTAATTTCGCTGGACGAACCGAGCGTATTTCTATCAAACACTTTATAGGTGGGGTCTATGCCGGTAAAACCGGTCAGTAACGTCACCGTGCCGCCGAGTAACTTGCCTTGCCCCTGTACGGAAAATTCGATGCCTTTGATGCGCGTATCACCGGTATTTTGCGACTCGAAAGCGATCTTGGGGAACACCGCAGCCAGCACGAATTCCATCATCTTCTGGTATTCCGATACGAAGCCGGTCACGTCCACGAAACCTTGCCATTGGCCCACTCGAAAGCCTTGTTTGAGCCCAATTTCCGTCGTCCAGCCGGTTTCTGACACCAATTTGGGATTGGGCCGCACCACACTGATGGTACTGAAATCCGTGCTGATAAATTTTTCCGCGATGGTAGGGTAGCGGTACCCCTGCCCCCAGGAAGCGCGCAGGTAGGTCGCTTTGGCAATCTGGTAATTCGCGCCGATGCGCAACACCGGTTTGCTCTCTTTCGATTCGCCATTCGGGATCACCTGAATGTTATTGGCGTCGATGCGAATGGTATCCGGACTCTGTACGCGGTTTTGTTCATAGCGCACGCCGGCCGAAAGGTTCAAACGTTTCAACAATTTCCAGTCGGCCTGCAGATAACCCGCCAGATTGCGGGTCTTATAAATGCCGTTGTTATACAGCGCTGCATCTACCTTATTGAAAATGCCGACCACGCCGGCCGTCGTCACCAGGTTAATGCGTTCGAATTGCTTCTGAATCTGGTATTCGGTATACGTCATGCGACTGTCGTTGCTCTGGTTGCCGCTGTTGTTATTATGGACCGAGTAGTAGCGCCCCAGCAGTTTGTGCCGGAACCCGTTTTTGTCGAAATACTGCACCGACGGGTCGAT